>JAWWBG010000069.1:0-11416 GCA_033721095.1 Nitriliruptorales bacterium
CGCGCTCGAGGCCGATCACTTCCTTCTTGGGGAGGAGGGCGTGCGTGCCCTCGCTGGCCATCGCCTCGAGCTCCTTGAGGCGGCTGATGCGCTTCTTGACCGTCTCGAAGTTGGTGAGCATCCCGCCCATCCAGCGCTCGGTCACGTACGGCATGCCGACGCGCTGGGCCTGGTATTCGATGGTTTCGCGGGCCTGCTTCTTGGTCCCGACGAACAGCACCGTGCCGCCATCGGCGACCAGGTCGCGCGTGAACGCGTACGAACGCGTGAGGTGCTCGACGGTCTGGCGCAGGTCGATGACGTAGATGCCGCTGCGCTCCGAGTGGATGAAGCGGCGCATCTTGGGGTTCCAACGGCGGGTCTGGTGCCCGAAGTGGACGCCAGCCTCGAGGAGCTGGCTCATGGAAACGACAGCCATGGGGAATCTGCTTTCGGTTGGGCCTCCGCCGGCGTCATCCCCTCAGAACCCACCCCGGGAGGTCTCCTGGGGCACCGGGGTTCCGGGTCAGCCGACGTGTGAGATGTGTGCGTCGCGATCGTCGGGCGGGAGCCCGGCCGAACATGCGACAGCCCGCCGCGGTGGCGGGCCGCTGCCAGCGTACCGAAGCGTCCCGATCAGGTCGATCCGGGCCACGATCGCGCCACCGTCACGGGGTCATGGTGTCCCTCAGGCTGTCGTTGATGCCGCGGACCGGGACGGGTGGCAGGAAGCCCACGCTGCTGATGGCCGCGAGCGGGGAGACGGCATCGGCAGCGGCCCGCGAGGGCGTCGACGGGAACGGGCTCGCGGCGGCAGCCGCCGGGGCCGGCTGGTCGTTCGGCGTGCTGGTCTGGGACGGGTCGCCGGCGCGCCAGCCACCGGGTCCGAGCAGGCTGGGCCCGCGCGCGTGCCGAGGCGGCAGGACCTCCAACGGGTCGATGTAGCGCTGCTCCCACCGAAAGCTGACGTGGATGCCGGCGACGTCGTCGTGGATCCTGCCGGTGGTCGTCCCGATGACCTGGCCTCGTCCGACCGTGTCGCCGGTCGCCACGGCCAACGCTGCCAGTGCGCCGACCGTGGACAGCAGTCCCGGCTGGTGTTCGATCGTGACCCACGTCGTTCCTGCCACGGCGCCTGCGAAGGTCACGACGCCATCGGCCACGGCACGCACCGGGTCGTCGGGCAGGACCACGATGTCGATTCCGCGGTGACCTGGTCCCCAGGGCGAATCGCCGGGATCGAACAGTTCTCCGAGCGGGCCGTCGTGCGGCCACGAGTAGGCACGATCGAGGGTCGGGACCTCCGCTGACTGGGCCCTTGCGGCGCCGCCCGTGAAGAACGGTCCGAGCAGCCCAGCCACGAGCAGGGCGATGGCCAGTGGGCGCATGGGTGTCCTCGACATCATCACCCGCCGTCGCCCGGGCGACGCTACGAGATGCAGGCCACGATCAGCCGACGAGTTCGGGCTGCCTGTGGATCCTCAGGCCAGCTGTTGGGTGAGCTTGGTGCGCAGCCGCAGCACGGCCTTGGTGTGGATCTGGCAGACACGCGATTCGGTGACACCGAGAATCTCGCCGACCTGGCCGAGGGTCATGCCTTCGAAGTAGTACAAGGCGAGGACCTGTTGCTCGCGTTCGTTGAGCCGATCGATGGCGTCGCGCAGCAGCCGCTTCATCTCGGCGTCATCGAGGCTCTGTTGCGGTGACGGCGATGACGTGTCCTGGAGGGTGTCGACGATGGCGACGTGCTCCCCCTGTCCCACGTCCAGGGCCTCGTCGAGGGCGGCGATGTTGGTGTAGGAGACCTGCTCCAGCCAGGTCTCCAGCTCCTCGGTGGTGATGTCGAGGCTGTCGGCCAGCTCCTCGTCGGAGGGTTCGCGGCCGAGGTCGGATTCGAGTGTGCTGAGCGCCCGCTCGATCTTGCGCGCCTTCGAGCGCACCGACCGCGGCACCCAGTCGATGCCGCGCAGCTCGTCGATGATGGCGCCCCGGATGCGGCGAACCGCGTAGGTCTCGAACTTCACGCCGGCATCGAGATCGAACTTCTCGATCGCGTCCATGAGCCCGAAGATCCCGTACGAGACGAGATCGGCGTGATCGACGTGGGACGGCATGCCGACGCCGACGCGTCCAGCGACGTACTTGACCAGCGGCGCGTACTCGAGGATGAGCCGTTCGCGGATCGCCGGATCAGCCGTCTCTCGGTAGGACTCCCAGACCTGCTGGACGTCCGATTCCACGGGAGGGCCCTTCGCTGAACGCGCGCGCCCGGGTCGGCTCCGTCGATCAGCCGGGGCGGCAGCATGCAAGCGTAACGCTGCGTGGTCGGGCACCGCGGGTCCTCGGCGCGGCAATGCGCGTCAGGAGCGCGGATGGGCGCGCGCGTGGGCCTCGACGAGCTGGCCGCGAGACAGTTGCGTGTATCGCTGCGTGGTCGCCAGCGACGCGTGACCCAGCAGCTCCTGGACAGCCCGCACGTCGGCGCCTCCCTCGAGCAGGTGGGTCGCGTAGCTGTGGCGCAGCGTGTGTGGCGTGACATGACCCAGCCCGGCCTCGCGCCCGAGCCGATGCACCCGGGCACGGGCATCCCGGGTGCCCATCCGCGTCCCGCGCCGGTTGAGCAGGAGGGCCGGCGTGGCCTCGGAGACAAGCTGGTGCCGACCCTCGGCGAGCCATCGGGCGACCGCGTCGAGCGCAGGCTCGCCGACGGGAACCAGGCGCTCCTTGCTGCCCTTGCCCAGGACGCGCACGAGCCCCTGACGCTCGTCGATCGAGTCCCGATCGAGCCCGACGACCTCCGCGACCCGCAGGCCGCCCGAGTAGAGGAGCTCGACGAGACATGCCGTCGCCAGATCGGTTGGCTCGTCGCCGAGGACGTCGAGCATGGCGTTGACCTGATCGGGCCGCAGGATCCTCGGCAGCCGCCGTCCAACCTTGGGGGTCGCCAGCAGGTGCGCCGGGTCCCGTTCGACGAGCCCACGCCGTTCGAGCATGGCAAACCAGACGCGGATCGAGCTGGCCCGTCGCGCCATCGTCGAACGCGCGTAGCCGCGCTCGTCGAGATCGGCGAGCCAACGCCGCAGGTCCTGCAGGCGGACCTCGTCGGGTCGGTCGATGCCGTGCTCCTCGCAGAAGGCGCGGAGATCACGGGCATCGCGCACGTAGGCGGCAACGGTGTGGGGGCTGCGCCCGAGGCGGTCACGCAGGTGGGACTCGAGCGTGTCGACGGCATCAGCCCAGGAGATCATGGGGCGAGGGTCGCGGGTGGGCCACGCGGAGGCAAGGACGCTCGCCGCAGCATGCGCGGTCCCCATCGATCCCATCGGCCGGATGCGGCCAGCACGCGCATCCCGCCGGGGACGCGGTCAGCCCGGGGCTGCCCGCAGGCGCACGCCGTCGTGGCCCTCGACGACCTCACGGTCGACGCGCGCGGCCGTGATGGCCGCCAGCAGCTGGCCGGTGCTCATGCCGCTGCGGCGTGCCAGCTCGTCGAGCCGGATCGGCCGTGGCCACGAGGCCGCGAGGTGCTCGCGGATCGGTGGCGGCAGCGCGCTCGGACTGCTCGGGGCGGCACCAACAGACGAGGCGCCCACGGCGGCGAGGAGATCAGCCGGCTCACGGCAGGGCGCGGCGCCTTCGGCCAGCAGCAGGTGCGGCGCTGCCGAGCCTGGCTGGCGAACGTCGCCCGGGACGGCGAGGACCGGCACGCCCAGATCGGCTGCGTGGCCGGCCGTCACCAACGAGCCCGACCGCGCGCCGCCCTCCACGACCACGAGGGCATCGGCCAGTCCGGCGACCAGCCTGTTGCGCGCACGAACGACGTGGGGGCGCGGCGGCGTGCAGGGGAGGTAGCCGCTCACGACGGCACCGCCGGCCTCGGCGAGCTGATCGAAGAGGCCGCCTCGCCGCGCATGCGGATGCGGGTAGCCGACGGCGTGGCCGCAGCCGAGCACCGCCACGGTGTGCCGGCCTGCCGCCTGGTGCGCCGCCGCGTCGATGCCAACCGCTCCTCCGCTGATGACGGTGACGCCCGCGCGTGCCGCCGCGTCCGCGAGCCAGGCCGCAACCGCCACCCCGTAGCCACTGGCCCGACGAGCCCCGACGATGGCCACCGCCGGTCCACGTGGCAGCTGGCCCCGAACGGCGAGGAAGGCGGGCGCGCCAGCCGGATCCTTCGCGGCGAGGTCCGCCGGGTAGGCCGGGTCCCCGCGCAGGGTGACGCACACCCCGTGCTCCTGCCAGGCGGCCGCGTCCTCGTCGACAGATCCCGCAAGGCCACGATCGGGCGCATCCCGGACCGCACGGCGCAGCCGGTCGGGATCCGTGCCGGGTGCGGCGACCGATGCCCACAGTGCCTCGCTCACGCCGCCCCCACCAGGTTGACGGGCATGCGGTGGGCGATGGCCTCGTCCACGTGCTCGGGACCGACCAGTCCGACGCCGTCGAGATCGGCGATCGTCCGCGCAACGCGCAGGCAGGCGTCAAACGACCGCGAGGACAAGGCCAGGGCATCGATGGCCCGGGCCAGCCGCTCGAGCGCGGCCGGAGTCGCGACGCGACCACCCGACGCCCTGCGCGCATCACGGCGGGTCCGCGCAGCCACCACGCGGGCGCGGACAATGTCTGTCGACTCCTCCGAGGACTCCCCCAGCAGGTCCGTCGCGACCACTGGGTGCATCGTCACCTGGAGGTCGATCCGGTCGAGCAGCGGCCCCGACAGGCGCTCGCGATAGCGATCGATGCGATCCGGTCGACACCGACAATCCGCGCGCGG
Source organism: Nitriliruptorales bacterium (assembly GCA_033721095.1). Classification (GTDB taxonomy): domain Bacteria; phylum Actinomycetota; class Nitriliruptoria; order Nitriliruptorales; family Nitriliruptoraceae; genus JAWWBG01. Next base: position 4,754 of record JAWWBG010000069.1, read on the forward strand.
GTCCCCGAGGTGGCCGCACGGGCAGGGATTGGTCGCCGCCACGAGTCGGCATCGCGCGGGAAACCGAACCGAGGCGCGGGCCCGGGTGATGCGCACCTCGCCGGTCTCGAGTGGTTCGCGGAGCACGTCGAGCGTGCGGCGCGGCATCTCCAGGAGCTCGTCGAGGAACAGGATCCCCGCGTGGGCAAGGGAGATCTCCCCGGGGCGGGCGATGCCACTGCCGCCACCGACCAGGCCGGCGATCGAGACCGTGTGGTGCGGTGCCCGATAGGGCGGTGAATGGTCGAGTGGCGCAGCGGGATCGCGAACACCGGCGACCGAGTGAATGGCGGCAACCTCCATGGCCTGCTCGACCGGCAGCTCGGGCAGCAGGCCGGGCAGGCGCCGAGCCAACATGGACTTGCCGCACCCCGGCGGGCCGGCGAGCAGCACGTGATGGTCACCGGCCGCGGCGATCTCGATGGCCCGGCGTGCAACAGCCTGGCCACGAACATCCGCCAGGTCGGGCACGTTCGGGCGCGTGGCTCGAGGAGCCCGACCAGCGGCGCGCGCGGGTTCGTCGCCTCGCAACACGGCCACGGCCTCGCGCAGGTCGGCGACCGGGACGACGGCCAACCCCTCGATCAGCGACGCCTCGACTGCAGCCGTGTCGGCCACCAGCAACAGGCGGGCGTTCCGCGACCGAGCCAGCGATGCAATCGGCAACGTTCCCGGCACGGGCCGGACCGAGCCATCCAGGCCGAGCTCACCCAGCGCCCAGACGTCACGGAGGTGCTCGGTCTCGAGGGCGCCACTGGCGCCGAGGACACCGAGGGCGAAGGCGAGGTCGAAGCCAGCCCCGGCCTTGGGCACCTCCGCCGGAGCGAGGTTGCCGATGATCCGTTGGGTCGGCCACGACAGGCCCGTCGACTTCACGGCGGCCTTGGCCCGGTCAGCGGCCTCCTTGACGGCCGCGTCCGGGAGGCCGACGAGGCGCGTGCCCGGAAGGCCGGGGCCGACCCAGCACTCGAGCGTGACCGGCCAGGGTTCGAGGCCGACGACGGCCGCCGTCCGCACGAAGGCGACCATCAGCAGGCGCCGCGGATGTGCTCGATGGCGGGCTCCGAGGGTGCGGGCGCGACAACGATGCCGATGACGTCGAACCGGATCGACGGGGCGTTGATCCCGCTCTCCCGCAGGAAGCTGATCCCAAGTTGCCGCAGCTTCAGCTGCTTCGTGCGCGTCACCGCGGCCAGCGGGCCGCCGAACGCCGTGGCCGATCGGCGCGTCTTGACCTCGACGAAGACCAGCGCCCGGTCGTCGGGATCCATCCCGACCAGGTCGAGTTCACCGCGGATGAGCGGATCAGGTGACCGCCAGTTCCGGGCCACGATCTCCCACCCCGCGTCAAGGAGGTGCTCGGCGGCGAGCTCCTCACCGAGCCGGCCGAGGTCCTGGCGAGCGCCTGATCGTTGGGTGGTGACCATGGCGCGACCCTACGAAGGCGCTCCGCCGTGGCGATGGCGGACTGCGGCGGCCTGTGGAGAAGTGCCGGCCGTGCTGGACTCGCCGCACCAACAGGACGGCGGGACGTCCTAGAAGACCCCGGTCGCCCAGAGGAGCAGGCCGCCCACGATCACGATGCCGGCGACGAGCAGGAGGATGTCGGACCACTTGCCGTCGCGGTAGCGGCGAGTCGCGTTGAAGCCCATCAGCCGGCCTCGGCCAGGACCGCATCGTCGGTGTCCGAGGCGCCGTCCTCGTCGAAGTCGAGGTCCAGGCGTCCCTGTGCGATGCTCGGGAAGCACAGCCGGTGTGCCTCACAGGGCCCGAACCGGTCCAACGCCTCTCGGTGCTCGGCTGCGGCATACCCCTTGTTCTGGTCGAACCCGTACTCGGGGTGCCGGCGGTGCAACCGAATCATCGTGCGGTCACGGGTCACCTTGGCGATGATCGACGCGGCCGCGATCGAGGCCGAGATCATGTCGCCCTTGATGACGCGCAGGCTCGGCATGCGCAGATGCAGCTGGAAAAGCCCATCGACCAAGGTGAAGTCGGGCGAGGGGTCGAGCTTGCGAATGGCTGCCTGCAGCGCCCGGATGTTGCCAGCCTGGAGGCCGATCCGGTCCAGCCGCGCCTTGCTGACGCGATGGACACCGACGGCGATGGCACGTTCTCGGATCTCGTCGAACAGCCGGTCCCGCTGGAGCGGCGACAGCAGCTTGGAGTCGCGCAGCCCCTCGGGGACCTCGGCCGGATCGAGGATCACGGCGGCTGCCACCAGTGGGCCGGCCAGCGCACCACGGCCCGCCTCGTCGGCGCCGGCGATCAGGCGAAACCCGCGGCGGCGCAATCGAGCCTCGGGCCACCCGACCGGGAACTGCGTGCTCATCCGTCCTCGGACGCGGTCTCCCCGGGGGTCGGCGTCCGCTCGACCGGCACGGAATCCGCATCCGGGATCCGACCGTAGTCAGGCTGGTGGATGGATCCTGCGCGGTCGAACGGCCAGATGGTGATGAAGGCACGGCCGACGACGTCCTCGATGTCGATGAACCCGAGCCCGAACCGCGAGTCGGACGAGTTCGGCCGGTTGTCGCCGAGGACGAAGAGCTTGCCCTCGGGCACGTCGAACGGACCCGACGATCGCAGGTCCGTGAAGCTGACGTACGGCTCGTCGATCTCGACGCCGTTGACGACGACACGTCCCTCGGTGATCTCGATGTGATCCCCGGGCACACCGATGACGCGCTTGACGAAGTCCTGGGCGTTCGCGGGCACGAGGCCGATGAACTGGCCGATGCCGCGGACGACCTTGGAGACCGCACCGTTCTCGACCGGCGTGATGGTCTCGCCCTCGAACACGATGATGTCGCCCCGCTCGGGGTCGTGGAGCCGGTAGGAGAGCTTCTCGACGACGATGCGGTCGTTGATTGCGAGCGTGTCCTCCATCGACGAGGACGGGATGTAGAAGACCTGGATGACGAACGTGCGGAGAATGAACGCCAGCCCGAAGGCGATCAACAGCAGGACGGGCAACTCGCGGAAGAACGACCGGACGTCCTCGTCGTCATCGTCCTTGTCGTGGCCCGTGCGGAGCAGCGGCGTGTCGTTGTCGGCACCCGCGGGACGGAACGACGCCGGCGGCGTCGGTCGGGGCGGTCGGGTCGGGCCGCGACGTTCGGAGAAGGGGTCGATGTCTCGAGGTTCGCCCCCGGGATCATCCGCGGTCACTGGGCTGTCGACTCGCGCTTTTCCTTGATGCGGGCCTGCTTGCCGACCCGGTCGCGCAGGTAGTAGAGCTTCGCGCGACGGACCCGTCCGCGGCGAACGACCTCGATCTGCTCGATCACGGGCGAGTGGAGGGGAAACGTCCGCTCCACGCCGACGCCGAAGGAGACCTTGCGGACGGTGAAGGTTTCACGCACGCCGCCGCCACGACGGGCGATGACGACGCCCTCGAAGACCTGGACGCGGGCACGTTCGCCCTCGACGACCTTGACGTGCACGCGCACGTTGTCGCCGGGGCGGAAGTCGGGCAGGTCGTCGCGCAGGTGCGCTTGCTCGACCATGTCGAGGTTGTGCATGTCGTGTCCTTGGTGCGCGCGCGCGACGCGGTCCGTGTGAAATCGGGGACCGGCAGGTCCGGCGCCGGTTGGAGGCGGGCAGGGTATCGGCAACAGGAGTGCGTGGTGTGCCGGCGTTCAGTCTGCGGGCGCGTCGAGGTCCGGGCGGCGGCGGCGGGTGAGCTGACGCGCCTGGTCGCGACGCCACTCCTCGATCCGTGCGTGGTTGCCCGACAGCAGGACGTCGGGAACGGCCAGGCCGGCCAGCTCGGCGGGACGGGTGTAGTGCGGGTACTCCAGGAGGCCGTGGCTGAATGACTCGTCGTCCGGGGATGCCTCGTTGCCAACGACACCCGGCACCAACCGAACGACGGCCTCGAGGATCGCTGCGGTCGCAACCTCACCCCCCAGCAGGACGTAGTCGCCGATCGAGACCTCGTCGGTGGCGACGGCCTCGTGGACGCGCTCGTCGATCCCCTCGTAGCGGCCACAACAGAACACCAGGCGTTCCTCGGCTGCCAGCTCACGGGCCAGCTCCTGGTCGAAGGTTCGACCGCGAGGCGTGGGCAGGATCGTGCGCGGCCTGTCGCCGCCGGGCTCATGCCGCGGCTCGGGCGTCGGCTCGACGTCATTCCAGACCGCTTCGGCCGCCCGGAACCAGACGTCTGCTCGCATGACCATGCCGGCGCCGCCGCCGTACGGGGCGTCGTCGACACTGCGGTGGCGGTCGTCGGTCCAGTCGCGCAGGTCGTGCACTCGGATGTCGAGCGTCCCGTCGTCGTCCGCCTTGCCGAGCAGCGACGTGCCCAAGGGTCCGTCGAACCACTCGGGGAAGATCGTGATGATGTCGATCCTCACGGCAACAGGCCGTCCGGCGGGTCCGCGACCGCCAGGACCAAACCATCATCCGTCTCGACGGCCTCGACGAGCTCGTCCGCGGCGGGCAGCAGGAACGTGCCGCCGGATGGCGTGGTGACCTCCAGCAGGTCGTAGCCCGCGGCCACGGGGAGGTCGATGAGGGCGCTGACGACGCCGACATCCTTGCCGCCCGGCCCCGTGACGCGCGCACCGACCAGCTCGTGGCCCCAGTACGTGTCCGAGTCCGACAGGTCGACCGGCTCGGCCTCGACCGTGGCGCCGCGCAGGGACTCGGCGGCGGTGCGGTCGCCGACGTCGGCAAATGTGACGAGGAGACGCCCCTGATGGGGACGAGCCGCGGCCACGACGTGCGGCGTCCCGTCGATCCAGACACGCACAGCCGGCGCCAGCCGGTCGGGGACATCCGACAGGACGTCGACCGCCACCTCGCCGCGAAGTCCGTGCGGCTTGATGATCCGGCCGACGGTCACGCGATCAGACACGATCGTCAGTCGACGATCTCGACCAGGACCTTGTCGCCGTCGAGGCCGCCGGCGGCCTGGACCACGGTGCGCAGCGCGCGAGCCGTCCGGCCACGACGCCCGATCACCTTGCCGACGTCATCAGCAGCGACATACAGGTTGAGCACCAGACCGCGGCCGTCCTCCTCGACCTCGACCCGAACCTCGTCGGGCTCGTCGACCAGCTGCTTGGCGCAGAACAACAGGACATCCTCGGCGCGGCTCATGCCTCGACCTCCTCGGTGTCAGCGGACTCTTCGGCGGCGTCGTCGGCAGCCTCCGGAGCGGCCTCGGCGGGCGTCTCCTCGGACGCGTCAGCCTCCGGGGTGGCTTCGTCTGCCGGGGCAGCATCGTCAGCCGCCGGTGCGGGAGCGGACTTGGCCTCGGCCTCCGCCTCGAGGCGGGCCCGCGCCTTCTTGTTCAGCTTCTGCTTCTCCGGCTGGGCGGACCGGTCACGCTTGGGGGCGTCACCCGGCTTGAACTCCTCCCAGGCGCCCGAGATTCGCAGCAGCTTCTCGACGGCCTCGGTGGGCTGGGCGCCGTGCTGGAGCCAGTGGACGGCCCGCTCGTTGTCGATGCGGATGGTCGAGGGGTCGTCCAGCGGGTGGTACTCGCCGATGATCTCGATGAACCGCCCGTCGCGGGGGGCACGGTGATCGGCGGCGACGACGCGGTAGTGCGGTCGTTTCTTGGTGCCTTCACGACGAAGGCGCAGCTTGACAGCCATGCATGGACTCGTTGATCGGGGTGACCGGGACCCGCAGGTTCGGGCGGGCAGGAGCCACCGTGAGGGGTGTTGCATCCGGGGGCCGGTGCCCGAGGATGCGGCGAAGGGTATCCGACCCTCAGTCCTTCGACTTCGGAGCGGGCGTCAGGCCCGAAAAACCACCCATGCCGGTCCCGCCGGGAAGTTGGCCGGACTTGGCCATCTTGCGGACGGCCGCTGCCTGGGCCATCTGGCCGCGGGCTCCCTTCGCCTTCATGCCCTGGGTGCCAGCCATCTTCGAGACCGACTTCATCAGCTTCTGGACTTCCTTGAATTGCTTGATCAGCCGGTTGACTTCCGCCACCGACGTGCCCGAGCCACGCGCGATGCGCTTGCGACGCTTGCCACCACCCTGGGTCAGCAGCTTGATGTTGGTGCGCTCGTCGGGGGTCATCGACCGGATGATGGCCTCGACGCGCGCCATCTGGCTGTCGTCGATGTCGAGGTCCTTCATCTGCTTGCCCATGCCCGGCAGCATCCCGAGCAGCCCCTGCAGCGGCCCCATCTTCTTGAGCATCTGCATCTGCTCGAGGAAGTCCTCCAGCGTGAACTGCCCCGACAGCACGGCCGCCTCGGCGGCGGCTGCCTGCTCCTCGGTGTAGGCCTCCTCGGCCTTCTCGATGAGCGTCATCACGTCGCCCATACCGAGGATCCGCGACGCCATCCGATCGGGGTGGAACGCCTCGAAGTCCTCCAGCTTCTCCCCGATCGAGGCGAACTTGATGGGCTTGCCCGTTACCTCCCGGACGCTGAGCGCCGCCCCACCGCGGGCGTCGCCGTCGAGCTTGGAGAGGATGACGCCGTCGAACCCGACGGTGTCGAGGAAGGACTTGGCGACGTTGACAGCCTCCTGGCCAATCATCGCGTCGATCACGAAGAGGGTCTCGGCGGGGTTGACGGCGTCCTTGATGGCCCGGGCCTGGCCCATCAGCTCCTCGTCGATGTGCAGGCGCCCGGCCGTGTCGACGATGACGAC
>JAWWBG010000070.1:0-11038 GCA_033721095.1 Nitriliruptorales bacterium
GCGAGCGCCTTGACCACATCCGAGACGAGCGTCTGGCCGCCGACAGCCTTGGCCTGGATCCGGGCAGCTGCGTGCACTGCCTGCCCGAACAGGTCGCCGTCCCGAGCAACGACCTCGCCCGTGTGCATCCCGATGCGGATCCGCAGTGGCCGATCGGCGGGTCCCAGACGTGCCCGCTCGATGGAGGACTGGAGACCCACCCCGAACTCGACCGCCCGTCGCGTCGAGGTGAAGACGAGGAGGAACCCGTCGCCGAGCGCCTTGACCTCCGTGCCGCCGTGCTCGAGCAGCAGCTTGCGGACGAGGTCGTCGTGATCGGCGAGGATCTCGTGGCCGCGGTCATCACCGACGGCAGACCGCAGGGCGGTTGAGCCCTCAACGTCCGTGAAGACGACGGTCACCGTGCCCTCAGGCAGGGCCTGGCTGTCGGCCATCGGCACCCCCATGCGGTGGTCGCAGGCTACGACAGACCCGGCAGTGCCCCGGCCGGTGACCGGATCAGCCCTCGAGCGCGGCGCGCAGGGCGGGAACGACCTCGTCGTGGGTGAACGTGAACCCGGCCTCGAGCAGGCGCTGCGGCAGCACACGCTGTGAGCTGGTCGCCAGGACGACACCCATTTCGCCGTAGAGCAGCCGAAGCGCAAGGACGGGGACCGGCAGGACGGTCGGGCGCCGCATCACCTCGCCGAGCGCCTTCGTGAACTCGCGGTTGGTGACCGGCGACGGGGCCACCAGGTTGAAGGGACCCGACAGGTCGTCCCGGTCCAGCAGGAACCGGATGGCTCGGATCGTGTCCTCCAGCCCAATCCAGGGGATGTACTGGCGACCGTCGCCGATGCGTCCTCCGAGGCCCAGCGAGAACGGCAACCGCACCTTCGAGATCAACGGTCCATCGTCCGCGAGGACCACGCCGTTGCGCATGATGCAGACGCGCGCTCCGGCGTCGACCGCCGGTTGGGTGGCGGCCTCCCAGCCCTTGCAGACCTCGGCCAGGAAGTCGTTCCCCGGCGCGCTGTCCTCCAGGAGGACCTCGTCGCCATGGCTGCCGTAGAACCCGACTGCCGACGCGCTCAGCAGCGCGGGCTTGTCGTCGAGGCCAGCGATCGCCTCGGCCACCAGGCGGGTCCCGAGCGCCCGCGACTCGGCGACCTCGCGCCGAACGTCCTCGGACCAGCGACGTGACCCGATCGGCTCCCCGGCCAGGTGAACGACGGCGTCCAGGCCGGTCAACTGGGCAGGGTCGAGGACGCCCTCTGTCGGCCGCCAGCCGATTGAGTCCGGACCGGGTGACGTCCGGACGATCGGCACCACGTCGTGTCCGTCGGCTCGAAGCGAGGAACCGAGCGAACGCCCCAGCAGCCCGGTGGACCCGGTGATGGCAACGCGCATGAGGACCTCCGCCTGCTCGGCCAGCAACGATACGGCGGCCCTCGCTTGTACGGTCCGTTCGTCCCGATGGCGGCCCCTGCGAGTCGATGGTGCCGCCGAGTCGAGCGGGAGGACCAGCGTGCGGCCCTTCGAGTGGCTGCTCATGGGAGGCACCACGGCGGCGCTGGCCGTATTGGCCCCCTGGAGCTGGCAGGTCCGTGGCCGCTGGCGTTGGCGGCTCGGATACTCGACGATTGGTCTGGCTGCCACCGGGCTCCTGTTGCACGTGTTCGTCGAGGGCGCACGATGGCAACTCGCGTTCGTCTACGTCACGCTCGTGCTGCTCGTGCTGGCGGCGTTGCGACACCCGCTGCGCTCCCTGCCCCCACCCAGCGAGGCGTCGCTGACGGGCCCGGTCGCCCGCGCCTTCACCGCAACGACCGCAGCAGCCGTCGTGCTGTCGGGCGCAACGGCATGGGCCCTGCCCGTACCGACCCTCGAACCTCCGGTTGGCCCCCACCACGTCGGCACGCGGACATTCGCGCTGACCGACGCGAGCCGGCCCGAGGTCTGGACGGACACGCCCGACGACGTCCGCGAGTTCCCGGTCCAGGTCTGGTATCCGACGGCGGTCGCCGACGGCCGGCGCGCGCCCCTGACAACGCGGGCAGACGTCCTGTCCGAGGCCGCAGCGGGCTGGCTGGGCCTCCCGGCATTCACGCTGTCGCACCTGTCGCTGGTCGAGACCTCCGCGGTGGCCAACGCGCCGCTGGCCAGTCCGACCGCCGCGCCCTGGCCGGTCGTCGTCTACTCGCACGGGTGGGGGGGATTCCGAGCCCAGCACCTCAGCCTGATGGAGCGGCTCGCTGCGAACGGCTACGTCGTCTTCGCGATCGACCACACCCATGCCGCCCTCGCCAGCGTGTTCCCGGACGGTCATGCCTTCCCGATCAACCGGGACACGCTGCCGGCCGAACCGACGGAGGCCTACACGGCGGCGTCGATCGTGCTCATCGAGACCTACGCACGCGACATCCAGCTGCTGAGTGAGGAGCTGCGGAACGACCGACTGCCCATTCCACTCAGTGCCACCGAGCTCGACATCGAACGGTTGGCGCTCGTCGGGCACTCAGCAGGCGGCGGCGCCGCCATGCTCGCCTGCTCCCGGATGTCGAGTTGCGAGACCGTCGTCGGCCTCGACCCATGGGTCGACCCGGTGCCCGACGACGTGATCACCGCCGGACTGGCCGTCCCGTTGGTCACCCTGCGCACGTCCGAGTGGATGGAGGAACCCAACGACGACAACCTCCGCCGCATCCACGCATCGTCGGCCGATCAGCGGCTGTTGCACGTCGTCGGCGCGGTCCATCGGGACTTCACCATGGCCAGTGACCTGACGCCGCTCGCGGCCCAGGTCGGCCTGACGAGCACCACGGGCGGGTTCCGCGTCCGCCAGATCGCCGAGGAGCTGGTCCTGGACACGCTCGGGCACGTGTTGCGCGATGCCGGTCCCGGTCAGCGAACGTGGCCGGAGGTCCAGGAGGGCTGAGACCGAGGCCGGCTGATGTGGCTCAGCGGGGTCGATCGGCCACAAACGGCCAACGCTTTCGGACCTCGCGAACACGCTCGGGATCGACATCGGCGACGAGCAGCACGGCAGACTCCCGCGCGGTGGCGACCACCTCGCCGAAGGGCCCGACGATGGCCGAGCCCCCGCCATATTCGAGCCTTCCGCCCACCCCGACACGATTGACACCGACGACCCAGGCCTGGTTCTCGATGGCACGGGCAACCAGGAGCGCGGACCAGTGCGCTTCGCGCGGCCGTGGCCAGTTGGCGATGACGAGGTGGCAGTCGACATCCGGTGCCAGCGGCCAGAAGTCCTCCCCGAAGCGCAGGTCGTAGCAGACGTGGAGGGAGCAGCGGACGCCCTCGATGTCGACGATGACGGCTTCGTCTCCGGGCTCGTAGTGCTCGTCCTCACCACCAAACGAGAACAGGTGCCGCTTGGCGTAGCGATGGACGCTGCCGTCGGGGGCGGCGAGGACGAATCGGTTGTGGGGCCGGGCCTGCCCGGGATCACGCTCGGCGACCGAACCGCCGACCCAGATGCCGTGCTCACGTGCGAGGTCTGACAGGAACGTGCTGGACGGGCCACCGATGGGCTCGCCGATGATGGCCGTGTTCATCGAGAAGCCGGTCGCGAACATCTCCGGCAGCAGCAGCAGACGCACACCCTCGGCCACCGCGCCGGCAGCACCGTCACGCACCCGTCGCCAGTTGGCCTCGCGATCCTCCCACGCGATGTCGTACTGGAGCGCGGCCACGCGGATGCTCACGAGCGTGTCCCGGATCGACGGTGGAGGCAGGTTAGGAAAGGGGGCCTCACACGGCCCGGAGCCGCTGGATCGGCTGGGGTTCGGCCTCGAGGTCCTTCAGGCCGTTCCAGAGCAGGTTGACGACATGGGCAGCCACGACCTCACGCGACGGCTTGCGCTCCTCCACCCACCATTCGCCGATGAGCGCCACGGCGCCCACGAGCATCCGGGCATACAACGGCGCAGCCTTGGCGGAGACGTCGCGCTTCTTGAACTCGTCGCGCAACAGTCGCTCGGTTCGCTGGGCGACGTCGGAGATCACGCCGCCGAACGTCCCCGTGTCCACGCCCGGTGCGCGATCACGCACGATGATCCGAAAGCCCTCCTCGCGCTCGTCGATGTACCCGAGGAACTCCGCAGCTGCCGTCTCGGCCACGCCGCGCATGGAGTCGGCCTCGAAGGCACTGGCGAGTCGCCGCGTGAGCTCGGTCACCTCGCGATCGACGACGACCGCGTAGATGCCCTCCTTGCCACCGAAATGCTGGTAGACGACCGGCTTGGTGACCTTGGCTCGCTCGGCGATCTCCTCGATCGTGGCCGCTTCGAAGCCCTTCTCGGCAAACACGGAGCGAGCGACTCCGAGGAGCTGCTCGCGCCGCTCGGGCCCGGTCATCCGCTTGGTCATCGCGCCGCCCCGTCCGTGCCCCTGCGCACGGTCAAGCCTGGTCGATGGCCGGCGTTCGCGGCCGCATCTTGCGGGCCAGCTGGTTCGACGAGGGCAGCTTCACGGACTTGACGAGGCCAACCAGCTTCATCAGTCGGATCGTGATCCAGGAGAAGTCGACCTCCCACCACCGGAGGCCGTGCCGCGCGGATGCCGGGAAGGCGTGGTGGGCGTTGTGCCAGCCCTCTCCGAACGCGAGCAGGGCCATCACGAAGTTGTTGCGCGCCTCGTCACGGCTGTCGAACGGACGCGTGCCGTAGAAGTGGCAGATCGAGTTGATGCTCCACGTGACGTGGTGCAACAGGAAGATGCGGATGAGACCGCCCCACACGAAACCGGAGACCAGCCCACCAATCGACCAGGTGACCAAACCGCCCAGGATGCCGGGCAGCACGAACGACGCGAGGACGAGCCACGGGAACGCGCGATGGATCCGGTGGATGGCCCTGTCCTCCATCAGGTCCGGAGCCCAGACGTCGTTCTCGGTCCCGGCGGGCTCGAACAACCAGCCCATGTGGGCGTGGAAGAGCCCCCGCAGGATGCCCCGAACGCCGGTGGCGCTGTCCAGGTGCGGGCTGTGCGGGTCGCCGACGTCGTCCGAGTAGGCGTGGTGGCGCCGGTGGGTGGCGACCCAGTCGATCACGGCACCCTGGATCGCCATCGAGCCGGCAATGGCGTAGATCCAGCGGACAGGGGCGACGGCCTCGAAGGATCGGTGGGTGAAGAGCCGGTGGTAGCCCACCGTGATGCCGAGGCCCGTGAACACGTAGAAACCGATCAGCAGGCCGAGGTCGACGCCGCTGATCCCCCAGCCCCACATCTGGACGATGGCAAAGAGCAGGCCGGCGAGGGGGACGGTGGTGATCGTCAACATGACGCGGCGCTGGATCACGACCTCGCGGTCGGTGATCCGTCGCACGCCGCGGATCTCGGTCAGCTTGGCGCGAACGGCAGCCAGGTCCGGCATGGGAACTCCAGTCGGGGACGTGGGGCGGGAGGAGTCTGCTGGCGGACAAGTTACGCGACCGTAAGTTGCGATGCAATGTCCGATCGGCGGGGGCCACCCGGGCCCGCTGACCTCGCCTCCGGCGACCAAGAGAATCGAGACGGCCCGCCACGATGGGCGGGCCGTTCGAACTGCTCGTGGGGTGGAGGTCAGCTGGTGGCTTCCTCAGTCCCCTCGTCGTCCATCTCGGTGCCGTGCTCGGACATCTCGTCGTCCATGTCCGTGGCATCGTCGTCCATGTCCGTCGCATCGTCGTCCATGTCCGTGGCATCGTCGGCGGGGACGGTGGTCTGCTCGACGGTGGGGTCGTCGTCGTCGGCGCAGGCAACGCCAACGAGGCCCAACCCGGCAATGATCGCGACGGTGGCCGCGTGAGTGCGCAGGTGACGCATGGTGTGATTCCTCTGTGTGCGGGAGAACGGGGCATTCGTGCCCCGCGAGCGAGCGACGGTACGACACGCGTCGTAGGGCCCCCGCGGCGGCCCACCACCGAACGGACAGGGACCCGGCAGACGCGGTCCTGGCCCGAAGGAGGGCGAATTCAGCCGATTCGCCCGGCCTGCGGGCGATCCGGGCTGCAGGCCACGGCCATCGACGGGAAGGGGTTCACGTTGCGGTTGCCGACCTGCCAGCCCAGGTGCAGGTGCGGCGGGGTGCCGCGGGCATTGCCGGTGTCGCCGACCCAGCCGATCACCTGGCCGGCCTCGATCCACGCGTCCACGACGACCTCGTCGGCGATGGCATCGAGGTGGGCGTAGTACCACTCTTCCGTCGCGTCACCGTCGTCCGGCAGGAGTGACTGGTCGACCCGCCAGGGACGGTCCGGCCGGGTCGCGATCGTCACCGTGACACCACCCAGGTCGTACTCCCCGTTGAAGTTGTCCGTCTCGTCGCGGGTGACGACGAAACCCGACTGGATGGCAACGATCGGCGTCCCGATCGTCGAGAACATGTCCAGGCCCTTGTGGCGTCGCCCGTGGGAACGCGGGTAGTGATAGTCGTTGGTGAACTCGCCGTACGAGAGCGGGCAGACCCAGTTGTCGCGCAGCCGCCGCTCGGCGCGCGACAGGGCCAGCTCGCTGGCCAGTGCCGCATGACGATTCTCCAGCCACTCGCGCCGGTCGGCCAACGCCACGGGCTCGTCAGGCCCCGGGTCGTCATGCGCGTGTGTCGGGTCGGCTGACGCCACCGCCACCTCGGCTTCGAGGCGCGGAAGGATGCTCAACCAGTGCCCGGATGCCTCGAGGACCTCGACGGGATCGTGGCCATCAGCGATGAGCTCCTCCTCCGCCCGGAACAGGTTGTCGATCGCGGCGAGGACTGCACGTTCCGCCACGGCAGCGCGGGCGAGCTCGACCTCGACGGTCGCGGTCGCCGCGGCCTCGCGGGCCACTGCCGCCGCGAGGCGTTCCATGGCCGTTCGATGGCGCCGCTCGGCGACTCGTTCCTCCACCAGGCGCTGGCGCACCGCTGCGCGATGCTCCTCGACCACGTCGGCCTGGAAGCCGACGACCTCGCCGAGCTCGTCCATGGCTCGAGCGGCTTCGAGCGGGTTGCTGGACTCGGTGAGGACCCGCCATGCCATCTCGGCCTGCGCGGCCGGGCCACCGAACCGATAGGTCTCGACCAGCTGTGCGCCGAGGAGCCGCTCCTCCACGGCCAGCGCGCGCTGTGCCCGCACGAGCCGGACGCGCGCGATGGCCAGCTCGTGACGGGTCTGTTGCATGTCGCGCGTCGCGGCGAGGCGCTCGACGACCGCTGCCGACAGGGCAGCCTCCTCCACTCGCCGACGGAACTCGGCGTCGTTCGATCGTCGCTCGGCGGCGTCGAGCTGCCCGATCGTGCCGGCCAGGCCGTCGCGGATCACGCTCGCCGTGCTCGCGCTGGCACGCACGTCGTCGGCGTGGGCGGGCAGCGGCAATGCGAGCGCACCGGCGCACGCGGCCGCGACAACTGTTCGACGAAGGGGCGCCAACGAGTCTCCGTGCCGGTTGGCAGGCCGTCACCGTGCCGCAACGGAAGCGACGAGGCCAGCACCTGCGCAGAATTGGGCCGAACGTCCCGGCCCGGGCAGGTCCGCGAATGGCGGCCAGCGGGGCGACTCGTGGTCATTCGAGGGCAACGGTCGGGGCAGATCGGGACCACCCCGCCCGGCCGTTACTCCCGGCGCCTGCGACCAGCCATGAGCAGGAGGGCCACGAGAGCGAGGCCAACGGCGGGGATCACGAGGACCGCCGACCACTCGCGAACGGCCACGGCGCCCCAGAACAGCCCGAGGAACACGAGGATGACCACGCGGCCGATCAGGGCGCGCCCAGCCAGGCCGTTGCCGGAACGACGCCCCATGTCGACCTCACGTGCCGGGAAGTCATGCGCCTGCATCCGCACATCCGCGAAATCGGGATCCGAGTTGGTCGCAATGTGGGGACGTTTTGTGACATCGATCATCCAGATCGCTCGTTGTCGCACGACACGCATACCCTTGGGCTGCTGGAGGGGATGCCGTCGTGTCGGATCGTGCGCTTCGTCGATCGCTCGAGGCGTCCCTGCGTCGAACCGGTGCGACGCACGAGGAGGCCGAGGAGGCCGTCAACGACGCCTTCGCAGCGGAGGCCGTCTACGACGGCGAGATCGCCTCCCGGGCGTCCTTCCTGTACACGATCGCGCGGCGGCGTTGGGTGACGCAGGTTCGACAGGAGACGCGGGGCCGCGTCCGGCCCCACGGGGACCTGTCGGGGCTGGCGGAACTGCCATCATCCCCCGACCTGGCGGAGGCCGTCGTCGACCGCATCGCCATGGCCGAGCTGCTCGAGACGTTGGCGCCGCGGGAACGCGACGGCCTGTTGCTTCGGGCCGATGGCTACCCAACTGCCGACGCGGCAGAGCGGCTTGGCATGTCCGCGGCGGCCTATCGCAAGATGGTGTCGCGGGCGATCCCGCGACTTCGCGGGGCCTGGCAGGCCGCGGCCAGGGCCATCTGGCTCCCGGTGGCCGTAGGCCTCCGACGCGCCCAGAACCGGCTGAACGTGACCGCCGAGACCGGTTCGCTTGTCGCAGCCTCGACCCTCACGGCCGTCGCCGTCGCCGTCGCCGTCGTGACCCTTCCCGCTGCTCCCCCCGACGGGACAGGCCTCGCCCACCCGATGCCAGAGGCGATGCCGATGGCGCCCCTCGCACCGCCCGCCAGGCCCCTGACGGCACCGGTGAGGACACCGGACAGCTCCGCGGCCATGCCCTCGATGGACGAGGTGCTCGATGACGAACCCGACACGTGGAGACGGCCGCGGGTCAGGATCAACGTCGAGCCGACGGACGGCGATCCGTCGCCGCGTGCCCGGGTAGTCCGCCCCGAACCCGTCCCCGAAACCGAGCTGAATGTCCAACTGACGTGTGGTGACCTGGGCATCGTCGGCGAGCTGGTGTGTGGGGACTCGCCCGCTCCGACGGTCCCGTCCCTGCAGCCGGCCACGCACTGATCACGCCACAGCCGGCGCCGCACCCCTTCGGGGCAGCAGAAAGGCCCGGGACTCTCCGGTCCACGGGCCCTTCGGTTGCGTTGGATGACTCGTGGAGTTCACGCGAATCGGGCCCTTCTGGACCGACTCGAGCGGCCTCCGACCCCAACGTGCCCTTTGGCAGCACGGCTGGGGTGAGCCAACGAGGGTGCCGTCGGCACCCTGTGGAGATCGGCCGTCTCACGGAACGGTCGATCAGGCCTGGCGTGGAGCTGCCGGGAGTCGAACCCGGGTCCCAGCGTCCCGCAGCGGGTGGCTCTACGTGTGTAGGTCCCGGATCATCTCGAGCGCGGTGCTCCGGGGCCAGGCAGCCTCCGCGCTCCAACCGTCAGCAGTTGTCCCGGCCTCCGCAACGGTCGACGGTGGGCCGGTGATCCTCGTGATGTCGGTTCGTCCCCCTACGAGGCATCAGGGGTGAACCGTCACTGCCGTGTCAGGCAGCGAGAGCCCGCTTTTGGTTGCCGGTTGTGGTTGCAGCAGGTGGTCACGGGGGTCCGCTGCCTCCCCCGACACGCTCCCCTCGCCACGGCAATGACACTGGTCGAAGCCATGTCAGCCCCGTGATCGGGTGACGGACGTGGGTCCGTCGCGGTGAGTCATCCAACGCTGTGCAGTTGTCAATCTCGCGCCGGGCCACCGTTCACGGCGGTCGGTTGCCCCGGACCATCACTGTACGGGTTGCGCATGACAGTGCAATCCGACCGGATGGCCGCCGGGAATACCCTGCCGAAACAACCGGAAACGGCTTGCGGAACTGTGTCAGACAAGGGGGAGCGCCGAGGGGGCGGCACGAAGTTGGCCGTCCAGAATCGCCGTGCGCGCCATGACTATCACCTCGGTGACCGCCTCGAGGCCGGCCTGGTGCTCGTCGGCACCGAGGTCAAGTCGCTGCGAGCAGGACAGGGGTCGCTGGTCGAGGCCTGGGTCCGCGTTGCCGATGGGGAGGCGTGGCTGCAGCAGTGCCACATTCCCGAGTACGAGTACGGCAACCGCAACAACCACGACCCGGTACGCCCGCGCAAGCTCCTGTTGCACAAGCAGCAGATCCAGCGATTGGGAGCCGAGGCGGCCCAGCAACAGGCGCTGATCATCCCGACGAAGATCTACTTCCGGGACGGTCGGGCCAAGGTCGAGATCGCGCTGGCGAAGTCGAAGAACAAGGCGGACCGTCGCCAGGACCTCAAGGCGCGTCAGGCGAAGCGCGAGATGGACCGCGCGTTGAAGGATCGAGGCCGGTAGGCGGTTGGCCCTCCAGCGTGGCGGTGACGCCGGCTTCAGACGTCCGCGTGGCGGTAGAGCGCGATCGTCGAGCTGACCACGGCGACGGCAGTCGCAATCAGCACCAACAGAGGCCCTGCGCGCAGGATGTCCTTGGTGCCCACAAACGGCACCCAGGGGATCTGCTCACTGACGAAGCCGGTCCCGATCGGGACGAGGACCCACAACACCCCCCAGGCGATGAGTGCGCCGACCAGGCAGGCGATGATGCCCTCGAGCATGAAGGGCAGCCCGATGTACCAGTTGGACGCGCCGACGAGCTTCATGATGGCCGTCTGATCGCGACGGGCGAAGGCGGTCACCTGGATGGTCATGGTGACCAACACGCCGGCCGCGATCAGCTGCACGATCGCAATCGCCAGCGACCCGACCTGGAACACCGAGCCGACCGACTGGATCTGGTCGACGATCTCGCGTTGGTCGAACACCGACTCGACGCCGGGCCAGTCCGAGTACTTGGACAGGACCAGCTCGAACTTGTCGGGGTCGGTCAGCTTGATGTCGTAGGAGGCCGGCAGGGCTTCGGGAACCACGGTCTCGACCAGGTCCGGTTGGTTCTCGAACAGCTCGACGAAGCGTTCGTACGCCGCCTGCTTGTCGATGTAGGTCGCCGTGACGACGTGGGGCTCGTTGAGCAGCTCCTGCTCGAGCGCCAGCCGCTGGGCCTCGGTGATCTCGGGGCACTCACGGCCATCACACAGGTAGATGAGCGTGTCGATCTGCCCGATGAACAACGACGAGAGCCGGTCGACCTGCTTGGTCATGAGGAACGAGCCGCCGAACAGGGCCATCGAGACGACGACGGCGAGCACGACCGAGATCGTCATCA
>JAWWBG010000071.1:0-10971 GCA_033721095.1 Nitriliruptorales bacterium
CTGCCGCCGCGCAGCGGCACGGCCGGGCCCTCCGTCACGCTCGTCGATCCCTGGAGGTCGACGAGCCCGGCTGCACCCCCTCCCGGCCGAACGCGGAACTCCAACGGCCGCGGCAGGGACGCCCACGGGAGCCGACCTCCGGGATCGGTCACGACGGGCGCCACGGCGTAGTGGCCGGCCAACAGGTGGGCGACGAAACGGACGTCGACCACCACGGTCTGGCCGGGGACCAGCGGACCGACACCGACACCCTGCCACCCCGTATGGACCTCGTAGAGCTCCATGCCGTCCGCGCCCTCGACGGTCGCGCCGACCGAGCATGCTTCGACGTATTCGTTGGCGACCAGGCGTACCCGGACCCGCAGCGGCGCCGATGGGTCGATCTCGGTGACGGCCCGGCCCATCTGGTCGAGCAGGGTCGCCTCCTCGATGCGGACCTTCGAGCCGATCGAGGGCACCGCCGAGAGCCGAGCCCGATCCTGCGGGTCGATCGACATCCGCTTGTAGAGCTCGACGCCCTCCCGGATGGGGCCATCGAAGGCGATCCGGCCAGCATCAAGGACGATCGCGCGGTCGCACAGCTCGACGAGGGCGTCGAGGTCGTGGCTGACGATCAACAGCGTCTTACCCTCGACCTTGAACTGCTGCATCCGGTGCAGCGACCGGGCCTGGAACGCGGCGTCGCCGACCGAGAGGACCTCGTCGACGAGCAGGATGTCAGGATCGACGGTCACGGCGATCGCGAACCCCAACCGGACGTACAGGCCCGACGAGTACGTCCGCACCGGCGTGTCCAGCAGGTGGTCGATGCCTGCGAAGTCGACGATCTCGTCAAACCGTTCCCGGATGCGGGCACGGCTCAGGCCGAGGATGGCGCCGTTGAGGTAGATGTTCTCGCGCCCCGTGAGGTCACCGTGAAATCCCGCGCCGAGCTCGAGCAGCGATGCGACCCGACCGTTGGTCAGGACCTCGCCCCGGTCCGGGGGAAGGATCCGCGCCAGCACCTTGAGCAGGGTGGACTTGCCCGATCCGTTGGGTCCGATGATCGCGACCGACTCGCCCTGCTCGACGCTCAGGTTGATGTCACGGAGTGCGTCGAAGTCCGTCCAGCTGGACCGCCGGAACCGGTACAGGCGCTCCTTGAGCCCGGTGGGCCGCTCGTGGTAGAGCCGGAAGGTCTCGGTCAGGCCCTCGACGACCACGGCCGGGCCGTCCTTGGGGCGGATGAGCGATCGGAGCTGGTCGAGGACCATCAGACCTCCTTGGCGAAGGTCAGTGCGAGCCGATTGAAGAGCCGGTAGCCCACGATGAAGGTTCCGGCAGCGAACAGGGCACACACGGCCAGGACGGCCGGTTCGGGCCAAGCCTGGGCGCCGGACTCGAACTGCGCTGCGGTGTCCGGGACCATCGTGACCGTGCCGTAGAGGGCGTCACGAAACAGGCGCACGAACCACGTCATCGGGTTGACGTCAAGCAGCCAACCGAACGTGGCGACGGCAGCAATGTCCTCCCGCTTCGAGGTGACCAGGGCCAGCGGATAGACAACCGGCGTCGCGTAGAACCACACCAGGAAAATCACGTTGACAAGTTCCTGCAGGTCGCGGAAGGGGACGTTCGCACTGGCGAAGATCATCGCGACACCGGCCGTGAACACCGTCAGCAGCGCGATCCCGAGGGCAACGGCCGGCAGGTGGACGAGCACGCCCGTGCCGCGAGTCACCACCAGGTACGGGACGATGACGAGCAGGCCGAGCAGGAAGTGGACCAGCTGTGCCAGCACGTGCGAGAGCGGCAGGACCTCGCGCGGAAACCACACCTTCCGGATGAGGTCACCGTTGCCGACGATGGAGTTGATCGAGCCGAAGATGCTGTTCTGGAAGAACTGCCACATCAGGTAGGCCGACAGGAAGAACGCGGCGTAGTCGACGACATCGATGGGGAGGACGAACCCGAAGATGACGGTGAAGACGACGGTCATCAGGGCCGGCGAGAGCAGCGACCACAGGAAACCCAGGGTCGAGTTCTTGTAGCGGACCTTGAGTTCCTTGCGCGTGAACTGCGCCAGCAGTTCCCGCGCACGCCAGAGCTCGGCCAGCCGCTCCCGAAGCGAACGCATGCGCGAAGTCTACGAACCTGCCTGCGTGGTTCAGTCGGTCCGTGGCGGCCGACGTTCGTCGGGTGCGAGAACGTCCCCGGCGACGACATGCTGCTCGTGCCCGAGGACGGCGCCGCGACCGATGAGTGCGCCGGCGTCGATCCGGCTGTTGCGCCCGACGATGACCCTGTCGAGCACGACGCCGTCGCCGATCTCGCTGCCCTCCATCACGACGCTGTCGGTCACCACCGCCGCGGCGCCGATCCCCACCCGTGCCCCCAGGAAGGTGTTCGGCCCGACCGTGGCACCCGACGCGACGTTCGCGCCGTCGAGGCCGACGGGTCCGCGAACGACGGCGTCGTCCGCGACGCTGGCGGCGTCCGCGAGGACTCGATCGCCCGTCACCTCCATGCGATCGAGCGTGGGCCAGTCGAGATCTCCGGCGAGGGCCAGGCGGGTTCCCTCGAGCCACCGGTCCGGTGTGCCCAGGTCGCTCCAGACACCGTTCCAGACGACCCCTTCCAGGGTGCCGCCGTTGGCCAGAACGCCGGGGAAGACGTCCCGCTCGAACGACAACGGGCCTTCGGGGTGTGCCATCAGCACCTCCGGTTCGAGGACGTAGGTGCCGGCGTTGACCGTGTCCTGGCCGGGGAGCGTCCCGGGCGGCGGCTTCTCGACGAAGTCGACGATCCGGCTGCCCTCCCGCACGCACACGCCGAAGCTCGAGGTGTCATCGACCCGCGTGAGCACGATCGTCGCGGCCGGGCGGTGCGCCCGGTGATGGCTGACCGCCGCCGCAAGATCCACGTCGGTGAGGACATCCCCGTTGAGCACGAGCACCGTTCCGTCGAGCTGGGCAGCAACCGCACGGACACCCCCCGCCGTGTCCAGCGGCGTCGGCTCCGGGACAACCTCGAGATCCATGTCGACGACGTCCTGGAGCTCGCGAAACGGGGTGCTGTCCGCGCCGACAATGAGCCAGGTCCGCCGCACACCCGCGCGGGCCAGTCGTTGGAGGACACCGGCGAGGAACGGCTGGCCGCAGAACGGCAGCAGTGGCTTGGGAACGCCGAACGTGAGCGGCTGCAGGCGGGTGCCTCGGCCCCCGGCAACCACGAGCGCCTCACGAACCTCGTCGTGCGCTGTCATGGGCGCTCGCTTCGTTCGCCGGTTGACGGACGCCAACGTCCTCGCGTGCGGTCGTACACCGCCGTCGACACCAGCCAACCACGGACGCCCACCGCCACCAGCGCCGCGACCACGGGGCCGTGGCGCTGGCGCGCCCAGCGAACCATCGATCGGGCGTGCGCCCGTCGGGCCGCGGGCCGGTCCTGGTCCAGGGCGCCCCCCACCCGGTGGACGACCTCGATCGAGGGGTCGAAGCGGACGCGGTGACCGGCCTCGCGGGCGCGAAAGGCGAGGTCGACATCCTCCATGAACAGGAAGTAGGCGGGGTCGAATCCACCGAGCTCGTCGAAGACCGGGCGGCGGATGCCGATGCAGCAACCCGACACCCAGTCGACGTCCTGCGGCTTGTCGGTGGCGAGATCCGCACCGCGGTAGTTGCGGGTCCAAGGATTGGCGGGCCACCACAGGCCGAGGATCGCGTGGAGCAGGGCGGCCAGCAGGCCCGGGTGCCGCCGTGCGGACAGCTGTCGCGACCCATCGGTGTGCCGAACCAGCGGACCGACGATGCCCACCCGGGGTGCGGCCAACGCGGCGGCGAAGCCCGGTGCGGCACCCGGCGAGAAGAAGACGTCTGCGTTCGCGATCACGACGTCGCCGGTGGTTGCCGACCGCACGGCCTCGTTGGCGCAGGCGCCGTAGCCGAGATTCGCGAGCTGGAGCACGTGCACATCGGGATGGGCCGCGAGCAGTGCGGCCGCGGTGCCGTCGGTCGAGCCGGCGTCCGCGACGACGATGTGTCCGAAGCCTGCCCCCCGAGCCGACTCGATGGCCCGCTGCACGTCAGCCTTGCTGTTGTGCGTGACGATGACGAGGCCGGGCGGGGTCACCGCTGGCCAAGGCCGACGATGGAGATGCCGAGGACGATGAAGCCGACGCCGACCCAGCTGAGCAGGCTTGGACGCTCGTTGAGCAGCACCACACTCGCCGTCAGGATGAGGACATACGACAGCGACACGAACGGATATGCCGTGGACAGCGGGACACGCGAGAGCGTGATCAACCACAACAGGGAGGAGGCTCCGAAGGCGGCAAAGCCGACATAGACCTGCCACGTGCGGAGCGCATCGCGCGCGGACGACATCAGGCTGGCGCCCGTGATGTCCACGACACCGACCGCCTCCATGCCCGCCCGCAGCAGCAGCTGGCCGGTGGTTGCAAGGACGATGGACGCCAGCATGATCGAAAGCGTTTGCGCGGTCAGGCGTACTTCCATCCTCAGGCTCCCAGTTCGAGCAGTTGCCGCACGAGCCGCTCGAGGCTCGCAGTCCAGTCGGGAAGCGGAGTCAACCCCATTGCGTCGGCGTGGCCCTGGTCCAGCACTGACCACTCGGGCCTGGCCGCCGGACGCGGGAAGGCCGCCGAGGAGACTCGCTCGACCTGGACGTCCATGTCGGCTGCCGCGAAGACGGCGTCGGCGACGTCCGCCCACGACGCCCGGCCGCGGTTGACCCGATGCACGGTGCCGTGGCGTCCGGACGTCGCGATTTCGACGATCGCGCGGGCGAGGTCCTCGGTCGCGGTCCAGCTGCCCACCTGGTCCTCGACGACGCGCACGTGTCCGTCCGCGCCGAGACCCAGCATGGTCCGCACGAAGTTGGTGCCGCCGGCGCCCGCCAGCCACGCGGTCCGAACGATGTGGTGGCGGTCCAACGTCTCTCGCACGAGCTGCTCAGCGGCGGCCTTCGAGTGCCCATAGGTGTTGCCCGGCGCGACGGGATCGAACTCGGTCCAGCCACGCGGCTCGCCACCGGGCCCGACCGGCGGCGCACCGGAGAACACGTAGTCGGTGGACACCTGCACCAGCGTGGCGCCCTCGCGGGCACAGGCCCGAGCAAGCCACCACGGGCCGAGCGCGTTCACCCGGTGGGCGCGTCCACGGTCCGATTCGCAGCCGTCCACGTCGGTCATCGCCGCGGCGTTCACCACGACCGACGGTCGAACGGCAGCCACCGCGTCGGCAACGGCCGCCTCGTTGCCGATGTCGAGGTCGGCATGGCCGAGACCGGTGACCTCGTGCCGTGCGAAGGCGTTGAGCAGATCGCGGCCCAGCTGTCCGGCCGCCCCGGTCACGAGCACGCGCATCAGCCGCTCCCGGGATCGAGGCCGCGTCGCCTGCCGGCGCCGGTGGAGCGCAGGGGACGCCACCAGTCCTCGTTGGCCCGATACCAGTCGATGACGGACGCCAGGCCCTCGTCGAAGTCGATGGTCGGTTCCCAGCCGAGCGCACGGATCCGCGACGTGTCGACCGAGTAGCGACGGTCATGACCCGGCCGATCGGTGACGAACTCGATGACCTCCTCGCCCGCGCCGAAGGCAGCCGCGAGGCGGATGGCCAGCTCCCGGTTGGACACCTCGTTGCCTGCGCCGACGTTGACCAGGCTGCCGGGGGGCGCCTCGGTGAGGACCAGCCACTGTGCCCGCGCGTTGTCCGTGACGTGGATCCAGTCGCGAACGTTGCCACCGTCGCCGTAGACGGGCAGCGGAAGACCCTCGAGGAGGTTGGTGATGAAGAGCGGGATGACCTTCTCCGGGTAGTGGTGGGGCCCGTAGTTGTTGGTCGTCCGGGTGACCGAGATGGGATGGTCGTAGGTGTCCGCCCAGGAGCGGGCCAGCAGGTCGGCCCCGGCTTTCGACGCCGAATACGGGCTCGACGGGCGCAGCGGGTCGTCCTCCTGGAACGATCCGATGTCGATGGATCCGTAGACCTCATCGGTCGAGATGTGCAGCACGCGTTCGACACCATGCCGCCGCGCCGCATCGAAGATGACCCCGGCGCCGACGACGTTGGTGGACAGAAACGGCGCAGGGCCGTCGATGGAGCGATCGACGTGCGTCTCCGCGGCGAAGTTCACGACCGCATCAGAGCGCGACATCAGGTCGTCGACCACGTCGGCATCGCGGATGTCGCCGCGCACGAACTCGTAGTTGTCGCGGTCGGCAACGCCGGCGAGGTTGGCGGGGTTGCCGGCATACGTCAGCGCGTCGAGGTTGGTCACGCGGACGTCGGGCTGCTCGTCGATGACCCACCGCACGAACGCCGAGCCGATGAAGCCACACCCACCGGTGACGAGCAACCTCACAACCCGACCTCCGAGTGATCGCCCACGTGCAGGGACTTTGCCCCATCGGCGATCCCGGTCCCGCGCACGACGACCTCGGCCCCCAGCAGCGAATCGCCAAGGTGGATGTCGCGGATGCGGCAGGCCTCCATGACCACGGAACGCTCGATGCGGGCGTCGATGACCTGCCCGTCGTGGGCGATGGACGTGTGCGGCCCCACGTCCGCGTTCCGGATCACCGCGCCACGGCCGATGGCGACCGGACCCCGCAGCCGCGAGCTCTCGACCGTCGCTCCCGCCTCGACGATGACGTCGCCCTCGATCTGGCAGTCGACGATCGTGCCCTCCACCCGCCCGGGCAATCCGGACAGGACGATGCGGTTCGCCTCGAGCAGGTCGTCCTTCTTGCCGGTGTCCAACCACCAACCCTCGTGGACCGTCGCCGCAACTCTTCCACCCCCGTGGAGCAGGTGGCTGATCGCGTCCGTGATCTCGAGCTCGCCACGGCGCGAGGGTCGGATCGCGTGCACCGCCTCGTGGATGGCCGGGCGAAACAGGTAGACGCCCATGAGGGCGAGGTCACTCGGTGGGTCGGCGGGTTTCTCGACGAGGCCCGTGATGCCGCCGTCGTCGTCAAGCACGGCAACGCCGAATCGGGTCGGGTCCGCGACCTTCTTGAGGAGGACGTGCGCGTCCTCGTCGCCCGACAGGAACTCGGCGACGACGTCGATGATGCCGCCCTCCAGCAGGTTGTCGCCGAGGAACATGACGAACGGGTCGTCTCCCAGGGCCGGCTGTGCTTCCTTGACGGCGTGCGCGAGGCCGAGCGGCGCCGACTGTGCGACGTACTCGACGGCGACGCCCAGACCGGAGCCATCACCGAGCGCTGCCCGAACTTCCTCGCCCGTGTCGCCGGTCACGACCACGATCTCGTCGACACCAGCGTCGCGAAGCTGCTCGATCCCGTAGAACAGGATGGGCTTGTTGGCGACGGGCACCAGCTGCTTGGCGCGGCTGTGGGTGATGGGGCGCAACCGCGAGCCCTTCCCGCCTGCCAGGACCAGGCCCTTCACGACACCGCGTCCAGACCGACGGCGACGACCACCTCGGCGCCGGCGGGGGGCGTCGCATTCACCGGAAGCCGTTGGACCGGCGCGCCCAGCATGGCGCCGACCCACTCGGCCTCGCGCTCGTGTCCCGGAACGATGAACACTGTGGTCGTCTCACCAATGTCGAAGGGCCCCTCGCCGGCCGAGCTGACGTTGTAGCCGGCCCACTGGAGCGTGCTGATCACGATACGTCGCCCCTCGGCGTGCCCACCGGACCACGTGGCGACGTTGACCTCGTTGCGCTCGGTCCGCGACCCGCGCGGAGCCAGCAGCTCACCACGCTGCAACTGGCTGAACAGGGAGCGCGTCCCGGGCCCGTAGGCAATGACGAAGCTCTTCCCGTCGACGGTCTGCACGTACCCCGGCACGTTGGTCATGGGAACCTCACCGTTGGCAAGGCCGCGCAGCTGCTCGGCCAGGCGCAACATCTCGTTGAGCCCGAGCGAATCGTCGGTCGTCACCTGGCTGGCGAGGTCCTCCACCAACTGGAAGAGCTTCGGCACGTCGAGCAGGACCTGCCGTGTCACCAGTTCCCGCAGGACGGATCGCAGGAAGTTCTGCTGCCGATCGATCCGGGAGAAGTCGGACCCGGCCCCGGACCGTGATCGCACGTACGACAGGGCGGCGGCGCCATCCATGTCGTGACAGCCAGCCGCGAAGCTGGCGCCCGACTTGCGGTCGAAGAGGTTCTCCTCGAGGCAGATCTCGACACTGCCCAACGTGTCCACGGCATTGACGAAACCGAGGATCCCGATCTGGGCGTAGTGGTTGACCTCGATCCCGAAGTTGTCCCGAACCGTCTGGACCAGGTTGTCCGGTCCCCCGAACGCAAATGTCTCGGTGAGCTTGCGAATCGTGCCGTCATCATCGACACGCAGGTCCCGGGGGAAGCTGACGACGTTGACGCCCTTGCGATCGGCCGTGACCGTGACGAGCATCACGGTGTCGCTGCGCTCACCGCCGAAGCGGCCGAGGTTGAGGCGTTGGACGTCGGCGGGGGTCATCCCGTCCCGGGCGTCGGAGCCGGCAACGAGCACGTGCAGTGGCGCACCGGTGACCGACTCGCTCAGGCCCGTGACCTCGACGCGTGTCAGGTTCCGCTGGAACTGCTGGAACAGCAGCAGGGCGGTGGTCCCGCCGGCGACCAGCAGCCCGATGCCGACGGCGGCGAACAGGAGGAGGAATCGCCGCCCCCAGGGCACGTGGTGGTGGCCGGATGTCGTGGGCCCCCAGGCGGCTGGATCGGGGAATGCGAAGTCGGTCACTCGTCTGCCTCGCTGGGCGTGGCAGCCGCCTCGAAGTCCCGTCCGATGGTGATGATGAGGTCGACCGACACACCCTGGCGGAAGAATGGCTGGTCCCCTTCTCGCAGCGTGGCACCGGGGACCTGCACAAGGGCGAGCTCGGCGAACCGCCGGAATCCGGGCCCGAAGTCGATGGCCGTCTCGTCGACGTTGAAGGTGGCCGCGTTGCCGACCTCGACGATGTCGAAGCCTTCCGCCGCCAGGGCATCGGCAACCTGGTTTGCGAGCCCGCTGACACCCGAGCCGTTCAGCACGGCGACCGTGACGTCCGCAGGTGACAGCTCCGCCGGCGACGTGTAGGCCTCTTCGGGCAGCGGCTGTCCGTTGCGAAGTGCCTGGAGCACGCTCTCGGCCTGCTCCACGAAGGCCTCGACGGTCCCGCTCTGCGGGTCGCGGAAACCGGGCAATGTTGCGAAGTCGACGGTGGTCGTGTCGTGGGAGGTGATCCGGTCGCTCCAGCGGAGTGCGCTGCGGCCCCCCAGGTCGACATCGGTGCGCAGGGCGCGTCCCGCAGCACTGATCGTCCCCAGGGTGCGGAACGGGTGCAGGAGGACGTTGAGCCGACTGGACGTCTTGGCCACGACGGCCGAGACGACTGCGAACTGCTGTCGCGCCACGGCAATGTCATCGCCGAGCGACGTGTCCGTCAGCAGGTCCAGGACGACCCCGCGGGGGGCTTGCTTGCAGTTCGTCGAGGAGACGATCGCACACAGGTCCACGCCGCCCTGTTCGGCCGCCATGTCGGCGACGCCGGAGGCATCGATGATCACGAGATGTTCGAGGTCGATCCCCGTGTAGGACTGCACGGCGCGCACGAGCAGGTCCGGGCCACCGCGGCCCAGCACCGCTCGCAGCTCGAGCTCTCCGTGGCCGGGCGCCGACACGGTGAGGCGACGCGGCAGCACGAGGGCAACGGGAACCTGCCGGGCCGGATGGACCTGGACGACAGCGATGCCGAGGACCTGCTCGTCGCCGCCGGTGGTGTCCGTGAGCACGACGAGGGTTTCGCCACCCTGCTGGTCGCTGGCGCCGCTGGGGACCTCGGCCAGCGAGGGGACCATCGTCGGCTCGAGCCGTCGGCTCGCGTGGATCCACAGTCCTGCCAGCTCGGCGACGAGCAGCGCCACGAGCAGGACGAGGATGGCGGCAGCCGGACGGGGCCCACGCCGACGGCGACGGCCGAGGCGGCTGGGCGAGAAGACGGACGAGCGCAGTTCACTCACGAGGACACGACTTGTGCACGGCAACGGGATCCGACGGCGCTCTCCCGGCAGCCCCCGGGCAGGACGCGAAGGCTATCAACGGGACGTTTCGGGTCGTCGTGTCCAAACGGACGTCCTCGGCGTCCGTCAGTTCGCCAGCTGGGACTCGGACAGCGCGAAGAGGTCGCTGGACCCTGCGGTCACTGCGGGGAGGAGGCCGCGAACCAGCGGCAGCAGCTGCGTCATGAAGAACCGGGCGACGACGATTCTCGCCGCCAGGAAGTCGGCGTCGCCCTCGCCTTCCGACAACAGGCGGTCGGCGGCGGCGGCTCCTCGCGCGAGGTAGCTCCCGGCCGCCACCTGTGCCATGAGGTGGAGATAGGGACTGGCGCCGGCAAGGATCTCGTTGGGCTCGGCGGCATGGGCAAACAGCCAATCGGTCGCCTCCTCGAGAACGCCGATGGCGTCGAGCAGGGCATCCCGAAGGTCGTCGAGCCGTTCGTTGTCGAGCTGTTCGGCTTCCTCCCGGAGTCCGGCGATCCAGCCCTTCACGAACGCGCCGCCGTCGTAGGGCAGCTTGCGGCCGACGAGATCCAGCGCCTGGATGCCATTGGTGCCTTCGTAGATCGGGGCGATGCGGGCGTCGCGGTAATGCTGCGCCGCGCCGGTTTCCTCGATGTAGCCCATCCCACCGTGGACCTGGACGCCGAGGCTGGCGACCTCGACCCCGCGGTCGGTGGACCATGCCTTCGACAGCGGGGTGAGCAGATCGGCCAGTTTCTGGTTGGCCTCCCGCGTGGCTTCGTCGGGGTGGTGGGCTGCCAGGTCGATGGCCTGGGCGTTCGCGTAGCACAGGGCCCGCATCCCCTCCACGTACGCCTTCATCGTCAACAGCATGCGTCGGACGTCGGCGTGCTCGATGATCGGGCTCGCGGTTCCCTTCTCGCCATTGACGGCACGGCCCTGCCGTCGCTCGGCGGCGTAGGCGAGGGCCTGCTGGTACGCGCGCTCGCC
>JAWWBG010000072.1:0-10928 GCA_033721095.1 Nitriliruptorales bacterium
ACATCCAGGTCGCCAGCGAGTACGTCGTGCACGCGATCCGGTGGATGGCGGCGACGTCGGGCCAACCCGTGGACGCGATAGGCCACAGCCAGGGTCCCCTCGAGATCCGCTGTGCGATCCGTTGGTGGCCCGACCTCGCGGGGCTCGTGGACGACGTGGTCAGCATCGCCGGCGCGCACCACGGATCGACGGTGTTGGACCAGCTGTGCCGAGTGCCGTGCGCGGCCGCCGCGTGGCAGATGCGTCCGGCATCGAACTTCCTGGCGGCACTGAACGCGGGTGACGAGACGCCGCCCGGACCGTCGTGGACCAGCATCTGGAGCCAGGACGACGGGGCCATCATGCCTCCGGATGCCTCGATCCAGGACGGCGCGGCCAACGTGCGGGTGCAGGACCTGTGCCCCGGCCGGTCGGTTGACCACAACCGGTTGATCGTCGATGCCGTCGTGTTCGAGTTGGTGCTCGACGCGCTGGGCCACGAGGGACCCGCCGATGTCGGACGGTTCGACGCCACCACGTGTGCCGAGGACCTCGCTCCCGGCGCAGCCCCGCCGCCCGGCGAGCCGGACGCCACGATCGAGACCGTCGAGTTCTTCGCGATCATCCTCACGTCGGCACCCCTGCTGATCGAGGAGCCCGCACTGGCCGGCTACGCGACCACGGCACCCGGAGCGGAGCCCGTGAAGCCAAGCCCCGTTTCGGCTGAGAACGCCTCCAGCCTTCCCGAGACCGGCGCCACGGGCGCAGTTGCCTGCGGCCTGCTCCTTTCGCTCAGCGCGCGCAGTTTGCAGAGCCGATCACGATGGAAGATCGGCCGCTCAGTCGCGTGAGCACCCACGGTTGCCGCGAACGCGGATCCTCCCTGAGGCTCGTGCCCGATGACTGACTCCCCTACAGTTCGGCGCGACCGAGGTCGGCACGTGCGCAAGCTGTCGAAGTACCCGCTCTACATCGCCGTGGGTTTCGCGGCGGTCGGGTTCCTGCTGATCTTCGTGGCCTGGAGCGCGGCGGCCGAGCTGGACCACACGTCCGGCCAGATTCCGATCCTGATCTCCGGCGGCCTCACCGGTCTCGGGCTCGTCGCGGTCGGCCTCACGATGGCGATCACGGCCGAGCTCCGCCGCACGACCGGCCAGCTGATGGGCGAACTGTCAGAGGTTCGTGAGGCGCTGGCGGCCAGCGCCGCGACAGGACCAGCAGCCACGCGGTCGGCCAGGCCGGGCGAGGTGGTCGCCGGCGCGTCGACCTACCACCGGTCCACATGCCACCTCGTCGAGGGCCGCGACGACCCCGAGCACCTCGACGCCGCCGACGCGCGCGACCGAGGCCTCGAACCGTGCCGGATCTGCAAGCCGGACGAAACGACCGGCTGATCCGCCCTCAGGCGAGGGCCGACGCGCCCTCCCCCAGGTAGGCCTCGGCAACCACCGGGTTCCCGCGAATCTCGTCCGCCGTTCCGTGCGCGAGGATCCGACCGAAGTTGAGGACGTACACGTAGTCACACACGCGCAGCACGAACGGCACGTGGTGCTCGATGACGACGATCGTGAGGTTGAGCTCGTGCCGCATCGCGAGCAGCCGGTCACCGAAGTCGGCCGACTCCTTGGGTCCGAGGCCCGCCAGCGGCTCGTCGAGCATGAGGATGCTGGGATCGGTGGCGAGCGCAGCGGCGACCTCGACCTGCTTGAGCGTCCCGTAGTTGAGCTCCGACAGCGGATGGTCGGCCAGGTGCACGAGGCCGAGGTGGTCGAGGACGTGCAGCGCGCGTTCCTCGAGGTCGGACTCCTCCTCGAGGGCGGCAGGCGAGCCCAGCAGGCCGGCACCGATGTGGTAGCCGACGTTGCGGTGTTGGGCGACGACCATGTTCTCGAGCACGGTGAACGAGCGGACGAGCCCGACGTGCTGGAAGGTCCGCCCGAGCCCTAGCGCCGTCCGCTGGTCGGGGCGCAGGTCGTTCACGCGCTGCCCACGGATCGTGACGCTGCCCGAGTCGGGCGTGTAGAAGCCGGTGATGCAGTTGAACAGGGTGGTCTTGCCGGCGCCGTTGGGGCCGATGAGGCCAACGATCTCGTTCTCGTTGACGTCCAACGAAACGTCGGCCAGGGCCTGGAGGCCACCGAACCGAAGCGACACGTCGCCCACCGACAACACGGTCATTCGCCACCTCCGGCGGGCTCGGTCTCGCGCCAGGGCCGAAACGACAGCCACCGAAACGGCCGCCGCAGCAACTGGGCCAGCCCGCCGGGGAAGTACAGGAGCACGATCAGGACCAGGAGTGCCGCCACCAATGGGGTGGCCGACGCGTTGATCGGCTGGTCGGGGAAGGCCTCCGCGAAACGCTCCAGCCCGAACGCGAGGAACGAGAAGATCAGGGCCCCGAGGACGACGCCCGGCCGCGAGCCGACGCCACCGAAGATCGCCATCATCACGAACGTCACCGAGCCGAGGAACGCAAAGTCGAGCGGCGAGATCAGCTGCTCGACCGAGGCGAACAGCGCACCGGCAAGCCCGGCAATGGCACCCGACAGCACGAACGCCAGCAGCTTGAAGCCCGTGACGTTGATGCCCCACGAGGCGGCGACGCGCTCGGAGTCGCGGAGGGCCTCGATGGCCCGACCCGCCTTCGACGACGTCAGCCGCCAGTCGAAGAGCCAGACGACGGCCACCGCCGCGATGCAGAGGTAGGCATACGCGGTGTCACCGAACGCCCAGCCGGGCCGCGTCGCCTCGATGCCTCCCCCGCCACCGGTGATGGCCTCGATGTTGAACAGGACGCGTTCGGCGAACACGGCGTAGACGAGGGTCACGAGTGCCAGGTACAGGCCGCGTACCCGGAGGGCGACGACGCCGATGACCAGCGCCTGGCCGGCACCCACGAGGACGGATGCGACGACGGCGGCCTCCCACGGCAGCTCGAGCGTCGTGATGACGAAGCCGGCGGTGAACGCACCCATGCCGAGGAACGCCGAGTGCCCCAGCGACACCTGGCCCGTGTAGCCGATCAGGATGTTGAGGCTGAGCGCGACGATGACCGACGTGGCCGCGGTGGACAGCACGTTGACGCGGATGACGCCGATGAGGTGCGGCGAGGCGAGGATGAACGCGCCGATGCCGAGCAACACGATCAGGCGGGCGGCGACGCCCGCCCGACTCGGCCGCCAACGTTCGCGCGGCGGCAGCTCGTGGATGACGATGGGGATCGGTTCGGCGAGGACGTCGGTCACCTCACGCCTCCCGACCCAACAGGCCGCGTGGGCGCACCACCATCACGATCAACAGCACGGCGAACGCGGCCGCCATCGGCGGGTTCGGGATCCAGCCCGTGACATCGAAGGTCAGCGCGGCCTCGTTCGTCAGCGACGACGTCACGCCCAGCAGGATGCTGCCGACCACTGCACCGGGCATCGAGTTGATGCCGCCAAGGACGGCCGCCGTGAACGCAAGCACCAGCAGGTCGCGCGTCACCATGCCGGGGAACAGCTGCTGGAACACGCCGGCACCGAGCACGCCCGCCAACCCCCCGAGCCCGCCGGCGATCCCCCAGGCAAGCATCGACATGGCACGCGGCGACACCCCCGACAGCGACGCGGCGAACGGCTCCTGCGAGGCGGCCAACAGCGCGACGCCGACCTGCGTCCGAAACAGCAGGGTCAGGAGCACGACCACGACCGCCAGGACCGCGACGACCACGATGGCGTGCCAGAGCACCAGCGAGCCGAACAGCTGGAACTGGCGGATGCATTCGCCGGCCTCGGACTCCAGGCACGGCGCCCCCTCGAGGAAGCGGGGGAACGTGCGGACCTGGGGGAGGAAGACCACGGCCTCGAAACCGACCATGAGGAAGAAGACGGCAGCCGTGGCCACCAGCGAGATCACCGGTGACGCGTCGACGAGTCGCCGGATGACCAGCCCGTTGATGGCGACGCCCAGGACGATGCCGATCGCGACGGCCAGCAGCAGGTAGCCGAGCATGTCCCAGCCGCTGATCGCCTCGGGGTCGACCGTGCCGTTGAGGTCGAACCCCATCATGACGAGGAGCACGAGGAAGGCCGGCAGGGTCCCGAGCTCGCCCTGGGCGAAGTTGAGGACACCGGTGGACTTGTAGACGACGGCGATCCCGAGCGCGACCAGCGCGATGACCGATCCGTTGAGGGTGCCGTCGACGACGACCCGTCCCAGCGGGATGTCCGAGACCACCAGGACGACGAGCAGGACGAGACCGACCGCTGCCGCGCCGATCCGTCGCGGAGTCATCACGCGCCCGATGTCACGCGCCGTCGGGCGAGCAGGTGCGACATCGCCCCGCCTTCACCGACCGCGACGGCCGTGGCCGGTGCCACGAACCCCGACAGCGCGAGCAGGATGCCGGCAAGAAAGGCCGGAATCGCCAGCCACATCCACCAGGGTTGCTCGATCACGGTCCGGATCGGCACGGCTGCCGACGGCGGGTTCGCCGTTGGAGGTGTGACCGATGGCTGCTCCGGCTGGGGCGCGGGTCCGGGGGCGGCGACGGGTGGCAACCCGAGCGGGACCTGGTCGCCGACATCGAAGCCAGTGCCACCTGACAGGCTGGGGGGCGCCGGTGCAGGCCCGGGGGCCGGTGGCGGCGGCGCACTGGACACGGCCAGCGCGGCGGACGACAGGTCCAGCACGATCTGGGCGCTGGTGGTCGGGTCCGGGTCGCCGTACGCGAGGTTGAGCGCGCCGATGGGCCGCAACAGGACGCCGTGGTTGGCGAGCTCACCGGCAGCCCAGGCCCGCGCGGCGAACTGGAGGTCGAACGTCCACGTGCCCGACGGCTCGTCGAAGGCGCCGATCGCTCCCAGGACGCAGTCGATGGCCGGTTCGCCGGTCTCGTCGCGCGGCATGTCACGGTCCGAGGTGCCCTCGGGCGCGCCGCCGGGCTCGAACGGCGCCGTCAGGGGGCACGCCTCGATGCCGATCTTGCGGGTCAGGTCGACCGGTTCCTCGTTGCTGAGCGCATCGACGACCGACTCGACGAACGGCACCGGGTCCTCGTTGTCGATCGTCACGAACAGGCCGAGCACCATGCGTCGGAACGCGGGCGAGTCCATGTCGTAGCTCGGCTCCGCCTGCGCCAGGACGAGGTCGAAGGACTGGACCTCCTCACCCGGCGGTGGGGCCGGAGCCTCGAAGAGGATGGCCGACTGGTAGCGAGGCGTCCCGGTCAGGTAGGAGACGGCGACGTGGTCGGGCGGAACCGGATGGACCAGTGTCGGGACGTCCGACGACGCGACGTCGCCGACCAGCTCGCGCGCAGGATCGCGGATCGGGTCGAGTTCGGGCGGGCAGATCTCCGGCACGACGATGCATGCCGCCGTTGGGGGCACGTCGGCGGTCAGCGTGCGCGGCAGCACCGCGGTCGCCGAAGCCACGTACAGCGTCGAGTCCGTGATCTCGACCGGTTGCGCTTCGGCCTCCTGGGCCGCCACGGGAGACAGCGCGATGGCGAGGATGGGCGCGGTCATCAGCAACAGCCCGGCGCGCCGGCGCGTGACCGACGACATCCGGCCCCTCACTGCTGCAGTGCGCACCACTCCCCCTCGCCTAGAAGCTCGTCTGGAACAGGCCGCCGTTCTCCCAGATCTCGCGGTCGCAGTTGGCGGTCACGACGTGGACGCCCGGCCGCGTCCCGAAGTGGTTCGACGGCGAGTAGACCTGCTCGGGGAACAGCCCGGTGCGCACGGTCAGCGTCTCGACCATGGCCCGGAAGTCCTCGCGGGTCAGGTCGCGGCCGTAGCGGGCCTCGTACTCCGCCAACAGGTGGTGTGCGTACTTGTTGACGCCCCACAGGGCGAGGCTGAGGTCGAGGTTCGTGCGGGAGATGTCGAACTCCTCGACCGCCTGCATGAACTCGGGGTCGAGCTGGTCCACGACGTCGAGTGACGGCCACGTCGAGAACGAGGTCGCGTTGCCCATCGCCGGGCAGCCGTTCTCGAGTATCCCGTTGAGCGCCCCGGGGGCGATGTAGAGGAGGTGGAAGTCGAAGTCATTGTCGCGTGCGACCTGGGCGAAGCGAATCAGGTGCAGGGGTGAGGTCAACGCATAGACGACCTGGACACCGTCGTCGTTCAGCCTGCGGGCGAACGGCGCGTACCAGTCGGTGCCCTCGCGGGGATGCCGCAGCGCCTCGCTGAACACCACCCCCTCGCGGCCGAGCCCCGCTTCCCAGGCATCGACGGCTGCGTCCCAGTTGACGGTGTCGATGGCGATCGCGCCCACCTTCTGGCCCGGGAAGTTCGCCCGGACATACTGCGCCCACAGGTCGCCCTGCTGCGGGTAGGTGGCCGAGATCGCGAAGTACCAGGGGTTGCCGGCAAGCGCGGCCTCGTCGGCGCCGAAGGCGATGTAGGGCACGCGCAGCTGCTCCGCCAGGGGCGCGCACGCGGCGATGCCGTCGGCACCGACACCGGTGATGCTGAACCCGACCTGCATGAGCTGCCGGCAAACCTGCCGGGCCGTCGTCGGGGTGTAGCGGTCGTCCTGGAAGACGATCTCGATGTCTCGGCCGAGGACCTTCTCGCCGGTCGTGTGCGCCAGCCACCGCCAGTACAGGTCGGCGCTCTCCTCGAACACGACAGCGGGCAGGGGCGCGGCCCCGGTCACGGGGGCATGGGCTGCCAGCGTGATCGTCGTGTCGGTGACGCCGGTGCGATCGGAGCCGGTGACCTGCCAGCGGGGGCCCGGTGCCGGCTCGTTCGGCCCGGCAGTCGGTTGACCGACCGGCTGTTGCGGGTCCGTCGTCACGGGGCCGACGGCGGGTCCTGCCGTTGGATCGGACACCGGGCCGGTCACGGCCTCGCCCGGTCCGACGGTGGGGGCCGGGGCGACCGCCGGCGCCGGATTGTCCACGCCCGCCTGCCCCTGGGCTGCGAGGTGGACGCCGGGTTTCTGCCCGCAGGCGGCGAGGGCCACGCCAAGTGCACACAGCGCGGCGACTCGGATCCGCATCAACGAGCGGTCCCGCATCGATCCCCTCCTTGCCCGACCCACGGGATCTTGCCAAAGGACTCGGAGGAATGTTCGCCATCGGTCGGGCCGCACCCTTCCTCGACACCCCTACGATCGCGGCGTGAACCGGTCCATCGGCATGCTCCTGGTCCTCGGCGGGCTCGGGCTCGCCGGGCTCGGCCTGCTCGTCTGGAGCGGGGCATTGCGCTGGTTCGGGCGCCTTCCCGGCGACATCCGCGTCGAGTCCGAGAACTCGCGTGTGTTCTTCCCGATCACGTCGATGATCGTGGTCTCGGTGGTCCTGACGCTGGCCGTGAACCTGATCAATCGGCTGCGTTGAGCTGACGGTCGGCGCCGTGCCCGTGAAAGGGCCGCAGTGTCAGGTGGTGACGCCGACGGGCTCGTGCGTGAGCCCGGGAAAGATCGGGCTGAGGTCGGCGGCCCCCACGCGGCCGAGGAGCAGCTCGCCCACGACGTTGCGATAGTCGGTCGTGACCGGCACGTCGCCGCGGTACAGCGCATCGCCGCCGAGTCCCCGCCAGTCGCCGACCACGGTGCCGGACAGGTTGTCGCCCATGGCGAGCATCACGTTCCCCCACCCGTGATCGGTCCCGTTGGAGCCGTTCTCCTCGGTGCGACGCCCGAACTCGGACATCGTGATGAGGGTGTACGAGCCGGGACGATCCGCGAGATCCGTCGCGAAGGCCGCCATCGAGTCCGCGAGATCGGCAAGCAGGGTCCGCTGGGCACCGGTGTCGGTGTTGCCCGCACCGGCGTGCAGGTCCCATCCGCCGACGTCCACCGTCGCCGTCGAGAGTCCCACGTCGGCCTTGATGGTCCGCGCGATCTCGCGCAGGGCGTTCCCCACGTGGGTGTCGGGATAGCTGGCGTCGGCGTGGGGCTGCGGCCCGTGCTCGGCGACATTCTCGACGAGGTCGAGCGCCTCGAGCACGGCACCCGCAGGCGTCTCGAACGTGGACCCTTCGTACAGCGATGCGAGGGCGTCACGCGTCGGATCCCGCAGTGCCGCGCGCCCCGCGAGACCAAAGGAGTCGAGGGCCTGGAGGGAGAGAGCGGCCGAATCACCCTGCAGTGACGCCGGGAGCGCGCTGCCCCACGCGATCGCGTGCAACGGGACCGCGGTCGCGTTCGAGGCGAACACGTGTCGAGCGAGCCAACCGGTGGAGACGTTGGCGCCCTCGGTGCCGCGCTCCATGTTGGCCTGGGCCTCGAAGTGCGACCGCGAGTCGTCGAGGTTGCCCGCGGCGTGGACGGCCGCGAGGCGCTTGTCGGCAAACAACGGGTGGATGGAGGCCATCGCCGGGTGGAGGCCGAACGTGCCGTCGATGTCGAGGACGCGGTTGGCCGGAATCGCGAGGGTCGGCCGGGCGCGGTAGTAGTCGTTGTCGCCGGCGGGCACGACCATCGACAGTCCGTCGAGCGCGCCGCGGAGGAACACGACGACCAGCGTGTGCTCGCTGTCGTCGGCGAAGGCCGCCCCGGGGGTCCACATCCGGTAGGTGGCGGCAACGGAGACGGAAGCACAGGCACCCTTGAGGAAGGAGCGGCGCGTCAACGACGTGATCATGGACGCACTCCTCAACGGACCTGGGCGACTGGCAGTGCCAGCACGAGGGCGAGGATGTGACGCAGGTTCGCGTCTGGAATCAGCGTCGGCGGGTCGGTGGCGGCGACGCCGGCGAGGCCCACGAGCGTGGCGATGTCTGTGGGCTCGATCGGGGCGCCGGTGAGGTGCGGACCGAGTGCAGCGACGAACTCCTCGACCGTGGTGCCGCCCACGTCGTTCCGGATGCCGTTGGCGTTGATGGTGACGCCGTTGACCTGGTTGTTCGCCAGCGCCAGCAGTCCGTTCCATCGCTGGAGCCAGGTTCCGGCGCCCGTCCAGTAGGCGCCGTCGTCGGGGTAGCCGTCCGGCGCGAGCCATTCGAACGTGGCGTGACCCATGGCACGCAGGAGCCGGATCGTGCTGGCGGCTGGCGTCGAGAAATGACCGCCCCACGGAGCGAACTGCGGGGCGAGGGCACGCAGGGCCCCGGCCACCGTCTCGAAGGGACGCTTGGCCTTCGCGTTGCCCGAGGCCCAGAACTCGGCGTGGCCGAACAGCGCCTCGAGCACGGCTCGAATCGACGTGTCGTTCGCGGAGTAGGCGGCGACCAGGTGCGCGAGGAGCTCGGGCGACGGGCTGTCACTGACGAACCGCCGTGCGATCTTCCTGCAGACGCGCTCGGCGGTGGCCGGATGACTGGCCAGGTACCGGATCAGTTCCTCACCCTGCTGGAAGGCGCCGGGGCCCGACGCGCCCGGATGGCTCCAGCCCAGGACGTTCAGCGGCCCCTCGTAGTGCCAGGCAGCCTGGAACTCGAAGCGCATGGACACCTGGTTGACCGTCCAGCCCGTGATGGCGCGGGCGGCGTCGAGGACATCGTCCTCGGTGTAGCCGGCCTGGACGCCGACGGAATGGAGCTCGAGCAGCTCCCGACCGAGATTCTCGTTGGGGTCGGGGACCGACGACAGGTGGTTGTCGAGGTACATGAGCATCGCCGGGCTCCTGGTGACGGCCAGGAGCAGGTCCTCGAAGCGACCGAGCGCGAGCGATCGGATCTCGGCGTCAGCGGTGGCCTTGACGACGGTCACGAGTCCATCATGGACGTAGGTGTTGAAGTGGTCGGACCACAGCTGGACCATCACTTCCTGGAGCTGCCGTTGGGAGCGCACGGCGCGGACCAGGGTTGCCAGCTGGACATCCTCGGCGGCCTCGTTCGGGGCGATCTGGTAGGCGCGGCGCAACGCCGGGTCGAGCTGGAGCGACGGGAACGTCAACAGGAGGACATCGACCTGCGGATCCGGGATGGTCGACGGCTCGAGTTGCCGCGCCAGCCAGTCGTCCGGTCCCGCCGCGGCGACCTCCTCGACGAGACCCGGCGTCGGCCCAAACGTGCACTTGTCGACGAGCAGTCGTGCGCGGTCGATCTCGGTGAGGTCAGGCTCGGTGAGCACGTCATCGATGCCACCAGCGAGCGGATCGGTGTTGGGCAGCGTTCGCAGCTCGTCGACGAGTCGGCGCTGCTCACGCTGGAGCTGACCAACGCCGTCACGGACGCCACCGACGCCGCTCTCGGCCGTCTTCCGACCAGCGTCGAGCACCGAATCGAACGGTCCCATCCCGGACACGCCCCCTCACCTGCACCGAGGACCCTAGAAGATGGCCGGCTTCGGCGCGACACGGAGTGGTCGCGCGGCTCACGCCCGCCCGTGGGGCGCCCGCGTCCTCAGCGCCAGACGACGATCTGCTCCAGCGACTTGCGCTGGATGTCCGGCACGACAGCGTCCCGGGCCGGGTACCCGACCGGGATCACGACATAGGCCTGCTCGTTCGACGGCCGCTCGAGGATCGCGGCCAGGAACGCCATCGGGCTCGGCGTGTGGGTCAGGGCAGCCAGGCCCATCTGGTGGATGGCTGCGAGGAGGAAGCCGACGGCGATCCCACACGACTCCGATGAGTAGTAGTTCTTGCGTCGCGTCCCGTCCGCAAGCACCTCCCAACGATGCCGGAACAGCACCAGGACCCAGGGAGCATCGGTCAGGTGCGTCTTGACCGCGTCGGTCCCCAGCGGTGCCAGCGCGGCCAACCACTCGTCGGGTGCCCGGTGCTCGTAGAAGTCGCGTTCCTCGGCCTCCGCGGCCTCGCGGATCCGACGCTTGAGCTCCGGGTCGCTCACGGCAACCCACGTCCATGGCTGCAGGTGCGCGCCCGACGGCGCCGAACCCGCGATCAGCAACGCCTTCTCGATGAGCTCCCGCGGCACCGGGTCCGTCGCGAAGGAACGCACCGACCGTCGACGCTGCATCACGCGACCGAGCTCGGCAGCCCGGGCCGCCATCACCTCGGGATCGAGCCGCTCGAACTCGTGGGGAATCATCGCCGGTTCCATGCT
>JAWWBG010000073.1:0-10904 GCA_033721095.1 Nitriliruptorales bacterium
CAGGTTGATCACCGTGTTCGGGAACAGCTGGTAGACGATCGACGCGTGCCGCTTGAGGTCCCACTCCTCCTCGGGCGCCGTGCGAATGTGCCGTGGGACATCCTTGCCGAACACGACCGAGCGCGAGTGCACACCGAACGGGTCGCCGACCGCGGGCGTGGACAGCAGGATCTTGCCGACGGTTCGGCGGTGCAGGGAAAAGATGTGGTAGCCCTCCAGGTACGTGTCGTAGACCAGCTTCCAGTTGGCCTCGACCGGCACCACTCGCTCCTCGAAGAACCGGAACGACCCCAGGTCCCACTCCTCGAGCTCGTCACCCAGGGCGCCCAGGTCGGCGGCGACGTCGGGTGCCTCGGATGCGCTCGGCGAGACGATGATGAGGCCCGCCGCCTCGGTCACGGGGATGGCCAGCAGGCCGAGCTCTGACCGATCGAGGCCGTCGAAGGCTTCCCTCGCCAGCGGCTGCCCCAGCAGCTCCCCGTCGAGGTCATACGTCCACGCGTGGAAGGGGCAGCTGAACACGCGGCCCGGCATGTCGTGGCCCTTGACGATCCGCGACCCGCGATGGCGGCAGGCGTTGAGGAACGCGCGCACCTGCGTGTCCTCGCCACGGACGAGGAGGATCGGGACGCGGTCGACCTCCACCGCGACGCAGGAACCCGGCTCGGGCAGGTCCGCGGACAGTGCCGCGATCAACGGACGCTCCTCGAACAGGAGCTTGCGCTCGCGGGCGAACCGCTCGGGATCCAGGTAGGTCGCCACCGGGGTGCGGCGGACAGCCGGGGCGAGCTCGGTCGTGCGGTCCGCCCAGAGCTTGCCAAAGCGGCGCAGCAGGTCAACCTGGGTGTCGTGGCGCATGGGAGGTCAGGAGCGGAGGTAGGTGACGACGGCCAGGACGCGCCGGTGATCATCGGGCGTGTCGTCGAGTCCGAGCTTCTGGAAGACCGCCCGAACGTGGCTCTCGACAGTTCGGTCCGACAGGACGAGCTGCTCGGCGATCGCTCGGTTGGAGCGTCCTTCGGCCATCAGCGAAAGGATCTCCCGTTCGCGGTCCGACAGTGCCGCCAGCGGATCCTCGACGCGCTGGCGCTCCATGATCTGCTGGACGATGACCGGGTCGAGGACCGAGCCGCCGTCGGCAACCCGCCGAACGCCCTCGGCGAAGGCATCCCAGTCGGTGATGGTCTGCTTGAGGAGGTAGCCGCGCCCGGGCGCCCCCTGGTCGATGAGACGGATGGCGTACTGCGGTTCGACGTACTCGGACAGGACGAGGACACCGACACCGGGATGATGCTTGGCGATCACGTCTGCTGCCCGCAGGCCGTCGTCCGTACCGGTCGGGGGCATGCGGATGTCCGCGACCGCGACGTCGGGTTCGTGGACTCCGACCAGGGAGACGAGCTCCTCGGCATCGCTGGCCTCGGCCACGACGTCGAAGCCACGCGCCGACAGGACGTTGACCACGCCCTCGCGCAACAGCGGGGAGTCGTCGGCGACGACGAGTCGCAGTGGCGTGTCGGGGCCCCGATCCATGCGGGAACCCTAGATCGAGCTCACGCTGCGGTGCCCAGCGCCTCCTCGAGGCGCGAGCGTGACAACTCCGGCTTGTGGATGAAGCTGAGGAAGGGCTTGCCCGCGAGGCGGCTGCCGTAGTCGGCGGCTTCACGGGTGGAGATCATGACGATGCGGGGCCGGTTGCCGTTGGGGAGCTGCTCGGTGACCCAGAAGCCGTCATGATCCGGCAGCTGGACGTCCAGCAGGACGACGTCGGGATCGAGCTCCTCGACGGCCGCGACCGCACTCGCCGCATCTGCGGCTTCGCCCACGACGACGTAGCCGGACGCCTCCAGCAGCATGCGGGCTTGGGTCCGGAAACCTGCGTGGTCGTCGACGATCAGGATCCCTGGCATGGCGGCAGGATACGGATGCGGGAGGCGTCTGCAATCAGTGCTGACGCTGAATACATGACCGGGAGTGGCCGTTGGACCCCAAAATCACCCGTTTTGACCACGAAGCGTCGGGCCATCAGGCGCTGGCCGGCAGCTCCGCTCGGACGGTCGTCCCCCGCCCCGGTGGACTGTCGAGCGTCATCCGGCCGCCGACAGCCTCCACCCGATCGGCAAGGCCCGCCAGCCCCGAACCGTCCTCGGCCACGGCCCCGCCGTCACCGTCATCGCGAACCTCCACGACGACCCGGCCATCCTGCCGATCGACGGACACCCACACGGCCGATGCGTTCGCGTACTTGACGACGTTGGCCAGGGCCTCGGAGGCGACGAAGTAGGCCGTCGATTCGACCACCTGGTCGAGCCGGTCGACCTGGGTTCTGACGGTCACTGGCACGGGCGAGTGGTCGGCCAGCTGCCGCAGCGCCGCTGCGAGCCCGTCCGTCGTGAGGACCGAGGGATGCAGGCCGCGGGCCAGGTCGCGCAACTGGTCGAGCGACGTGCGCAGCTGCGTCATGGCGGCTTCCAGGCCCTTGACCATCTTCGGGTCGTCTGCCTGTTCGCGCAGCAGCTCGAGCTGCAGGGCAAGGGCCGAGAACTGCTGCTGGGCACCGTCATGGATGTTGCGTTCGACGCGACGCCGTTCGGCGTCGGACGCCGCGACGATGCGGGCACGCGACGCCCTCACCTCGCGCGAGGTCGCCTCGAGGGTCTGGAGCATCTCGTTGAAGGCGGCCGCCACCGTCCCGATCTCGTCGTCGCTCGTCACGTCGGTTCGGGCCGACAGATCGCCGCCCTGGACACGCCGAATCGCCGTGAGCAGATCCTCGAGTGGCGACAGGATCGTCCCAGCGAACAACAGGATGAGGAAGCCCGTGCTGCTGACCGTCGCCACGATGGCGACGATCTGGAGGCGCCCGACCTCACCCAGTCCGCCACCGTTGATCGTCGCCGCGAGCGCAACCGCGAACCCGGTCAGCAGGCTGATCAGCGACGCGGACAACAGCAGCTTGACCCCGAGCGAGAACGAGACGTCATGGGCGACCGAGGACTCGACGTGGCGCAGGTGACGAGCCAGCTCGCGTCGGATCGGTCGCAGGTACAGCTCGAGCGAGAAGACGCAGGCTGCACCCACCCAGGCTCCGGCCGCGAGGCCAACCATGGTCGAGGCCATCGTCTGCTCGAGCGTGTAGTCGTGCTGGAGCGCAGACTGGGCGACCAGCGGCGCGAGCATCCCGATCCCGAAGATCACGATCCACGACCGTGTCACCGAGAAGGTCAACGTTCGGACGCAGGCCCAGGCTGCCAGCGAGTCCTCGGCTCCTCGATTGCCGTCCATCCACGATTGCAGTGGTCGAGCGATCCGCCGGGCCCGTGGGACGGCGACGAGGAGGCCGACGGCGACCGTGAGCAGGCAGTTGAAGGCGAGCGTCCGCAGCGCGCCGAGCG
This sequence comes from Nitriliruptorales bacterium, assembly GCA_033721095.1. Taxonomy (GTDB): domain Bacteria; phylum Actinomycetota; class Nitriliruptoria; order Nitriliruptorales; family Nitriliruptoraceae; genus JAWWBG01. The sequence continues at coordinate 3,396 of JAWWBG010000073.1, forward strand.
GCGTGGTGTCCACGTAGGTCAGCAGCACGCTCGTGATGAAGGCCACGGCGGCCAGCAGCAGGCCCACGGCCAGGTGCCACGCCAGCTCGAGATAGCGGGCTTCCAACCTGGCGTGCAGGCGGTTGAGGGTCGCGTCGATGCGCGCCGCAATCACCGGAGTGTCACCCCCTCACGGGCACCGCACCGAACACGGTGCCCGGCAACGCCTCGACGCGCAATCACCGCAGCTCCAACGACGTCGGCAGCTCGGCGCGAATCGTGGTGCCGCGGCCGGCCGGGCTGTCGACGACCAGCCGGCCGCCGACGGCCTCGACGCGGTCGACCAGGCCAGCCAAGCCCGAGCCAGCCTCCGGGCTGGCCCCACCGACGCCGTCGTCGCTCACCTCCAGGATCACGTGCCCGTCCGAGCGCACGAGCTCGACAGTTGCTTCGGTCGCGTGGGCGTACTTGGCCATGTTCGCCAGTGCCTCCGAGGCGACGAACCAGGCCGTCGCCTCCGCCGCCTCCTCGAAACGCTCGGTCGACGCCCGAATCCTGACCGGGACCGGCGATCTCGCAGCGAGCTGTTGGAGCGCCGGGGCCAGGCCATCGGTCGTGAGGATCGAGGGGTGCAGGCCCTGCGCGAGCTCCCGGAGCTGTTCGAGCGACTCCCGGAGACGTTCGATTGCGGCCTCGAGTCCCGCCGACACGGCCGCCGGATCCGCCAGGTCCCGGCGGAGGAGCTCGAGATGCAGGGCCAGCGCCGTCAGTTGTTGCTGGGCCCCGTCATGGATGTTTCGCTCCACGCGGCGCCGCTCGGCGTCGGAGGCTGCGACGATCCGGGCACGCGATGCGCGGACCTCTGCAGCGGCGGCGTCCAGGACGCCGAGCATCTTGTTGAACTCGCTGCCGAGGGTCCCGATCTCGTCGTCGCCCATCACGAGCGCTCGTGCACCCAGGTCTCCGCTGGCGACCTGCTTGGTGGCCTGGACGAGATCTTCCAGCGGCGCCAGCAGCGACCGCGTCAGGATCGTCCCGAACAGCCATCCCACGGCGAGGCCGACGACCACGACCGCGACCAGCGGACCGACCACACCGTCGAGCGACCGGGTCCCGAAGGTCGACACCAGGAGGGCCACGATGCCGGTCAGCAGGCTCATCACCGCCATGAAGGCGGCGACCCTCCGCGGCAGGGAGACCACGACCGTCGCCGTGGCATCCGTGGCCCCGACGTGCTGCGCCAGGTCGCGACGAAGCGGCCGCAGGTAGGCCTCCACCAGCGGCCAGCCCGCCGTTGTGGCCAGCACCCCCGCGGCGACCAGCCCGATGAACACGGCCACGGCATCGGACCGGGACAGGTCGAACTCGACCAGGGCGTAGACGAGACCGCCGACGAAGGCGAACGGGCCGAAGCGGATGTAGGCGATCTTGACGCCCTCGAAGGTCATCCCCTTCGCTCGCCGCCACGCCCGCAGGGTCGCCTCGTGGCTGCGGTCCCCCGCGAGCCACACCTCCACGTCGTGGTGGAGCCCCTTCCAGGCGGGATTCAGAACGAACAGCCCGCCGATGATGGCGAGGGCCTCGGCGGCAACGAACGTCCGGATCCATTCCGTCCGCGTCGGGTTCACGTAGGGAAGGGCGACCGCGACGAGGATCCCGACGAGCACGGCCAACAGGACGAGGACGCTCGCTCGCGCGCGGGCCAGGTGGCGCTCCGGCGCGCGGCGGTACGCAGCTTCGAACCAGCGATCCATCCATGCAGCCACGGTGCTTCACCCCCCTCGACTCGGTCATCCCCGACCGCCGACGGTACGCGCAGACGCCAACAGGAACATCCTGCCCGGCAACCGAGGTCCCCGAAAGCCCCGGCACGGGGATTCCCGTGCTGTCCCGGCCCTCGAATACGTGCTCGCACGGATGCACGCGATCCGCCACGGGCGGATGCTGGAAGCGTTTCGTGGGGGACGTGTCTCATGCGACGCGGTGCACATCGGGGAGCCAGTTGATGGCCGGACCGCTCTTGACCCGATCCATCCTGTTCACCGACATCGTCGAGTCCACCGCGACCTTCGGCGCCATCGGCGAGCGGGCCGCCACCCGACTGCGTGAGCGGCACTTTCGACTCCTCAAGGGGCAGGTCGACCGGCACGGGGGCAGGACGGTCAAGACGCTTGGTGACGGGCTGATGGCCGTGTTCGAGTCCGCATCGGACGCGATCGACTGCGGCATCGACCTGCAGCGCATGGTCAGCGCCGATGCCGCCGGCGTCGGTGGCGTGGACATCGCGATCCGCATCGGCATCAGCACCGGGGACGTCCGCGTGAGCGATGACGGCGACTGCCACGGCCAGGCGGTCATCGAGGCGAGCCGGCTGTGCTCGCACGCCGGTGGCGGTGACGTGCTGCTCTCCGAGGGAACCCGACTGATGGCGCGCTCGCTCGACCGCCTTCACGAGGTCGGCCAGCTCGCGCTGAAGGGCCTTCGGGAAACGACCCTGGCCTGGCGCGCGGACTGGGTCTCGGACCAGCCCCGCCCGCTTCGTGTCGTGCTGGCCGACGACGCCGTGCTCGTGCGCCAAGGCGTCGCGCAGGTGCTCGAGGCCGACGGCATCGAGGTGCTGGCCCAGGTAGAGAACGCCGACGACCTGCTCCGGGCCGTCGCGGACCTCCACCCCGACGTCGTCGTCGTGGACATCCGAATGCCCCCGACGTTCACGGTGGAGGGCATCGACGCCGCCCTCGCCATCCGCGCCAACCATCCGGGCACGGGCGTGCTCGTCCTGTCGCAGGATGCCCACGCGGGCCATGCCCGCAGGCTGGAGGAGACCGGTCCGTCGGGCGTCGGCCTGATGCTCAAGGAACACGTGGTCGACCTGGCCGAGTTCACCCGCGCCGTCCGGGCCGTTGCTGACGGAGACGTCGTCATGAGCGATCCCGCGCTGTCCTGACGACCCTCCTCAGCCGGGCAGGATCGCGCGGATCGTCGTGCCCGATCCAGCGGGGCTGTCAATGTGCAGCTGGCCGCCCACCGCCTCGACACGGTCCACGAGCCCGGCGAGGCCGGAGCCCGGCTCGGGTCGCGCACCGCCGACGCCGTCGTCGACGACCTCCAGCACGACCGTGCCGTCATCCCGAAGCATCGAGATGCTCACCGACGAGGCCTGCGCGTACTTGGTCACGTTGGCGAGGGCCTCCGAAACCACGAAGTAGGCCGTTGACTCCAGCCCCTCGTCGAGTCGCTCGTCCGACACATCGATGACCACGGGAACCGACGAGCGGTCCGCCAGCTGGGCGAGGGCCGGGCCGAGTCCATCCGTCGTGAGGATGGAGGGGTGCAGGCCCCGCGCGAGCTCCCGCAGCTCGTCGAGGGACAGCCGCAGGTTGCGGATCGCGGCACCGAGCGCCTCCAGCACGTCCGGCCGATCCGTGACCAGCTCCCGGAGGAGGTTCAGCTGGATGCCGAGGGCCGTGAGCTGCTGCTGGGCGCCGTCGTGGATGTTGCGCTCGACCCGGCGTCGCTCGGCGTCCGAGGCCGCCACGATTCGTGCCCGTGACGCGCGCACCTCGGCGACGGCCTCCTCCAGCTCGTCGACCATGCGGTTGAACGAGTGGGCGAGCACACCCACCTCGTCATTGGTCGTGACGTCGACACGGGCGGACAGGTCTCCTGCGGCAACGCGCTGCGTGGCATCAAGCAGGTCCTCGACGGGGGCGAGCAGGCTCCTCGACAGCAGGAAGATCGGGAGCGCGCTGATCGTCAGTCCAACGATCACGACGAGGACTCCCAGCCGGCCGAGCGACGGCAGGTCCTCGTTGAACCGGGCCGCGAAGGCGATGACGGCGCCGGTCATGAGCCCGATGGCCGCACCCGAGAGCAGGAGCCGACCACCGATGGGGAACTGCACGGTGACCTCCGGCAGGTCGTCGCCGAGGCGGCGCGCCAGGTCTCGCCGCACGGGCCGGTGGTACATCTCGGTGAATGGCCAGACGACGGCGACGATCCCGACCACGGCGAGCAGGAAGCCCTGCGTGATCACGGCCAGGTCAAGGAGGCTGAACGAGAACTCGACGGCCGAGTACGCCATGCTCAGCACGTAGACGAGGATGCCGGAGCGGAGGGCCAGCCAGAAGCCCTTCGACGTGATGACCCGGGCCGCTTCCCAGGCCTCCATCGCCAGTTCGTCGGGTCGCCCCTCGGCCAGCCACCGATCGACCGGCGCCGTCAGCTTCTTGCCGCCGGGCGCCATGTGCACCACGACCACCAGGATCAGCAGGACGTGGCCGACCACCATGGCGCGAGCCACCTGTTCGGCGGTCGGATCGAGGTAGCTGAGGAACACGACGGCGAAGAACGCCACCGCGAGATAGATGGGGACGAGCACGACGTAGCGCATCACGGTGAGGTACCGAGCGCCGAGTCGGTGATAGAGGCGATCGAAGGCCGCCTCGATCCGCTGTGCGATCATGCACCACCCCCGCCGCCCATTGCACCATCATTCTCCGGTCAGCGGCGGCGGAATGACCATTTGGTGGCTCCCGTCGTTCGGGACGCGCCCGAGCCCCGCTGTGCGTCGCGACGTTGACGGATGGCGCCGGGACGACAAGGATGCCCCGCCGAGCGCAGCACACGAGGGGCAGCAGATGAAGCTGGCAGCGGCACTGGGTGGCGGTCTGGGAGGATTCGTCCTCGCCTACATGCTGCTGGCCCGACGTCGCATCAAGGGCTACCAGTCCGCCGTGCGCTGGATCCCGGCACTGATCGCGGGCGGCCGGTTCAAGGACCTCGCGGTCGTGCTGCTCGTCTCGGGCACCGGCGCAGCGGTCGGCGTCTTCTTCGGTCTCGGCATGTTCGCCGCCCTCGAGGCGCAGGCGGGGTGACCGTCCGTGCCTCCGGTGGGCACGACGCGCAGTGACTTGACGGCAAGGTGCAGCTGCAGGCGACCATCCGGATCGACATCGCCGAAGGCTTCCCGCGGCTGCTGGATCCGATGGCGGGCTGACAGGACGTGCAGGTCGAGGCGATGAGCGTCCGCATGAACCTCGTGGCGTGGGGCCCGTCCGGGTCTCAAGCTGCCCGGACGAACCGCACGTCCAGCCGGTACCGGGACTCCAGGGCAAGGGCACCGCTGGCCAGCAGCAGCAGCGCGAGCGCAATCAGCGGCACCGTCTCGGATCCGGTGTTGACCAGGATGATGGGTGCGACCTCGATGACGAAGACGGTCTCGTCGTCGTTGTCGTCGACGCTCGGTCCGCCATGGACGGGGTCACCGGTCACCGTCGCGACGTTGATGATCGTGTCGCCGTCCGCGTCGCTGAGCGTGTGGACCGCCGTCACCGTGATCGTCTCGCCCGGCTCCAGCGTGGTCTGGGGCAGCGCGATCGGACCGAGGATGTCGTCGACCAGTGTCACGTTGGTCAGCGTGACGTCACCGGTGTTGGTGACCTCGTAGGTGTAGGTGACCGTCTCGTCGTCGCCGTCGGTCGGGTCGAAGGTGGCAACCAGGTTGCCATCCTCGTCGGCCGTCACGCCGCTGGTGGCGTTCTTGACGACATCGATGTCGGCAGGCTGGTCGTCGTTGACCACGGTGCAGCCAACGGCCTCGCCCTCGTCGAGGTTCACGGTGACCGTGGCAGCACCAGCAGCCAGGCTGGTCCCGTCGGTGCAGGTGATGTCGACGAGGTCGTAGCCGGCGACGCCGTCCTCACCGACCGTGTAGTCGGTGTTGGACAGGACGTCGACGTTGTCGCCGTGGCCGTGGTTGTTGCCGTTGACCAGCAGCGTGAAGTCGGCCGGGGCCGCGGTGCCGCCGTCGTCGTTGATGACCTGCTTGAACACGGTCAGGCCCGGTGCCAGGTCGTCGTTGACGATCGTGCACGTCACCTCCTGGCCCTCATCCAGCGTGACCGGATGGGTGACCTGCTCGGCCGTGTCGTCGTCGACGCACGCCAGGCTGACCTGGGCGTAGCCGTCGACCGGGGTCTCCGAGACTTCGTGCGCCTCGTTCGAGGTGGTCTCGACGGTGTCGCCCGACGTCACCGGGTCGTCGTCGAGGAACAGGTCGAAGTCACCCACGGTGGCGTTGCCGCCGTCATCGTTGATGACCTCCTTGACGATGGTGATCGCCGGCGGCAGGTCGTCGTTGACGATCGTGCACGTCACGTCCTCACCCTCGTCGAGGTTCAGCGTGACCGTGAGGTCCTCGCCGGCCAACGACGTGCCGTCGTCGCAGTCGATCGCCAGCATCACGTAGCCGGGCAGCAGGTCCTCGCCCACGACGACGTCGGTGTTGGCGTCCACTGCGACCGTGTCACCCGTCGCCAGGTCGGCGTCATCGACGTGCAGGACGAAGTCACCCGGCACGGCGTCGCCGCCGTTGTCGTTGATGACCTCCTTGACCACCGTCACCGTCGGGGCGACGTCGTCGTTGGTGATGGTGCAGGTGAGGTGCTCGCCGTTGGCCAGGCTCACCGAGCCGTCCGCGGCGCAGTCTCCGCCCCAGTCACCGGACGTGTAGCCGTCCAGCGTGTCCTCCGAGGCCGTGTGGTCGCCGGCAGGCAGCTCGACGGCGACGTTCCAGTCGACGGGCGACCCGTCGATGTGGCCCTGGAAGTCGTCGGCGACGGCGTCGCCACCGTCGTCGTTGACCACGGTCTTGACCAGCGTCAGCGAGGCGGGCAGGTCGTCGTTGAAGATCGTGCACGTCACGTGCTCACCCTCGTCGAGGTTGAGCGTCACGTCGCCCTCGCCATCGATCGACGTCCCGTCGTCACACGAGATCCCCGTCTGCGCGTAGCCGGGCAGCCCGGTCTCGCCGACGTCGATGTCGGTGTTGGCCGGGACAACCGCGGTGTCGCCGTGGGACCGGCTCGATCCGTCGACCAGCAGCTCGAAGTCGGCTGGCACGGCCGTTCCGCCATCGTCGTTGGTCACGTCCTTGAGGACGGTGATCTCGGGCGGGTTGTCGTCGTTGGTGATGGTGCAGTGGCCGTCCTCACCGGGATCCAGCGTCACCGTCCCGTCGGTGGCGCAGTCGCCGGTCCAGGTGCCCGCCGTGTAGCCGGGCAGCGGGCTGTCCTCGGAGGCCGTGTGCTCGACGAGCGCCTCGACGTCGTTGGCCACGTCCCAGTCGACCGGGTTCCCGTCGATGCGGGCCTGGAAGTCGTCCTGGGTGTCGTTGCCGCCGTCGTCGTTGTTGACGATCTTGTGCAGGGTCAAGGTCGAACCCAGCTCGGTGTTGGTGATCGTGCAGGTGACGTCGTCGCCCAGCCCGACCGAAACCGTCGCACCGTCGGCAGCGCCCGAGTCACCGTTGTCACACGACCAGTCACCCGCCTCGAACCAACCCGCCTGGACGTCCGAGCCCGCGGCGATGGCCTCGGCGATGTCGTGGTCGCCGGGAGCCACCTCGGTGGTGGCGTCCCAGTCGACGTCACCGCCGTTCAGGCTGGCCTGGAAGTCATCCTCGCCGATGTTGCTTCCGACGGCATTCTTGACGAGCGTGATCGTCGGCAGGTCCGGGGCGTTCGTGAC
>JAWWBG010000074.1:0-10891 GCA_033721095.1 Nitriliruptorales bacterium
CGGTCGGCCTGGACGTGTGATCCCAGCCCGACCGGGACACCGTGGACCACGATCTCGATCACGCCACCGAGGGTGTCCCGCTCCTGCTTGGCCCGGTCGATGCGCGCCTGCATGCGCGCGGAGGCGTCGGCGTCGAGGCACCGGACCGGGTCCTGGTCGATGGCGTTGCGGTCCTCGGGGGTGGGCAGTTGGGGCTCGCCGACGGCCTCATCGCCGATGCAGACGACATGACTCAGCACGCGGACGCCGACGGCATCCAGCAGGTCCATCGCCAAGGTCCCGATCACGACCCGCGCGGCCGTTTCACGTGCCGACGCCCGTTCGAGCGCGTTGCGGACGTCGGTGTAGCCGTACTTGAGGGACCCCACGAGATCGGCGTGACCCGGCCGGGGCCGGGTCAGCGGCTCGCCGCGTCCGGTCGCCGCGACCGCGTCGGGATCCGCTGGCTCCTCGACGGCCATGGCGTCGGTCCACTTGGGCCATTCGGTGTTGTGGATCACGACGGCGACCGGCGAGCCGAGCGTGCGACCGTGGCGGACGCCCCCGAGGATCTCGAGCTTGTCGACCTCGAAGTCCATCCGGGGTGAGCGGCCGTAGCCCATGCGGCGGCGGGCCAGCTCGTCGCCGAACCGTTCCACGGACACGGGCAGCCCCGCCGGCAGCCCTTCGCAGGTCGCCACCAGCGCCGGACCGTGGGATTCCCCCGCGGTCAGGAAACGCAGCCGAGTCACGCGTCGTCATCCGTTCGGATCGCGGCGAGCGTACTGACGCCACCCTGCCGACCTGCTGCGTGGACAGGTCAGAAGGCGACGCGCTCGGCGATCCAGTCGACGATCGGGTTGCCTGCCACGAGCACGACGATCGTGCCGATGGCGAGGTAGGGGCCAAACGGGATCCTGCTGGCCAGCTTGGCCCGCCCGCTGGCCACCAGCCCGATGGCGACGACCACCGAGGCCGTGACGGATGCATAGCCGAAGACGACCAGCTCCCAGCCCCCGAGCCAGCCGAGACCAAGGCCGAGGCTGACGGCCAGCTTCACGTCACCGAGTCCCATCCCGCTCTGACCACGCAGGAGCCGGAACATCTCGGAGAACAGGAACATGCCCAGCGGCAGCAGGACGGCGGCGAACGCCGCCCGTCGCAGGTCGGCCATGGCATCGGTCCGGATGGCCTCGATCACGATCGGGATCCCGACCAGCAGCGGGAGCTTGAAGGTGAGCCGATCGGGGAGGATTCGTCGCCGCAGGTCGATGACGGTTCCAACGACGAGGCCCCAGGTCAGTGCGAGCAGGCCCGGGAGCGCCCACCCTCCCTCCTGGTGCCACGCCACGAGCGCGAAGAGGACCGTCGTGGTGGCCACCGTCGCAGCGAGGAGCCTGCGGGACGGTCGCGGGCCATCAGCGATGGGCGCGCGAACGGTCCACGGGGGGATCGCCAGCGCGCCGATCCAACCTGCCGGCAGTCCGGCCAGGGCTGCCAGCAGGACGGTCACGGGTCAACTCTTTCCCACGCCCTCGAGGAGACGGCGTGTCAGGTCTGCGGCATCGTGGCCCGGCTCGGGCTCCGGAAGCAAGCGTCCGTGTCGTTCCGACGTCGCGGCCAGCGAGACCTTGCGCGGCGGGGATCGCCGCTGACGGCGGCGGCTCGCACGGGCATCGTCCTCGTCGGCATCGTCCACGACGGTCGTGAAGACCTCGGGCTCGTCGCCGAGTTCGTCGCCCTCGTCGACCTCGATGCTGGTGCCGGTCCAGTCCTCGATGGGCTCGTTCGCGGGCGCGACGACCCCAGTGGCCGACGTGTCGCCCCCGACGTAGACCGCAGGCTCTTCGGACTCGTCGGACTCGACCGGCCCAGTTGGCGCCGAGGCGCGCGTCTCGGGTGCCCCGTCGGCGGCGTCCGTCATCGCGACCGGCTCGACTTCGACGACCGACGCGTCCTGCTCGTCCGTGGCGGTCGACTCCGCGGTGGTGGCCTGGGCGTGGTCTGCCGTCGCCGCCTCCGTGGCCGGTTCCAGGTCGGTGTCGGTCGTGGCCTCCTGATCGGAGGACGGGATCTCGGCCGCCGGAGCATCCGGCCCGGTCGCGGCGGTGTCCCAGTCGAGTCGGCCGGACAGCGTGCTCTTCGGATCCGAGCGAAGCTCGGCGAGCTCGAGCTCGAGCGGGAGCAGGGTGTCGGCAGCACCCGGATCGGCGTCGTCCTTGATCGCGACGGTGACCTCGACCAGGCCGGCGCCCACGAGTCGGTGCAGGGCGCTCGACACCTCGAACTCGCCGTCCCCGAGGACCTCGACGAGATCGGCGACGGTCCGTCGTCCGTCGATGGCCGCAAGCAGTCGCCACGTCGGTGGGGTGATCTCCACCGCTTCCTGCTCGATTCGGGGAAGCATCCGGACGAGGGCTCCCGGTGCCGGGATGCTGGCCCGAATCTGTTCCCATTCCTCGGTTCGGACGGCCACGTCGTCCAACAGCTCCTCCGGCGGCCGCTGCACGCCGAGGTCGGCCACGCGGCCCGGGTCGAAGCGGAAACGTCCGGCCTCGACGCGTCCAAGGTCATACATCGCGTCGATCATGTGCTCCCACACGACCTCCTTGACCTGTTCGGCGGTCACGGCGCCGGCCCGGTAGGCGCTGCGCACGAGCTGGATGTCGGGGTCCGGGGTGGCAGCCGCGGCGGCCAGGTCAGGCGCCACCACCTCGGCGGTCAGGGCTCCCTTGGCAACCAGGCGACGGACGAGGCCGAGCTTGCCGACCTGCGACTGGACCATCCCGATGGCGCCGGAGATCAGGTCGATGCGACCACGAAGTCCGTCACCGACGACGTGGACGGAGCCCGTCTTCTCGGAATGGGACAGCAGCGAGAGGATCTCCGGGAGAGAAACGTCGTTGAGGGTTCCGGCGAGCATGGGGATCTCCTCCACGGAAATCGCGGCATGCTCCATGCATCGGCTGGCCGGAGGGGTGACAACAGGGCCGATCGGACCTGCAAGGAGTGGTCCGATCGGCCTGGTCCGGCGGGCCACGGGCCCGCGTCAGGCGATCCCCAACGCCGCGACGGCGTGAGCAGACATCAGCCCGGCGGGAGCCGGATGGCCCGTCCATGTCTCGAAGGACAGCTCGGCCTGCGCGACCAGCATCGAAATGCCGCCGTGGGCTTCGGCGTGGGCCTCCCGGGCATCGACCAGGAACGGCGTCGGCGCAGGCGTGTAGACGAGGTCGTACGCCACCTGTCCGCCGTGGAGCTCGTGAAAGGGGTCGGGGAGCCGCTCGCCCCGCATTCCCAGGGGCGTCGCGTTCACGACGAGCCCGGCGCTGCCCACGACAGCGGCCAGCTCGTCGTCGTCGGGGTGCGTGCTGTCGGCCGCGGGCGCACCGGCGCGCAGCGCCAGCCGCGCCAGGTCACTCGCGGCATCGAGCCGGCGCCCCACGACGACGATCCGCCGCTGTTGGCGCGCAAGCGCAACCACGGCGGCGCGAGCCGCGCCCCCGGTCCCGAGCAGCACCGCTGCCGTACCGCGTGGAACGCCGAGGTCGTCCAGTGCGTGCGCGAGCCCGCGCGCGTCCGTGTTGTCCCCCACGAGCCCGTCGGGCCCCCAGGACAGGGTGTTCGCCGCACCGACGAGATCGACTTCCTCGGTCACCCTGTCACAGCGGTCAATGACCGCCTGCTTGTGTGGAACCGTCACGTTCGCCCCGACCGCGCCGATGGCGCCGAGCCCGTCGATGGCCGCTCCGAGACGAGGAGGCTGGACGGGCAGCGCGACATACACCATGTCGATGTCGAGCTCCCGAAAGGCGGCGTTGTGCATGCTGGGAGAAACGGAGTGCTCCACCGGCCAACCCAGGAGGGCAACGAGGCGAGTCGACGCGGATGGCCACATCGTCACTGGCAGCGACCGTTCTCACGGAAGCGGGCGACGTTTTGGTTGTGCTCGGACAGCGTCTCGGCGAACACGTGGGAGCCGTCACACACGGGCGCATCGAGGACGTAGTACAGCCACGACACCTCGTCAGGATTCGCCGCGGCACTGATCGACGCACGGCCCGCACCAGAGATCGGCGTCGGCGTCAGGCCCCCGCGTGTGTAGGTGTTGTAGGGGGTGTCGATCTCCAGGTCGGCGAGCAGCAGCGGGCCCGGCTTGTCGAGTCCATAGAGCACGGACGCATCGATGTTCAGCAGCATCCCGCGCTCGAGGCGGTTCGCGATGACCCCGGCCACGATGGGACGCTCCTCGTCGACGCGGGTCTCCCGCTCGATCAGCGACGCCATGACCAGCAACTCGTATGGCGGCCTGTCGGTGGCTGCGCCCTCGAGCACGGCGTCCATGACGGTGGTCAGCTGGTCCACCATGCGTTGCAGCACGTCCTGGGGTGTGGCCTCGGCGAGGACTTCGTAGGTCTCCGGGAACAGCAGCCCCTCGAACGGTTCCCGGATGTCCGAGGGCAGGGTGTTCGGTTCCGGGAACCAACTGGGCAGCTCCAGGAGTCCGTCCTCGTTGGCGCCGGCCGCGGCCCGCGCGTCCAGGACGGCCCGCAAGTCGTCGACATCGACGTGGGGCAGCTGCGAAGCGATCCGAGCGAGCGTCTCGGCGACGGTCAGCCCCTCCTGCACCGTGAACCGGAAGGAGTCGGGGCCTCGTGGTCCGTCCAGCAGCACGTCGATGGCTGCGTCGACGCTCATGTTCGTCCGGAACAAGTACACCCCGGCCTGGAGGTTGGCGTCGAGGTTGCGGCTGCGGGCCACGAGTCGGAACGCCAGCGAGGAACGAACGACCTCGCGATCCTGGAGCTGGTCGCCGATCTCGGCGGCCGAGGCCCCGGCGACGACGGTGACCTCGACTGGCTCGCCGCCCGCCTCGCCACCGAGCAGCCACCGGACGTACAGACCGCCCGCGCCGGCCAGCAGCAGGACCACCGCGGCGACGGCGATGACGATCCGGGCAGCGCGACTCATCCGGTGCGCCGCCGTTCGAGTGCGAGCTGGAGGATCACGGCAGCGGCAACCTTGTCGACGTCATCTCGTCCCGCACGGGCGTCCACACCCTGATCGCGCATGACGCGGGCGGCCTCGACCGTCGAGAAACGCTCGTCAACCAGGGCGACGGGCAGATCGTGGTGGGCGGCGAGCTGGTCCGCGACCTTGCGGGCACGGGCGCCTGCTCGACCCTCACGGTTCGCCAGCGTACGTGGGTGCCCGACGACGACGCCGGATGCTGACAGGGAGCGGGCGAGGCCGGCGATCCGTGCGGCGAGGTCGACAACCGTCGCCTCGGGGTCGACGTCCACCGTCTGGTGGGGCGTCGCGATCGTCTGCTCGGGGTCGGACAGCGCGATCCCGATCCGCACGGTTCCGAGGTCGACGCCGAGGAGCCGGCCGGCCGGCAGCTCCCGCACATCGCGACGTGTCACGCGCCCGCCAGCTCGCGGGCCGTGGCCGCCGCCAGCTCGAGCGCTTCGACGAGTCGACTCCCGTCCCGGCCGCCCGCCTGTGCGAGGTCACCGGCACCGCCGGCGCCTCCGCCGACCAGCTGGGCCGCCGGGTGCACGATCGGCCGCGCTTCGATGCCGGCGTCGACGAGGTCGCCGGTCACGGCGCCGACCAGCTGGGCCTTGCCGTCCGCGGTCGTTGCCCCGACGACGACGATCCCCTGCTCGGCCAGGTGGTTGCGGACCTGCTGTGCCAGTGACCGCAGGTCATCGCCGGCGAGACCATCGACGGCGGCCGTCACGACCGCCAACCCGTCCGTGCGCTCCGCGTCGTCGGCCAGCTGGCGCGCCTGGGCAGCGATTCCCGCTGCGCGCAGCTGCCCGAGCTCGCGCTCGGTGGCCCGCAGTCGCTCGACGAGATCAGTGACGCGCTGGACGACCTGGTCGGTGGAGGTGTCGAAGAGGCGGGCGACCTCCTCGGCGACCATCCGCTCGGCCACGGCGTACCGGAAGGCGTCCATGCCGGTCAACGCCTCGACACGGCGCGTGTTGGAACCAATGGATTCCTCGCGCACGATGTGAATCGTCCCGATCGTCGCACCCGAGTGGACGTGGGTGCCTCCGCACAGCTCCTTGGAGAAGTCGCCGATGGTCACGACTCGCACGATGTCGCCGTACTTGTCGCCGAAGTTGGCGACCGCGCCGGCGGCCTTGGCGGACTCGATGTCCATGACCTCGGTCGTGACCGCCGGGTCACGGAGCACCCGGACGTTGATCGTCTCCTCGATCTGTTCGATCACGCCGCCCTTCAACGAGTCGAAGTGCGGGAAGTCGAACCGGAGGCGGCCGGGCTCGACGTGGGAACCCGCCTGCTGGGCGTGCGAGCCGAGCACGTCCTTCATCGTTGCATGGAGGACATGCGTCGCCGAATGGGACCGCGCCGTTGCGAGACGGCGGTCGCGATCAACCGTTGCACGAGCGGCCTGCCCCGCGGCGATCTCGCCCGCGACGACACGGGCCCGATGGATCACGAGTCCGTCGAGGACCTCCTGGGTGTCCAGGACCTCGAGGCGCCCGGAATCGGTCTCGATGGTTCCTCGATCGCCGACCTGGCCGCCACCCTCGGCGTAGAAGGGAGTTCGTGGCAGGGCCACCTCGATCTCGTCGCCCTCCTGCGCGGCGTCGAGCAGGCCACCGGGCGCCAGGAGCGCGGCCAGCTCGGCGTCGGCCTCGGTGGTGTCGTAGCCGACGAACTCGACGGGGCCTCCCAGCGCCCTGGCCGCCTGGCGACGGACATCGACGTCGATGCCATCGTCGGACTTCTTGGCGGCAGCACGGGCTCGTTCCTGCTGCTGGACCATGAGCTCGTCGAAAGCGTCCCGGTCCACCGTGAGCCCGGCGTCCTCGACGATCTCGATCGTGAGGTCGATCGGGAACCCGTGCGTGTCGTGCAGCCGGAAGGCCGTCTCGCCCGGAAACTGCTCGCTGTCGCCGTCACGGGCGGTCGCGATGGCCTCGTCGACGAGCTCCATGCCCTGGCCGAGGCGGCGCTGGAAGTCGGCCTGCTCGGCACCGGCAACGCGCGTGATCAGCTCGCGCTGGTGCTCGAGGAAGGGGTAGAGCGGCCCCATCGTGGCGATGACCTGGTCGACCATCGGGCCGATGATGTCGCCGTCGAAGTCGAGCAGATGCGCGTGCCGCACCGCTCGCCGGAGCATGCGCCGCAGCACGTAGCCGCGCCCCTCCTTGGCTGGCAGGACGCCGTCGCCGATCAGGAAGGCGGACGTACGTGCGTGCTCGGCGACGACCCGCAGCGACACGTCGGTGCGGTCATCGGCGCCGTAGGTGACACCCGTGACCTCGACGGCGCGTTCGACCATCGGCCGCAGGACGTCCGTGCCGAAGACATCCGGAGCGTCCTGGAGGAGGACGGCCATCCGTTCCAGGCCCATCCCGGTGTCGACGTTCTGGTTCGGAAGCTCCTCGATGATGTTGCCGTCGTCGTCCATCGCGTACTGCATGAACACGCAGTTGTAGAACTCGAGGTAGCGCTCGTCGTTGACGGCCGGACCGCCCGGCTCGCCGAAGGCCTCACCACGGTCGTAGAACAGCTCGGTGTTGGGGCCGCCGGGACCAGCGTTGTGGGTCCACCAGAAGTTGTCCTCGTTGCCGAGCCGTTGGATCCGTGCGGCCGGCACGTCCGTTTCGTCGAGCCAGAGCTGCTCGGAGTCCTCGTCGCCCTCGTACACGGTGGCCCAGATGCGTTCCGGGTCGAACCCGTAGACCGTCGTCGCCAGCTCCCACGCCCACGCGATGGCCTCGCGCTTGAAGTAGTCACCGAACGAGAAGTTGCCCAGCATCTCGAACATGCTCAGGTGCCGGGTGGTCCGGCCGACGTTCTCGATGTCGTTGGTGCGTACGCAGCGCTGGTGGCTGGTCGCGCGCGGAACCGCCGGCGCGCTGTCGCCCATGAACCACGACTTGAAGGGAACCATCCCGGCAATGGTCAACAGGAGCGTGGGGTCCTGCGGGATGAGCGGGACGCTGTCATAGCGGCGGTGGCCTCGCTCTTCGAAGAAGGTGAGGAAGCGCTCGCGAATCTCCCCGGCGTCCAAGGCTCAGTCGCCCTGGAGGGCCTGGCGGATGGTCGGCACGTGGAATTCCGACCGCAGCTCGGCCTCGCGATCGGCTGCGGCGACACGCCCCTCGGCCACGGCGTCGCGCAGTCGCTCCGCGAACGACGACGCTGCCCGTCCTGCCGAGGCAGCCACGTTCGCAGGCGCCATGGCATCGGTGGCGGCGTTCATCCGGCGGACGAACCAGGCACCGACGACGAGACCGAGGCCGAGCCCGAACAGCAGCAGGAACAGTCGCTTGACCACGTCACTCGCCCTGCAGCTTCTTGACGGCCCGGGCGGCACCGGCTGCATAGGCGGCAGCCTTGATCATGGGGTTCGACACCGTCGCATGGACGACCCCCACGAGCGCGTCGGTGGTCGCCGTGATGGACTGGACCCCGGCGACGATCGTGTCGACGCGGGCGAGCTCGACGTTGACACCGGCGATGGTCTCGTTGACGCCGCCGAGCATCTCCCCCGTGTGCATGTTGAGGTCGTGGACGGTGTTGGTGAGCTGGTCGATCGTGCGGGTCAGCCGGAGGATGAGGTAGGCGAGGGCGAGCAGGGCGAGCGTGCCGGCGCCGATCAGCGCGGCCCAGACCCAGTCCAGTCCTTCCATGCCTCACCCTTCGCTTGCAGGCGTGGCCGAAGACTAGTGACCGATCTTCGCCGGCCGACCGCGATCGAATGCGGAGGAGGCGACCAGGGCGTGTGGCCGGTCCTGCTGCGGGCGTCCCGGAGCGCTGGGTGTGCGTTCGCCGGGCAACCACCACTGGACGAGGCTGGGCGACAACGCAGACTCCAGCACGACCTCGAGCCGATCGATGACGGCGGACACCTCGACGCATTCTCGCAACTCCAGTCGGAAGGCCTCGAGGGTCACAACGGCGTCGTAGCGCGCCCGGTTGAACCGACGGTCGACGAATCGCTGCACGCGATCGCGGACGGGCCGGAAGGTGCCGGCCAGCGCCAGCGTCGTGATCGCGACGGCCGGCTTCGAGTCGGTGATCGCTGTCGAAACTACCGATCCAACGGACAGCTGCACGACCACCACGAACACCGCATAGACCCCACCCAGGAGTGCAGTCGCGAGTGCATAGACGGCCGTCCGGTTGACGATCCGCTCGATGTCCCACAGCCGGTGACGGATCATTCCGACGACCAATGCCAGGGGAATCGCGAGAAAGACGACCTGGAAGGCGTTGTAGACCCCGGTCGGCAGCTCGGTGGCAACTGGCCTGCCCGCCAGCACGTCCGTGGTCGGCGCGATGCCGACGATCGTGACGTAGGCGGTGCCGAGCCCGAGGGCCGGCAGCAGCGACCAGAACAACAGTCTGGCCTGTGCCTGGGCCGTGGCCGTCTCGGCCGTTCGAATCCGGTAGGCCTGCGACAGCACGCCGGCGACCGCGACCGAGAGCCCAAAGAAGACGAGGGCCACACTGTTTCGTCCGGACCCCGTGACCTGCGCGGCCATCACGATGGCCGCGACCACCATCGGCGAGTAGAGAAGCACCAGCCGCCGTCCCGGCCAGCGCGGCACGAGGTGCCCGTCGGGGAACGACAGCAGGGCAAAGATGTACGCCAGGCCCGCGACGGCGTGGGCAGCGGCCTGTGCGACACCCTCTGCCGGTGTGACGGGGAGGAACTCCAGCACCTGTTGCGCCGTCAGGTTGAACACGCCGGCCGCACCGACCATCGCGAGGGCCAACAGCTGGGCCACCCGATCCCGGGGCCTCAGCCAGACCAGAAAGCCCGCCAAGCCGAGGTTCACTGCGCTGGCGGCATAGTCCACCGCGATGCGCGGCCAGGACGGCAGCTGGTGTGATGCGTCAGCCGCTCGCTCGGCGGTGCGGACGAACACGCGACCGACAGCCGCGTGCTCGTGCAGTGCCTGGTGCACGGGATCCATCGCGGCCGCAACCACCGAGAGCAGCCCTTGGCCAAGGACGTAGAGGCCGCCCCCGAGGTACGCCACAGCGGCCGCGACCACGCCGAGGCGCATGACCGTGGCGAGCCCGGCTCGAGCCGTGCCGCCCCCGGCCTTCACCCCCGGACGACGACCGTGCCGACCATCGGAGGATGGATCAGGCAGGCGTATCGATAGGTGCCGGGCTCGGAGATTCGCAGCGTGTACTCGACGTGATCCGGTGACCACAGGGTGCCCGAGGAGAAGAATCCGCTGCCGTCCCACGTCCCACCGTCGATCACCAACGGACCCTCGGGATCGTCCTCTGGCAACTCGGGCGATCCGCCTGCCGGCTTGTCGATCTCCTCGTTGAACATGACGGTCCCATCGTCGGCGAACTCGACGATCGGGAAGTACTCGGGAACGTCGAAGGCGATCGAATGCCCCGAGAACATCAGCCACGTGATGGGCTCGTTGACGTCGGCCTCGATGTCGCGCGGCAGGAACTCGTTGATCTGCCCGCCGGCCTCGTATCCGCCAGGGGTGAGGCCGGCGAAATTCCCGCGGAAGCTGGATCCGGCGGCCACGAAGACGCCCTCATCGCGGGCTTGCTCGAACGCCTCCAGCATGCCCTGGGCTTCGCTGTCGATCTCACGGAGGGCCCGCAACGTCACGTCCCGGGGATCCGGGATCTCCACGTCCGCCGGGACGACCTCGATCGTCCCGCGCTGGACCGGTCCATGGACGGCGCAGTAGAACCCATAGAGGCCCGGCGCGATGTCCGATGACAGCTCCAGCTCGTAGCGGTTCTGAGCGGGGCCATCGAAGGGAATGACACCGCTGTTGTAGAAGTCGATCGAACCGTCGAAGCGAGGCACATCGACGTCCGCACACGGCGACCCGTCGGACGGAATGTCGCCAGCAGCGGCATAACACGCTTGTGC
>JAWWBG010000075.1:0-10869 GCA_033721095.1 Nitriliruptorales bacterium
CAGGCCGTGCACATGGGCGCCATTGGCGGCGAGCTGCCGGGCGGCTGCCAGCCCGAGACCCGACGTGACGCCGGTCAGGACGACGGTGCGTTCCGCGAGCCCGATGTCGCCGAGTGGAGTCCAGTCGTCGAGGCGGCGGCGCACCCGCGGCCCGATCGACGTGAACGAGCCGACGACCGTGGCCTCGAGGGCGCCGTCGACGAGCCGTGCGAACCTCATGCGACGCGCGTGCCTTCCAGGGCTTCCTCGAGCCCCGCGACGGCCTTCCCGGCCACCCGGTTGAAGCCGATCGCCAGCAGCGGATCGAGCACCTTGAGGAACCCGGAGAGGGTCAGCGTGGCGTCGTAGGTGAGCCGCGAGCCGTCGTCGGTCGGCTCGACCGTGATCAGGTCCCGCGAGACCAGGCCGCCGCCCTCGGCCACGAGCAGCGCCCGCTCTCCCGGGGTGTACTCGACGAGTTCATACGTCAGCGCCATGCTCCGGAACTCGATCACCGCGGCGAACCTTGCCCCGACCGCCAGTGGTCCGTCGTCGAGCCGCTCTGCACTGACGATGCCCGGGTCCCACTGGGTGAGGTTGGTGAAGTCTGCGACGAAGTCGAGGGCGGCGCCCGCCTCACGAGGCGTGGCGACCGTGGCGACGTATCGAGCCATGAGCGTTGCTCCTGTCGTGGCTTTCGGTCGTACGGGCGAGCCGGGCGTGGCCGGATCGGCGACCGCATCATGCCCGATTTGTTCAGACGCCGACGGCCTCGCCGGTCTGGACGCGCCACAGCGCCGCGTACAACCCCCCAGCCTCGACGAGCTCGTCGTGGGTGCCTGCCTCGACGATCTGCCCGCGCTCCAGGACGTGGATCCGATCGGCATGGCGGACGGTCGACAGCCGGTGGGCGATCACGATGGTCGTGCGGTCGTGCGAGACCCGTTCCAGTGACCGCTGGATGGCGGCCTCGGTCTCGTTGTCGACGGAAGCCGTGGCCTCGTCGAGGACGAGGATCGGCGGGTTCTTGAGGATCGCCCGGGCGATGCTGACACGCTGGCGCTGGCCGCCGGACAGCTTCTGGCCACGCTCCCCGACGATCGTGTCGTAGCCGTCCGGGAGCTGGGTCACGAACTCGTGTGCCTCGGCCAGCCGGCAGGCCTCGATGATCTGGTCGTCCGTCGCGTCGGGGCGCCCGTACGCAACGTTCTCGCGAACCGAGCCGTGGAACAGGAACACGTCCTGGCTCACCAGCCCGATCGCGCCGCGCAGGTCCGCGAACGTCAGGTCACGAAGGTCGTGCCCGTCGATGGTGATCGCGCCCTCGGTCACCTCGTAGAGCCGCAGGAGCAGCTTGACGATCGTGGACTTGCCGGCCCCCGTCGAGCCGACGATCGCGTGCGTCTGACCGGCCGGGACCTCGAAGTCGAGGCCGCGCAGGACGTCCTCGCCGGTCTGATAGCGGAACCAGACGTCTCGGAACCGGATGTGGCCGTCGACGCGGTCGAGCGTCCGTTCGCCGGAGACGATGGTCGGCTCGACGGCGAGCAGGTCGAGGATGCGGCGGGTCGAAGCCATGGCCCGCTGGTACTCGTCGAAGGTCTCTCCCAACGTCGTCAGCGGCCACAGCAGGCGCTGGGTGATGAACACCATGATCGAGTAGACGCCGACGTCGATGTGACCGTCGAGCGTCCGCATCCCGCCGATCAGCAGGATCGACAGGAAGCCCGCCAGGATGGCCATCCGGATCAGCGGGACGAAGGCCGAGGACAGGCGGATGGCGCCGTGGTTGGCCATCCGGTAGTCGTCGGACTCGGCGGCGATCCGTTCGACCTCGCGCTGTTCGGCCGTGAACGCCTTGATGGTCGGGATGCCCTGGAGGTTGTTGGACAGGCTCGAGGCCAGCAGCCCGACCTTCTCGCGCACGTCCGCGTAGCGGGGTTCGAGCGTGCGCTGGAACCGGAACGACCCCCACAGGATGACCGGGATGGGCGCGAACGCGAACGGGGCCACCACCGGCGCGAAGAAGAAGAACGAGGCGCCGATGAGGATCACCGCCGTCGTGACCTGGAGGATGTCGTTGGCCCCTCGGTCGAGGAATCGCTCGAGCTGGTTGACGTCGTCGTTGAGGATGGCGAGCAGCCCGCCCGTGGAGCGGTCCTCGAACCACGCCATCTCGAGCCCCTGGACGTGGGCGTAGGCCTCCAGCCGAGCGTCGTGCTGGACGGTCTGGGCGAGGTTGCGCCACAGCACGCCGAACAGGTATTCGAACAGCGACTCGAGGACCCAGATGACCACCGTGATCGCGGCGAGGGTCCAGAGCTGCGCGATCAACGACTCGATGCCGAACAACGTCCCGATCAGGGAGCCCTCGCGCTTGACCACGACATCCACGGCGGCGCCGATCAGAAACGGCGGCGCCAGGTCGAAGGTCTTGTTGAGGATCGAGCAGATCGTCGCGAGCAGGACCTGCCGCCGGTGCGGCGCGGTGTAGCGCCACAGCCGAACGATCGGCGTGGCCTGGTCGGCGTGAACGGCGGCGGACATGGGCCGGAGGCTACGGCCTGCCCGTCAGGGGCCCTGACCCCGGATCCAGGCCTCGACATGGGGACGGAGCGCGCGCAGCGCAGCACCGCGATGGGACCTGGCGTTCTTGACGTCCGGCGGCAGCTCGGCGTTGGTGCGCGTCTCGCCCTCGCTGAGGAAGTGCGGGTCGTACCCGAACCCGTTGTCGCCACGGGGCTCGTCGATGATGCGGCCTTCCATCGTCCCGCGGGCCGTCCACTCGCCGCCGTCGGGCGTCACGAACGCGACGACGGCCACGAACCGCGCGCGTCGATCTTCGACGCCCCGGAGGCGCTCGATCAGCAGCGCGTTGTTGGCGGCGTCGATCTCGTCGCGTGACCCCGAGGCACCCGCGTACCTGGCCGAGAAGACGCCGGGCTCGCCGCCGAGGGCGTCGACCTCGAGGCCGGAGTCATCCGCGATGGCCGGCAGGCCCAGCTGGCGAACGACGGCACGGGCCTTGAGCAGCGCGTTGCCCGCGAACGTGTCCTCGGTTTCCTCCGCCGGTTCGACGTCGTCGGGCATGGGCTCCAGCTCGACGTCGAGGCCGGACAGAATCGCCTGGATCTCGGCCAGCTTCCCGGGGTTGCCGGTCGCCGCGACGATCCTCACGCCGCGTCCAGCGCCGACCGTTGGAGCGATGCGATCTCGGCACCGCCGGCCTGCGCCAGGTCGAGCATCGCGTCCAGCTGCTTGCGGTCGAAGGCCGCGCCCTCGGCGGTGCCCTGGAACTCGACGATCTGGCCGTCGGCGGTCATGACCACGTTGGCGTCGACCTCGGCGCGGACGTCCTCCTCGTAGGGGAGGTCGAGGAGCGCTTCTCCATCCACGATGCCGACCGAAACGGCCATCACCTGTGCGACGTCGGCACCCGTGACGCCGAGGTTGCGGAAGGCAAGCTGGAGGGCCACCCAACCGCCGGTGATCGCCGCCGTCCGGGTGCCGCCATCGGCGTCGAGAACGTCACAGTCAACCGTCAGGGTGCGTTCACCGAGCGAGCCGAGATCGACGGCGGCGCGCAGTGAACGGCCGATCAGCCGCTCGATCTCCTTGGCGCGTCCACTGGGTCCATTGCGGTCGCGGCGCGTGCGCTCGACCCCCGCCCCGGGCAGCATCGCGTACTCGGCCGTCAGCCAGCCGCCCGACGACTTCCAGCGGGGCACACGCTCCTCGACGTTGACCGCACAGATGACCCTCGTCCCACCAAACGACACGAGCACCGAGCCGGCCGGACCAGCCTGGATGCCGGGCTCGAACGAGATCGGGCGCAGCTCGTCGTTGGCGCGGCCGTCAGCGCGAGTCATCGATCACCTCGAAGCAGGTGGGGCTCAGTTGAGGGCCCAGTTCTGGAGGTCGTCGGCCAGGGCGAGATCGCCGTCGAAGGTCTCGCGGGCCTGCTCGAGCGAGGTCTGGCGGTCAACCGATCCCAGCAGGTGCGTCAGGACAAGCCGCTTCACGTTGGCGCGGGTCGCGATCCGGCCGGCCTCGCGGGCCGTGAGGTGGATGCCTTCCGGCCACTCGTCCATCTCGCCCAGCCACGTCGCCTCGCACAGGAAGAAGTCGGCGTCCTTGGCGGCGCGGATCAGCTCCTCGCCGCCCCAGGAGTCAGACGAGTACGCGATGATCCGATCCTCGACGGTGATCCTGGTCGAGACGGTCGGCACGGGGTGGATCGAGTGGAAGAACTCGAAGTGGAACGGCCCCACGTCCAGCTCGTCGCCGGCGTTGATCTCGGTGTGCCGGAAGGCGTCACGGAACGCGAACGCCGAGTCCTCGGACAACAGCGACGTCAGCAGGTCCATCACCTGGGGCGCGGCGTACAACGGCAGGTGCTTGGGCCCATCGGCGTGGAAACGCAGCGCGTAGAACATGCCCACCAGGTCGACGCAGTGGTCCACGTGCCGGTGGGTGATGATGATGGCGTCCAGCTCCTCGAAGGTCGTGAAGAGCTGGAGGTTCGCGGTCGCCCCGTTGCCGCAGTCGAGCAGCACCTGCGTGCTCCCACAGCGGAGCAGGTATCCCGAACAGGCCTTTCCCGGCCCCGTGTGCGACCCGGCCGAGCCGAGCACCGTCAGGTCCACCGCCAAACGTGCCACCTCCCGCGCGGGGAACCCTAGGCCGTGACCGCCCGAAGCGCCCGCGGGTTCACGTGAGCCCGTCGCTCAGGCCCAGAGGGTGTTCGAGATCCGTTCGGCAATCTCCTGCACGTCCCCCTGGTCGTAGGCGCCCGTCGACAGGTACTTCCAGCCGCCGTCAGGACTCAGGACGACGATGTCGGATCCCTCGGGCAGGCGCGTCGCGACACGCTCGCAGATGGCCAGCGCGGCGCCGGTGGAAACGCCCGCGAAGATCCCCTCCTCGGCCGCAAGGCGGCGTGTCCACGTCAACGCCTTCAGCGAGTCGACCTTGATGCGGGAGTCGAGGATGTCCACGTCGAGGACCTCGGGGACGTACCCCTCGTCGAGGTTGCGCAGTCCGTAGACGAGGTCGCCGTACTCGGGCTCGGCGGCGTAGACCTTGACGTCCGGGTTCCACCGCTTGAGCCGGTGGCCGACTCCGGTCACTGTCCCGCCCGTGCCAAGTCCGGCGACGAACGCGGTGACCGACGGCAGGTCGTTGATGATCTCGGCCGCAGTCGTCTCGTAGTGCGCCAACGGGTTCGCGTCGTTGCCGTACTGGAACGGCATGAAGACGTCATCGTCCGCCGCGTCCATCTCGCGCGCCACGCGGACCGACCCATTCGAGCCCTCGGTGGCCGGCGAGAAGACCAGCTCCGCGCCGAACATCGTCAGCAGCTGCTTGCGCTCCTCCGACGTGTTCTCGGGCATGACGCAGGTCAGCCGATAGCCACGGGTGCGGCACAGCGCCGCCAGCGCGATGCCGGTGTTGCCGGACGTGGGTTCGAGGACGTGTGAGCCGGGCCCGATGTCCCCGTTGCGCTCGGCCTCGTTCAGGAGATACAGCGCGACCCGATCCTTCACCGAACCGGTCGGGTTGTGGCCCTCGAGCTTGAGGTGCACCGTGGCCGTCGGCGGGCTCAGGTTCGGCAGGGCGACCAGCGGCGTGTTGCCGATCGCCTGGGAGATGTCGTCGAAGCGCACCGGCGGCCGTCAGGCGCCACCCGCAACCGCGGGCATGATCGAGATCTCGTCGCCCTCCGCAACCGTCGACGCAAGGCCGTCGAGGTAGCGGATGTCCTCGTCGGAGACATACACGTTGATGAAGCCGCGCACGTCGTCACCATCGAGCAGCTGCTCGGCCAGGCCGGGGTTGGCCGCGATCAGGTTGTCGAAGACCTCGCGCACCGTGCTGCCGGCAGCCTCGACCCTGGCCTCGCCGGACGTGTGCTTGCGCAGCACGGTCGGGATGCGGACAACAGGCATGGAGACACCGGGATGGACGACGGTCGCGGAGGGTACCGACGGGGGTGGCGCGACCCGTGGGGCCAGTGCGGACGTTGGCAACCTCAGTCGACGACCTCGACGGGCTTTTCGGTGACCTCGCCGTCGATGATCGAGAAGCCGCGGATGTCGGGGTTGTCGCGGTCCTGGAGGGTGACGATCAGGTAGGTCGCCTCCGGATACTGGGCCAGCCGGATGTCGGTCTCGGACGGGTACGCCTGCGTGTGCGTGTGCGAGTGGTAGATCGCCAGGCCCCACTCGTTGTCCTCGATCTCTCGCATCGCGCGGAGCAGGTCCCGGGGCTCCATCACGTAGTAGGTCATCGAACGTTCGGCGTTGGTGATCGGGAAGTGCTCGAGGCCACCGTCCGGCCGTACGCCGAGCAGGCCGCACACCTCGTAGGGAAAATCCGACCACGACCGCTCGACCAAGGCATCCCAGGTCGCCCGGTCCATCGTGAAGGTGTCGTCGGCCATGTGGCGCCGGACGCTAGCCGTCGACGTCCGTGAGCTTGCGGGGCGGTCGGGGAAAGAAGGCCGAGGTGCGCGCGACGTAGGCGGCGTGGCCCTCTCGCTTGCTCTTGCCGGCCATGTTCCGGTCGGTGAGGGCGACACCGGAGACCTTCACGATCAGCACCATCATCAGCGCCGGGCCGACCAGGCCCCACCACGCGCCGGCCGCCAGTCCGATGACCCCGATTCCCCACCACATCGTCGCGTCGCCGAAATAGTTGGGATGGCGGGTCCAACGCCAGAGGCCCGTGTCGAGCACCCTGCCGCGGTTGGCCTCGTCTCCGAGGAACCTCGACAGCTGCCAGTCGCCGACGGCCTCGAAGGTGAAGCCGACCGCCCAGATGGCCACGCCGATCACGTCGAGCCACCCGAGGTCGTCCGGGCCGCTGATCGCGATGCCGTACAGCGGCAGCGCCACCAACCAGGCCAGCGCCCCCTGGAGGACGAACACCGTGACCAGGGAACGCACGGCGAACGTGTCGGGCCGCTTCGCGCGCATGGCCGCGTAGCGCGGGTCCTCGCCGTCCCCCCAGTTGCGCGCCGTGATGTAGACGGACAGGCGCAGGCCCCAGACGGTGATGAGGACCGCCGCCAGGAGGATCCGCGAGCCCCCGTCGACCGCGACGGCGTACGTCCACGCCATCGCCACGAAACCCAGCCCCCACACGCGATCCACCAGCGACACGTCGCGCTGGACCAGGCTCGCCAACCACGTGACGACCATCACGGCCAGGGCAGCCAGTCCACCCGCCAGCGCCACCTCGCCATTGCCCATCAACCCGCCTTCGACGGTTCGAGTCTGGCACGGCACGGCGCTGTCACGTCGGACGAGCCCCGTCCAACCGTGAGACACGAGCGCCCCAGCTGTCTCAGTAGAGTCCGTGGGCCCGGCCGTCAGCGTGGAACGATCATCGACTGGATCACGGATCCGGACAACCTCAAGTTCCTGTCCATCCCCGTCATCGCGGCCACGATCGCGTGGACGACCAACTGGCTGGGCATCCAGATGGCGTTCTACCCCATCCGTTTCGTCGGCCTCCGCGAGCCGTGGCTGGGCTGGCAGGGCATCGTGCCGCGGCGAGCCTGGAAGATGGCCACGCTGGCCGTCGACTCGGCCGTCACCAACCTTGCGAGCCTCCGCGAGCTCGTCGAGATGATGAACCCGGACGAAACGGTCGCCTACCTCGTCGACAAGCTGAAGCCGATGATCCCGGAGGTCGTCACCGAGACGGCCAGGCGCGAGTACCCCGAGGTCTGGCAGGGGCTGCCCGATCCCGTGAAACAGGCCGTGTACGCCCGCTGCGAAGCGCTGCTGCCGGCCGCTGGGCGCAAGGCCGTCGACGACGTGCTGGACAACGTCGACTCGCTGCTCGACGCCCGGTTGATGATGATCGAGGAGATGGCTGGCAACCCCCGCGTCCTCGTCGACACAATGATGGACGCCGGCCGCAAGGAGTTCTGGTTCCTCATCAACGTCGGCGCGATCTTCGGACTGCTGCTCGGCCTGGTCCAGATGGTCCTCACGATCGGCTTCCCCGACCACCAGTGGTGGCTGCTGCCCGCCTTCGGCATCTTCGTGGGCTACTCGACCAACTGGTTGGCGTTCCAGATGATCTTCGTGCCGCCCGACCCCCGAAAGATCGGGCCGTTCACGCTCCAGGGGTCGATGCTCAAGCGCAAGGAGGAGATCGCCCGCCACTTCGCGGCCGTCGCCGCCCACCAGTTCGCGACCCTGCCCAAGGCAGTCGAGCGGATGCAGACCGGTCCGAACAAGGATCGCGTCAAGGCCCTCATCCATCGACACGCCAAGCCGCTGGTCGACGAGGCGTTGAGCATCGCGGCGCCCGCCGCCCGCCTCGCGCTGGGCGGCCGTCGCTACGAGCAGGTCAAGACCGACCTGGCCGTCACGGCCGAGGAGCTGGGCCCATCGCTGGTGACCGACGAGGAGTTCGTCCAGACGCGCGCGGCGCTCGTGGAGGAGGAGATGTTCCGGCGGCTCTACGGGATGTCGAACGAGGACTTCGTCCAGCTGCTGCGTCCGGTTGTCGAGGAGGACGAGTGGATCCTCTACACGGTGGGCGGCGCGCTCGGGTTCGCTTCCGGCCTGGCCCAGGTGGCGCTGCTGTTCGGAGGGATCGGATGATCGAGGAGAACGACATGGCCGGTGACGCGCTCCGGGCGACCTTCGAGGTGCTGCGCGTCGGCGCCGAGGTCGGCACCAAGATCGCGACGTTCGGCCTGCGCTCGTCCGCGCAGCTGACAGGCCGGGTGGTCAGCGGCGTCCGGCGAGGCGACCCGGCCAGCGACGTCCTTGCGGAGGCGCTGGCCGACGTCCGGGTCCAGGCTCGGAACCTGTTCGGCCTCGCTCCCGAGCCCGCACGACGGGCCCACGAGAAACTCGACGCCGCGACCCTCCGCCGAAAGGGTGAGGAGCTGCTGCGCCGGTCCGTGGACATCGAGTACGAGGAGCCCTTCCACCCCTCGTACGCCCGGATCCTCGACCTGCTCGCCCCCGACGAGGCGAGGATCCTGCGGTACCTCACGCTCAACGGCGCCGAGCCAGCCGTCGACGTTCGCGCCGTCGCACTCGGGGCCCGCGGCGAGATGCTGGCACCGGGCATCAGCCTCATCGGCGAACGTGCCGGTGTCCGGTTTCCGGATCGCGTACCCGCGTACCTCAACAACCTCTTCCGTCTCGGACTGATCTGGTTCTCCCGCGAGGAGCTGGACGCCAAGCGCTACGAGATGCTCGAAGCCCAACCACCGGTGCAGGACGCCCTCAAGCAGGCGAAGCGAACCAGGACGGTCCGACGGTCCATCGAGCTGACGCCGTTCGGGCGGGACTTCTCGGAGGTCTGCCTGCCGACCGACGACGTCATCTGACGTCCGTAACGGACAGACCGCGTCGATGGACAGGACGTCGATGGAGCTCGAGTTCACCAGCCTCCCGCAGGTCGAGGCCGCCGTCGTCGCCTGCCACGCGTGCCCTCGGTTGGTGGCCTGGCGCGAGCAGGTCGCCACCGAGAAACGGGCCAGCTTCCGGGACTGGGACTACTGGGGCCAGCCGGTCCCCGGATTCGGTGATCCCGATGCCCGCATCGTGACGGTCGGCCTGGCGCCAGCAGCCCACGGCGCCAACCGCACGGGCCGCATGTTCACGGGCGACCGGTCCGGGGACTGGCTGTTCGCCAGCCTGTACCGCGTCGGCATCGCGAACCAACCCACGGCCGAGCACGTCGACGACGGGCTCGAGCTGACCGGGCTGTGGATGAGCGCGCCGGTCAAGTGCGCGCCGCCGCAGAACAAGCCCACCGTCGAGGAGCGCGACAACTGCCAGCGGTTCCTCGTCAACGAGCTGGCGCTGCTCGACGCCCGTGTCATCGTCGCGCTGGGCGGGTTCGGGTGGGACGCCGTGCTGCGCGTCCTCGGCTGGGACGGTCGCAAGCCGAAGTTCGGCCATGCCGCCGAGGCCATGACCGCCAGTGGCCACACGCTGCTTGGTTGCTACCACCCGTCGCAGCACAACACGTTCACGGGCCGGTTGACCGAGCCCATGACCGACGCCGTGTTCATCCGGGCCAAGGAGCTGGCCGGCCTCAGCTGACGGCCGCCAGCCGTTCCCGGAGCTGGTCGACGAGCTCGAGATGGCGTTCCATGCCGTCGGCCTCGAATGCGGCCACTGCGGCCTCGAGGAGGCCGGGGACCTGCGCCAGCGCGTCACCACCCTGCTCGAGGTGCAGCCACGCGTCCCAGAGGTCGAGCCCGGTCCAGCCCGGTCGCATGCCCAGCTCTTCGGCGGTGGCCCGGGCGGCGGCCATGTCCGCGTGGGCCTGCTCCCACTGCCCGATGGCCGCGGTGGTCAAGGCGACACCGAGCCGCTGCGGCAGCGTGATCCAGGGCATGATGACGTCACCTGTCGCGAGGACCTCCTGGAGGCCCGGCTGGAGTCGCGCGAGGGTTTCTCGATCTCCAATCCACGCAAGGGCGAGCGCCAGGTGGTTGAGCAGGCCCCGGCGACCGACGAACGGCACGTCGACGCCCAGGACGGGCTCGAGGAACTCGCGGTGCAGGCGCAGGACGCTCCCCCGATCACCGCGAATGGCGGCCACCCAGGCGGCCGCGGACGCGCCGATGCCAGCGAAGGCGCCGGGAACGTCGCTGGCCACGGCCTTGCGCGCCAGCTCGTCAGCCAGTTCCCACTCGCCTGCCAACACGGCGTGGTGTGCCTGGAAGGCCCACGCCTGGACGATCCACGGAAACCCCTGCTCCGTACAAACGCGCTCGTCCTCGCTGGCGTGGCCCTTGGCCTTGTCGAGATCGCCATCGATGATCGCCAGTGCCGCAAGCGCCCGATGGACGAGCACGAGCGCGTTGGCGTGGCCGAGCCGCTCGGCCAGGGGCAGCAGCTCACC
>JAWWBG010000076.1:0-10845 GCA_033721095.1 Nitriliruptorales bacterium
CAGGATCCGACCGTCCTCGAACCGGGGTGGGTGCTCGTCGAGGGCGCGGTAGCCGGGGAACAGGACGTTGCGGGCCACGCGCCGGGCCGCGTCGACCACGGCCTCGAACGTGTCCCGCGCATGACCGGCGAAGTGGTCGAGCGTGGTGAGCTGCTCGACCTCGATGACGTCGTGGAGGAGGAAACGGATCTCGCGGTCGTCGAGAACCGGGTTGGCCATCAGCTCGTCACGTGCAGCTGGCCGTCCTCCTCATGGACGGGTGCGGTCTTGAGGGGCACGACGCGCGTGACGGCCTTGTAGAACGCGCCGAGACCGGGCACGTATCGGAACACGCCCTGCGGCCCCGAGACCATGCGGCCCGTCCCGGGCTCGTAACGGGCCTGGTGCCACGGACAGACGAGGCAGCCCTCCTCATCGACATGGCCCTCGGCCAGGTCCGCGCGCAGGTGACGGCACTTGCGCGACACCGCGAACGTGTCCCCCTCGAGGGTCCTGCCGACGGCCCACGGGCCGGCACCCGTCATGCCACCGGGGTCGAGGTCGGCGGCCGGTCCAGCAGATTCCATGAGCCATCTCCCTGCTCCGGGCGACTCTACGCCGATCGGGATCCCGACGAGAGCGACGGGTACAGCCTCAGCGGTTCGAGGACTCCGGGGTCGGCAGGTTCACCTCTGCGGCGCCCATCATCCAGATCAGGTGGGTCGACAGCTGCTCGAGGATGTACTGGGCCCACTCGGCCACCTCGTCGAAGCGGTTCATCCCGCCCTCGAGTGGCTTCTTCTTGGCACGGCGCAACATGCGCTCCGACGGCACGTCGAACACCCGATGCTCGTGCACGCCGATGTCGCGCACGATCGAGCCCATGTTGACATCCTGGACATCGACCGTCGACCGGTCCCCTGCCTTCCGCGAGGAAAACAGCCACACCGGTCGATCCGCGAGCGAGTCGGCATGGTCGCGGACGAACTGGCGGGCGTCGCGACGCCAACGACCACCGCTCAGGGAGGCGCCGACCAGGACCGCGTCGTAGTCGTCGAAGCCCGCTATCTCGCCCGGCTCGAGGACGTCAACCGTCAGCCCGCGACTGGCGAACTGGTCACCCAAGGCCTCGGCCAGGAACCTCGTCCCTCGCTTGCCGGAAGCCACGGCCACGAGTATCCGCATCCCCCACCTCTGCTCGGCGATTCGTCCCCCGGAAGCCAACGAACCTGTCATCCGGAGAAATCCGGGCAGTCGCGGGGCGATCGGGGGGTCCTGAACTTAACCCGATTGCGACGGCGGCGAAAGGATCGGTCAGCGACCGGTGAAGTTTCCCTCGCGGCGCTCGAGGAAGGAGCGAATGCCCTCGGCGGCATCCTCGCTGTTCATGATCGACGGCAACAGGCCCGCCAGGTGCTCGCGTGCGGCGGCCAGACCTTGCTCTCGAGCCATGCGCGCATTGGCAAGCGTTCCCTGGACGCCGAGCGGAGCCTGCCTGGCGATCTGCTGGGCGATGGCCGTTGCGCGGGCGACCTGTTCACCCGGCTCGACGACCTCCTGGACAAGGCCGATGCGCAGGGCCTCGTCGGCGCCGAATTCCTCGGCGGTGAGCAGGAACCGCATGGCGTTGCCCCACCCGAGCTGGTCGGCCGCACGGATGGTGGCGCCACCGAACGGGATGATCCCACGGCCGATCTCGAGCTGGTTGAAGCGCACGTCGTTGGCCGCGATGACGATGTCCGAGCCGAGCGCGAGCTCGATGGACAGCGTGAAGGAGATGCCCTGGACGGCCATCACGACCGGCTTGGCCGGCGGCTCGCCCCACAGGCCGAAGGGGTCGTAGGCGCCCTCGCCCGACAGGGCGGCCGGGCCCTGCTCGGCCACGACCGGACCCACCTCGGCGAGGTCGAGCCCGGCCGAGAAATGGTCACCGTGACCGAAGAGGACCCCGACGCGGACCTCGTCGTCGGTGGACAGCTGCTCGTACGCGCGGGCGACGCCGTTGATCACGTCGAGGTTCCAGGCGTTGCGCTTGTCTGGCCGGTTGATGCCGATCAGCAGGACGTGCCCGTCGCGCTCGACGGTGACGGACTCGGACATGGCGATCTCCTTGGCCGACATGACGGTAGGGCTCCCGCGAGGTGGGACCGAACGTCAACCCGCTCGTCAGCGGCGGGGCCCGACCGCCTTCGCGATCTGTCGCTGGAGCCGGCTGGGCTCGAAGTTCTCGAGGCCCTCCTCCGGGAACAGCCGGTGGAAGCGATGCAACAGCTGATCGGCGACGCGGGGCGTGAGCCGCGTGCCCAGCTCGACCATGGACCCGAACGGCGTGTTGAGCTCACGAGGCTGGCGCCGGATGGCATCGACCACCATCTCGGCGGCGTCCTCCGGTGTCAGCGCCGGGAACACGTTCCAGACCGGCGAGGCCTCGCTCATCGGCGTGCGCACCAACGGCATGCGGATGTTCGTGAACACGATGTTGTTGGACAACGTCTCGGCGCGGGCGACCCGCGTGAAGGCCTCCAACGCCGACTTGGAGGCCACGTAGGCCGAAAAGCGGGGGGCGTTGACCTGCACGGCCAGCGTCGTCACGTTGACGATGTGGGCCCCGCCGCGTTCGCGCATGGAAGGCAGCAACGCGAGCATCAGCCGGACGGCGGCCAGGTAGTTGAGCTCCATCGTTCGCTCGTAGGTGTCCGGCCGGTCGACCGAGCGGACGATCGAGCGCCGGATCGACATGCCGGCGTTGTTGATGAGGACATCGACGCCGCCGAAGTCCTCGACGACGCGAGCGCCGAGCGCGGCGACGGCATCGGCGTCAGTGAGGTCGGTGGGGAGGTCGACCGCGGTGCCACCCTCGGCCTCGATCGCTTCACGGACCTCGGCGAGTGCTTCCGGACGACGAGCAACCAACAGGACGGTGGCGCCGGCCCGGCCCACGTGCCGAGCGGTCGCCTCACCGATCCCGCTGGAGGCACCGGTGACCATCACGACCTTGCCGGCGACGCGTTCGGCCAGTGACGGCGGTCGGAACCCCGGGAGATCGCGAACGCCCTGGAGCGGGTTGGAACGCAGCTTGCCGGCCGCGAACCATGCGCGGCGAACGATTCGCTCCGTCACGGAACGACGAGCCATCGGCGACCCCCTTGCCGCCCTCGACGGTACGCGATTCGGCGCCCACGGCCGACTCGGTAGGTTGCCGGGAGGGCACCGGAGCGACCGTGAACGACCCCCGCCAATCGCTGGTCCCCACGCTCGTGGCCGACAGCGTGCGGCTGACCGAGGACGGCGTGGACATCCTCGATCGACGGGTGTTTCCCCTCGAGAAGACCTGGGTGCACTGCGCCACCGTCGAGGACGTCGCGGTCGCGATCGAGGAGATGGTGACCCAGTCCAGTGGCCCGTACTTCGCCGCGGCCTTCGGGATGGTGTTGGCCGCTCGCCAGCTCGAACGACGTGGCGGCGGCATCGACGACCTCGAGCGGGCGGCGCAGCGGCTGGTGGCGACGAGGCCGACCAACAACCTGGTTCGACAGGCAACCGACCGGATGTTGCAGGTCGCCCGGAGCCTTGTCGGCGAGGAGTCGCTGAGCGAGGAGGTCGAGACTGCCGCGCGTCGGGCCGGCGAGGACTACCTGGAGCGCAGCCGCCAGCTCGGACGCCATGCCGCGACGCTGTTCGAGGATGGCGATGCGATCCTCACGCACTGCTGGGGCGAGTCCTACGTGACCGAGGCGTTCGCGGCGGCCCTCCGCGCGGGCAAGGACGTGACCGCCGTCGTCACCGAAACGCGGCCGTACCTCCAGGGTGCTCGCTTGACCGCCGAGTCGTTGGCCGAGATCGGGGTCGACACGACCGTGATCACCGACGGCATGGGAGCCTGGGCCATGGCCCGGGGCCGGGCCTCCCGGTTCGTCACGGCAGCGGACCGCGTCACCCTCGACGGCCACGTCGTCAACAAGATCGGGACGCTCCAGCTGGCGATCGCAGCCCGACACCATGGCGTCCCCTACCACGCACTGATCCATGAGCCGGACGCGCACGCGGCGACGCCCGCCGACGTCCCGATCGAGGAACGCGATGGCGACGAGGTCCTGCACGTGCTCGGGACCCGCACGGCCTCCGAACGAGCCACGGGCTGGTACCCGGCCTTCGACGTCACACCGCCCGATCTCGTCACGACGATCGTGACGTCGAGGGGTCCGTTCGCACCCGACGAGCTGGCCGAACACGACTGGAGGGCGTGACCCACCGGCGCCGTCGATTGTCGACGGACACGAGGTGGTGGCCGATCGGCCAGCGCACGTCGCGAACTCGCTGGCCCGGCGCTGCGTCCAACTGCTCGAACGGCCGCAGCGGCCGCGACCACCACGCCGCATTCTGGGCGGCATCTCATCCGGAGACCAAACATGGCAGCAGCACTGCGCCTCGGCCTGGTCGCCACGGCGCTCGCCTTCAGCGCGATCGGCCTGGCCGCCTGCGACGGGGCCACGGCAACCGACACGCCCACCGACTCCGAGGCTCCCTCCGACCCGACGGGCGAAGCCGACGAGCCGCTGGGCATGACCGACAACGAGGGCCGCGAGCGGCTTGCCCACGTCCTCGGCGTCACCGAGGAGCGGGCGATGGAGCTGGCCAGCGAGAACGGCTGGACACTCCGCGTCGAACGTCGCGGCGACGAGACGTTTGCGCTGACCCAGGACCACATGATCGGACGGATCACCGTGGAACTCGACAGCGAGGACGACGGCGAGACCTGGCGGGTGACCTCGGCGAAGGTCGAGGTCACGAGCGGGCTCGTGATGGACAGCGTCCAGCCGAGCTGACCTGTTCGAACACCGAACCGAGACGACCCGGACACAAGGCGCCGGGTCGTTTCGGTTTCTCGCGTCCAGACCGGGTTGTGCGCCCGCGTGAACTACCGTCCCTGATTCGAGGAAGGAGCGCCGATGAGCGCAACACGCAGGTTCCGGACGTCCGTCGAAGCGCGCGACCTCGATGCCGTCATGGAGCTGTTCGCCGAAGACGCCACCTTCCACTCTCCCGTCGTCTTCAAGCCCTACGAGGGACGCGATGCGATCCGGATGATCCTCGAGTCCATCATCCAGGTGCTGCCCGACCTCCACTACATCGACGAGCTCACGTCGTGGGACCGCGCCATCTTCGTCTTCGAGGGAACGACGAGCAGCGACCGCAAGGTCACCGGCATCGACTACCTCACCGTGAAGGACGGCATGATCACCGACCTGACCGTCTTCATCCGGCCCATGTCGGGCCTCACGGCCGTCGCCGAGGAGATGAAGGCGATGCTCGAGGCCGCGGGCGCGATCTGACGGGCGCCTGCCGCTGATCGTGAAGTCGTTCGACCAGCACGTCGAGGAGGCCACGGCCGCCACCGGCCTTGACGACTTCGGCGAACCAAGGTGGGAGCCGGCGCTGCGCGTGTTGCTCGACGCACTTGCGAGCGAGGCCCACCTCAACGACCTCGGCCAGATCGCCGTCGATGTCCTCATCGCCGAGCGCCTCGCGAATCGCCTGCGCATCGCGGACTGGGCCCGTCAGCATCCGGTGCACGAGGTCGGGATCTCGCGACCGCTGATCGTCATGGGCATGGCCCGTACGGGCAGCACGCTGCTGCATGCGCTGCTCGACGCCGACCCTGCCAACCGCTCGCTGATGAAATGGGAGGTGCTCGACTCGATCCCCCCGGCGACCGATGACACCTTCACGACCGACCCGCGCATCGCGGCATCGGTGGCGAAGACCGAGGCCACGTTCGAGGCCGTCCCTCATCTCAAGGCGCAGCACTGGGAGCCCGGCGACGGACCCACCGAGTGCACCTTCGTGTACGCCCAGGACTTCCGAAGCCTGGAATTTCCCGGCTACGCCCACGTGCCGACCTACACCGAGTTCCTCCTCGCTGACGACCTGGCATCGCGGACCGACTGGCACGCGCTCACGCTGCAGGTGCTGGGGTCACAGACGACGGGCCGTTGGAACCTCAAGGCGCCCGGACACCTGCTCGGCCTGGACGTGCTGCGGGCGGCATATCCCGACGCACGTTTCGTGGTCACGCACCGCGACCCGCGCAACAGCGTCGGCTCCTGCGCCCACATGATCACCGACGTGTGGCAGTACCTCTCGGACGGCGCGGCACCGCGGGCCGGTGACGTCTGGCACGACCTCCAGTTCGAGAGCGCCCACCGCCTGCTCACCCACCGGTCCGAGCACGGCGACGACGGCTTCTTCGACGTCCTGTACGACCGATTCACCGCGGATCCGATCGCCGAGATCCGACGCCTGTACGCCCACTTCGGCGACGAGCTGACGCCGGAGGCCGAAGCAGCCATGACCGAACGGCTCGCCGGCCGTCCACACGGCATGTGGGGCACCTACACCTACGACCTCGCCGACCACGGGATCGACGAGCGCCAGGTCCTCGACCGCTTCGCGGACTACATCGAGGCCTTCGACATCCCGATCACGCCATGACCGACCCGAACAGCAGCAACGAGCTCGGCGACTTCGTGGCGTCAGGAGGGGCTCGGACCTCGGGCCTGGTCGAGGCGATCGAGGCCCGTGCGGTCCGCGACGGCACTGCCTGGTCGCACGTCGCCGAGCTGGTCGCCGACATGCGCCGGGTCGTCGAGGACGCCGACATCGACGAGGACCTTCGCGCCGAGGGTTGGCGGTACCTGCTGCGGTACCTGAACGCGGGCATCCGCATCTGCATCGAGCACGACGACCCCGACCATCCCTCGTTCGGCCGGCTGATCGAGAACCGCGCCAGCTGGGGCCTCGACAACCCCGACTGCAACTACTCGTGGGCGCCGGTCCGCGGCGACGCCGTCTATCGGATCAGCGGTCGACTCGGAACCGCGACCGCAATCGAGTTCCAGGTCAACACTGGCCACTTCGGTGATGGCAACGTCGGTGGCTGGCACTCATCGGGATCGTTGTCACGTGACCAGCTCGACGCCGATCCGGACGGCTCCGTGGAGATCGTCGTGGGTGGCGAACCGGGGCCGCTCAACCACCTCCCGACGGATGAGGACGCCGGCTTCCTGGTCGTCCGCCAGTACTTCAACGACTGGGGTGGCGAGGAACCCGCCCGCCTGCACATCGAGCGCGCCGATGGGCCGGTCGCCGCCCCGGAGGCAACCGACGCGTGGATGGCCACTCGACTGACGAGGTTGGCGCAGTGGCTGACCAGCGGCCTCGACAGCTGGCAGCGGATGGCGGATGCGATCGCCGGGCTCGAGGTGGGCGACATCACCCCATTCCCAGTGCCCGACGATGCCGCCGGACTCACCGGCCAGGCCTACGGGATGGGCCGATTCACCTGCTCACCGGACGAGGCCGTGATCATCACGTTCGAACCACCGGCAGCCCGCATGTGGTCGCTGTCGCTGGCGGACCGGTTCTGGCAGTCGCTGGAGTTCGGCACCCGGCAGTCCTCGATCAACTCGCACCAGGCGACCTTGACCGACGACGGCCGATTCGTTGGCGTGCTGTGCCATGACGATCCCGGCGTGGCCAACTGGCTCGACCCGGTCGGATGCACGGACGGGACCCTGGCCATCCGGTACCTGCTCGCCGATGGCAGTCCAACCGTGGCCCTGTGCACGGTGCCGCGCCAGCGACTCGACGACGAGCTCCCGGCGGACACACCAAGGCTCACTGCCGACGAGCGCGACGCCATCCTGCGGGCACGGGCCGCGGACCTGTCACACCGGTACGGATATTGAGCTCATGAAGCCGCTCGAACCCGACGACTACGCCCGAGCCGCACGGACCCTGGCACGCCGCGATCCCGTGATGAAGGGGCTCCTCGGGCTCCACGGGCCTCCGCCGCTCGGAAAGAAGGTGCGCACGCACTTCGCCTCGCTGGCCCGATCGATCGTCTACCAGCAGGTGTCGGGCAAGTCGGCCGCCGCGACGTGGCGCAAGCTCACCAACCTCCTCGGCGGTCGCGTGGCCGCCGACACGGTGCTCGCGCACGCCGACGAGCTGCGCAGCGCTGGGCTGTCGGGGAACAAGGCAGCATCGATCCTCGACCTGGCCGTGCACGTCGACCGCGGCGACCTGGCGTTGAACGGGTTGTCGCGACGTTCCGACGACGACGTCCTCGAACGGCTGGTCGCCGTGCGCGGGATCGGTCCGTGGACGGCGCACATGTTCCTGTTGTTCCAGCTGCGCCGTCCCGACGTCTGGCCGACCGGCGACTACGGCGTCCGCAAGGGCTGGTCGATGGCCTACGGCGGCGAGATGCCCTCTCCCGGCCAGCTCGAGGAGCACGGCGAGGCTTTCCGTCCCTGGCGGTCGGTGGCGGCCTGGTACCTGTGGCGAGCAACGGAAGCCGTCCCCTGACCGACCGCGTGGCTACCCCTCGGTGACCAGCGGCGAGTCGGCGAGGCCGTCACGCGGCGCCTCGGTCGTGATCGTCCGCATGACGTTCCACAGTGGATACAGGTGCGGCCCGATGATGGGCTTGCCTGCCAGCAGGAAGGCCCCGGAAACCTTCCGTTCCGGGTCGGCCCAGCAGATGGTGTTGACGTAGCCCAGGTGCCCGAACGCCCAGTGGGTTTCCGGGCCGTACAGGCTGAACACCTTCGCGCCGAGCATGAACCCGTACGCGTAACGGAACGGGAACCCGAGGGCGAAGTCGATCTGCATGTACGACTGCTCGGTGATCGCCCGGCGGATGGTCCGTGGTTCGAAGATCTCGACGCCGTCGAGGGTCCCGCCGACGCGCAGCAACTCGAAGAAGCGGCTGGCCTCGCGGGCGCTCGCAACGATGTTGCCCGACGGGATCACGCCCGCGAACACACGCGGGTCGTTGAGGAGCTCGTTGAGCTCCGGCAATGGCTTGCCGAGTGCCCGCTCGAAGAACTGGGACATGGGCGGGAGCACGGGGAACCCCGCCGAGTGGCCCTTCGCGACCAGGGGCACGTCCGCGGCCGGCGTCCCGTAGGTCATGCGTTCGAACTTCAGTGGCTGGAGGATCTCCTCCTCCAGGAACTGCTTGACCGGCTTGCCCGTGACGCGCTTGATGATCTCGGCGAGCACGAAGCCGCCACTGATGGCGTGGTAGGCGACCAATCGTCCGGGCTGGTGGAACGGCTTGGCGTCGATCATGATCTGGAGCGCGTGGTCGGGGTCCTGGACGTACTCGAGGTCGAGGGCCTCGGGCGGGATGTTGGGGACGCCGGCCTTGTGCGACAGCACGTGCCCGATCGTGATCGTGTCCTTGCCGTGCCTGGCGAACTCGGGGATGTAGTCGGCGACACGATCCTCGATGTGCAGCTGGTCGCGCTGGTCCAGCAGGTGGATGCACATGGCGGTGACGGACTTGGACGCCGACGCGATGAGGAACGGCGTGGTGTGGTGGACGGGAACCTTCTCGGCCTCCGGGTCGGCGTCGGGTTCGTTGCCCGTGACGTGGCCGATGGCGCGATCGAGGATCACCTCGCCCTCGCGGCGTATGCACAGGGCGATCGACTGGTTCATCGCGGTGCCGTAGAGGCGCTCGACACCCTCCCAGATCCGGTCGACGCTGCCGGCATCCATCCCGACGTCGACGGGGTCGACCTCGTCGGGCGCGATCGACGTCACCGCGGCCAGGTCGTCGGGAACGCGAATCGACGTCAGCGGCGACAGCCGGCGCGGCACGGCCGCGGCCGGAAAACCACGCAGGGCCGCCCACGCGGCCGCCGGATCACGCTTCACAGCACCCCCTCCTCAAACTTCCGTCAGGCTACGTCCCGGCGGACTTGCTCCGTAGAGTGCAGCCGGAGAACGGAGGTGCGGATGGAGTTGGCCACCGAGCTGGGCCGATACCTGTCGGACGTGCTCAAGGCGGACGGACCCGTCGGGATCGCGGTCGGAGCGCAGAACGAGGAGGCCGGTTTCTCGTCCGAGACCACCGTCTACACGGCGACGTGGACGACCGGCGGCGAGTCGCACGAGCAGCGGCAGGTCCTCAAGCTCGAACCGAGTGGCGTCACGGTCTTCAAGGACACGGACGTCAGCCGCCAGGTTCGCGCGATGCGCGCCGTGGCCGACAACTCGAGCGTCCCGGTGCCGCACGTCGTTGCGCT
Organism: Nitriliruptorales bacterium; assembly: GCA_033721095.1. Classification (GTDB taxonomy): domain Bacteria; phylum Actinomycetota; class Nitriliruptoria; order Nitriliruptorales; family Nitriliruptoraceae; genus JAWWBG01. The sequence goes on from JAWWBG010000076.1 coordinate 10,080, forward strand.
CGAAACGGACTCGTCGATCCTGGGTGCACCGTTCTACGTGATGGAGGCGGTGGAGGGGCTGGTGCCGCCGGACAACCCGCCATTCTCGACGGGCGGCTGGATCTTCGAGGCGAGCGAGGAGGACCAGCGCCGGCTGCACACATCCGGACTCGATGCCGTGGCGGACCTCCATGCGATCGACCCAGCCGTCTTCTCCTTCCTCGACCGACCCGAGTTCGGCGAGCCCGGACCCGACCAGATGCTGGGCCAGTGGGAGGACATGCTGGCGTGGGGGCGGGCCGACGAGCCCCTGCCGATCATCGACCACGCGATGACATGGCTGCGTGAGCACCAGCCCGACGACGAGGCCGCCCACGACATCCGCCTGTCCTGGGGCGACTCGCGGATCTCCAACATCATCTGGCAGGACTTCCGGCCGGCGGCCATCATCGACTGGGAGATGGTCGAGCTCGCCCCACCGGCCGCCGACGTCGTCTGGTACCGCCACATCGACCGGACCATGGAGTCGGCGACCGACAGCCCCCGACTGCCGGGCTTCCTCGACCTCGACGAGATCGTCGGACACTACGAGGCCCGCACCGACCGGACCCTCACCAACATCCATTGGTACGAGGTGTATGCCGCCGTGCGCTTCGGCGTGGTCATGATGCGAATCGCCAGGCGGATGGTCGAGCAGTACGACCTCGACCCGAACCTCATGCACAACAACCTCGGCGTGCGTGGGATCTCGCGGGTCATGGGCATCGACGAGCCCGGCGAACCCGGC
>JAWWBG010000077.1:0-10827 GCA_033721095.1 Nitriliruptorales bacterium
GGCAACACCGTTGCCCTCGGCCAGGACCTTCGTGACGCGTTGTCGACGCTACCGCCACGGCAGCGGGAAGTGGTGATTCGTCGCTACTACCTCGACCAGTCCACACGCGAGGTCGCCGACGCCATGGCGATCTCGGAGGGCACGGTTGCGTCGGCATGCCACCGTGGGCTCGCGACGCTCCGAGGCTGCCTCGACTTCGTCATCGATGGACAGGAGGTGCACGCATGACGCGTGATCTCCGCGAGCTGATGGAGGAAGCCGTGCCAGCAACGACGCAACTGGACATGGAGAGGGTGACGCACGGTGCCAGGCGCCGGCGCGCAGGCAAGTGGGCTGCGGGCGGCGTGGTGGCTGCGGCGGCCGTTGTTGTTGCCGTCTATGCCCTGCCCACCGACAACGTTCCCGCGATCGACCCCGTGCAGACGCCGTCCGGCGTCGAGTCGACCAACCCGGGACCCGGCGAGGCCGCCGAGGGCTATCCAACTCTCGATGACGTCACCATCAGTGGCCCAGATGGCGTTCCAGTGGCGGCCGGCACCTACGCCGCGCGGGCGCTGGGACCGGACACGGTCATCCATCTCGAGAGCGACGTGAACCTCCACAGGCTCTGGGATCGCGTCTTCGAGTTTCGCTCGTTCGATCTCACGCCGGCGTCCCGGGTCTTCGTCGCGAGTGTCTCATCCGTCGTCGTCCCGGACCTCGTTGGCGACGAAGACACCTTCCGCCGGGAGACGCCCCTGGCGACGCAGCCTTTCCCGGATGACTTCGGCGTCTACCTGGCACGAGTTCCGCAGGTCGTGATGCTGGCATCAGGCGAGAGCACGGGCCTCCTCGGGGCGTTCCGTTGGTGGGACGTCACGATCGATCCGAACCTCGGCCCCACTCGAGATTGCCGGACCGGCGCGAACGTGGTGGTTCAGGCGACGTGGTGTGACGCTCTCTACGACCGGAGCAATGACGACGTTGGTCTCAACACCATTGCCCTCTTTTCGCTCTGGGACAGCAGCTCCAGGCTCGAACGCCCGTGGGGGCTTGAGGCCACGCCGAGTCGACGCTTCATCCAGCTGGTTGACCACCAAGACCTGCTGGTCTGGAGCAACGAGGCTGAGGTGGGCGGGCCGGCGGCCCAGTACGCCATGGAGGTCGCGGCCAACCTCGACCGGGCCTGATGGTCCGGCCGTGCTGGGGGCGCGCCAGTCGGTCGGCGGGTTGCTTCAGTCGGCGCGGCCGTGGGCCTCGCCGCAGCCACCGACGGGCGGACCCCAGCCCTGGCCCTTGCCCTGGTTGCCGGCACGCTCGACCCATGGCCAGCCGTCGGGCTTGCCGTCGCGACCACAGCCGTTCGTCACGGCAGGTGGCGTCGTCGGGACATGCACGTCCGGCGGTGGATCGTCGGTGACGGGTTCGTCGGGCACGTCCACAGGAACCGGCGGCGGCTCCGGCTCGAGCGCCGGCGGCGCCGGTGGCGGTGGAGCCGGCGGCGCGACGGACACCGGGGGTTCCACGGTCGGCGGCCCGATCGGCGGTGCCGCGACCGGGACGGTCACCGGCGGTGCGACGGGAGGCACGGCAACGACGGTCGAAGGTGGTTCGGGGGCGGTCTCCTCGTCCGCGAGGACGCCACCGAAGCCCGTCAGGTCTGGGGGCTCACTGGCGGCCGCCGTGGGCCCCTCCGTGGGGTCGGCCGGCCCGGCGACGACGTTGGGCGGTTCCGGAGCCGTGGGGTCGTCGGCGGCGATGGGTGGCTCATCGAGCAGCGTGGTGTCGACGATCAGGACCAGCGCTGCGGTCGCCGTCACCAGCCCGATCGCGACCAGCACCAGCCCGAGGAGCTGTCGCGGCCCGATGTTCATCGAGGCTCCCATCCCGTTCCTCGACGTCTTCCACTGGGTCGTCGTCGCCCTCGGCCACGCTCCAGGCTCCGGCTGCGGTGCGGCGTATCTGGACGACCCGGGCATCAAAGCGCATCGACCCGACCGGAGTCGAATCGAGCGGGGGTGCCTCGCTTCCCGCGGCAGCGCCGGCACCGAGCAGCACGTCGATCGCAGGAGTCGCGCATGCGCAGGAGGCGGGACCGGCGCCGACCTCCGGGCCCGTCGGCCGCCCCTCTGAGGCTTTCGGACTGACCCGCAGCCGGAGGTGGCTCGACGCGCGGCCGTGCAGCACGACCTCGGACTCGTCGACGTGGACCGCGGCCGCCTCGATCTCGATGCCGACACCCATGTCGATGGTGAAGTCGGGCTTCTCGACCCGTGATGACGCCGTGCCCGACCACCCGCCGCCGCTGGCGTCGGCGTCGGGGTCGCAGCTGAAGGAGACGCCGGGCGGGTCGTGCCCGACGACGGCCGCGGATCGCAGTCCTTGCGGCGGTGCGACCGGCGTGGTGGCGCCGGCGCGCAGGTCGTCCGCCAGGACCCAGGCGCTGAGCTGCCCCGACGCATGGTCGAAGCCGCCAACCTGGTGGCTGTTCCATCGCACGTTGGCCTCGGCGTCCAGCTCGATGACCGGTTGCGCCGCCTCGCAGCTGCGGTCGACAGTGACGTGGAGCAACAGTCGGCGGCCGTGCTCGAGGCGGTTGCCCTCCGACGTTCTGCCGGCCGTCGGCCGCGCGCCCTGGAGGCGGAGCTGGTCGAGGTGGAGCTCCCACGCCCGTCGTGCGCGGTCGTCGAACTCGCTGTCGCTCTCCGCCGGGAGCTGCTCCCACCCCGGTGAGCCGACCGACGGGCCCGGCGAGCGCACGATCGCCATCGTTGCATCGAGGTCGGTGGGGGACGCAAGGACCTCACGGGCGATCGACTCGCGCTGGAGTGGCGTGAACGATCCGTCCCGACCGATCTGGGTGGACTTGCCGACGTAGTACAGCCGCTCCTCGACCGGCTTGTCGTCGGCGTCGATCGAGGACTCCGACAGCGAGAACAGCCAGCGGCAGCACGCGTCGCTGGCCGGAGTTCGCAGGAGCTGGCGTTTGCCCGACGGCAGTTCGAGCTCCGCGGACCAGTCGCAGGTCGGGATGGGTGGCGTGACATCTCGGGCCTCGTCCGCCGCCGACGCCGGCTCGAGGACGGGTGCCTCCTGCGGGTCGTCTCGGACCTCGGGCACCGCCGGTTCCGGTCGTCGTCCGACCAGCAGCACGAGGCCGGCGACGAGGATGGCGAGCCCGCCCACGAGCATCACCGTCGGGATGACGACGCTGGCGGCGAGCGAAACGAGGACCACGGCTGCATCCTACGAGCCGGCCGGTCCTGCCGGACCCTGCCGGCCACGTCGAGCCATTCGTGGCGCGGCCCGCCCGCAAGCCGCAAGGTCCTCGCCCCCGCTGGATCGCCTCGATCTGCTGGTTCGCCCGATCAACGTCTCGCACCCAGATGTCGACGTGCGAGCGGTCGGGATCGAGTTTCTTCTCGCAGTCGACGAGATGGAGGATCATCGCGGCGACGTTGCGGGTCATGGCTAGGTTGCGGCCCACTCGAGCCGAGCCGGATCATGCTTGTCGGACACACCAGTCAGCTGGTGGCTTCGGCCATCGCCATCGCACTGGTGGCCACCGCCTGCGGCGGGGACGGTCCCGGCGCGGCCACCTCGGAACCCGGCGCGGAGACATCTGCGCCGACAGACCAGCCGACGGAGGCGGCGGTGACGTCGGAACCTGCCGCAGCCGGCGGCGGTCACCGGGCGACGGTGACCATCGGCGACGAGACCTTCGAGCTCACGTCCACCGGTGGCGACGACGTGTGCGAGGGTTTCGTCGAGGAGCAGCTGTTCTTCGCGACGTGGGAGGACGGCCCGCTGTCACTGTTCGTGAACCTCGACGGCGACAGCGGTTCGATCCAGCTCGCCGACGACGTCGATCGGGACCCCACCTTCACCTGGGTGGCCGACAACGGGCAGACTCCGCTGGTCAACGCCGAGAACACCAGCACGATCGACGCGGTCGACTTCACCGAAACGGCGGCCACCGGAAGCGCCTCGTTCATCGACGTCGTCGAGGCCAACCGTGGGCCGACCGAGACCGTCCCCGGGACCTTCGAGATCGCCTGCGCGTCCTGAGCCACCGCGGCGCGCCCTGCCCGGTCGCGGACGCGGGACGCCAGCGGCTGGCAGGCGCCCCGCACCGACCCTCACGAACCCGGCGGCCGGAAGTCCGCGGTGATCTTGCAGGCGTGGTCCATCTCCTCGGGCGTGAGCAGCGGGACGGCCTCGGCGTTGATCGTGCCGGTGTTCGTCACGATGGTCTTCGCGGCGGCGGTGCTCACGCTGTCGGGCATGTCGGCGATGATCACGAAGTCGTCGTGATCGACGCGAAAGTGCATCGACTCGACGCTTCCGCCCAGTGCCGCGCAGAGCGCGCTGACGGCTTCGGCCCGGGCGGTGCCGCCCTCCGTCGCCACGTTGCGCCTGCCGTCGAGCGTGTAGGTGCCGGTGAACAGGAACTTCCCCATCTGGAGACCTTCTTCTCGTGTGTCCCCAGTGTGGAGAACGTGAGGAGCCCTGAACATCCGCAATGACCCCGGTCTTTGGGGCGCAGGCGTCCCGTTGCGGGTCGTTGGCTCCGTGAAACCCCGGAGTCACCGGGCCCGACGAGCAACGATCCAGGATGCGATCTGGGCACGTGACCGCAGGTCCAGCTTCTCACGGATGTTGCCGACATGGCTCTCGACGGTGCGCGGCGAGATCGTCAGGCGCTTGCCGATCTCGGCGTTCGTCAGGCCCTCGCTGACCAGCTCGGCCACCTCGCGTTCCCGGTCGGTGAGCGGATGGTTGGCCGCACCTTCCGCCAGGAAGCGCGCGACGGCGTCGGCGATCGTCTGGACGTCACCCATGTACGCGGCGTGGGCATCCCCGTCCACCAGCAGCAGCTCGGCGCCGGGGATCCGCTCGGCCATCGCGATGCTGGACGACGCCGGCACGGCCTTTTCGTCTCGCCGGTGCAGCACGAGCGTCGGCACGCCGACGTTGGCCAGCTGGTCGCGAACATCGACGTCGTAGAACAGCTCCAGCATGCGGGCGGCCGTCTCGGCATCGGCCCCGTCGCGTTGCAGCGCCGCGTACCAGTCGAGGGTCTCCCTGGGCTCCGAGGGAAAGAAGATCTCGGCGAAGACGCGTGGCCCGAGGCCCCAAGACGATCGGACCAGGGCCGGCAGGGCCGTGCGCAGCTCGGGCGGAGCAAGCTGCGCGCCGAAGGCCGTCCCGCCATGCAGCACCAGTCGGTCGATCGCGTCGGCCTCACGTGCCGCGACGGCGATGGCAGTAGGCGCGGCCATCGAGGCCGCGAAGACGCGCACGGGGGCGCCGGCGACCGCCACCATCGTCCTGAGGATCTCGATCTCGGCCTCGTGGGACCAGTCGGTGCGATCGCGATTCGACAGTCCGCACCCCGGGCGATCGTGGATGAGGACCCGGTGGGTTGCGGCGAGTGCCTCGACGAGCTCGCGGTACCCGGCCAGCTCCCACATTCGTTCGAGGTGCGTGATCCAGCCGACGTCCAGGATGAGTGGTGGGCCCGAGCCGATCGACGCGTGCGCGACGCGGCCAAGGCGGGAGTCTGCGAATCGAATCCTGGGAGCCACGCGACCAGCCTACGAAGGCTCTTGTCCGGGACCGGCGGATGGTTACGGTGGCACGGAGCCTGCCGAGGACATCGCCATGGGAGCTGCCGAGGACGTGGACGCCATCCTCGCTCATCACGACGACTGGCGGGGTCGGCGGCTGGCCCAGGTGCGGAGGCTGATCAAGCAGGCGGACCCGGACGTCGTGGAGGAGGTCAAGTGGCGCAAGGCCTCCAACGACATGCTCGGCGTCCCCGTCTGGTCCCACGCGGGGATCATCTGCACCGGCGAGACCTACAGGGACAAGGTCAAGCTGACCTTCCACAAGGGCGCCTCGCTCGAGGACCCCGACGGCCTGTTCAACGCCGGGTTCGGTGGCGGCACGCGTCGGGCCATCGACATCCGCGAGGATGATCGGCTCGACGAGGCGGCCTTCATGTCCCTCATCGGCACCGCCGTTGCCTTCAATGAGTCGTCGACGGCACGCTGACACCCGCGCCCGGAACGACGGACTCGATGCGGCTGGGGTCGGCGGGCCGGTGCGCGTCAGGGCTGCGTGGCGGATCCCGGGGGCAGCGGACTGACGAGGGACCTAAGGTCCTTCGCCTGCGCCCGCGAGCCGATGGAGGGGCCACGATGGCTGCCAGCCTTGACCTGCGCGGAACCCGCGATCTCGACGTGCCGATCGAGACGGTCTTCGACTACGTGGCTGACGCCCGCAACGACCCCAACTGGTGTCCGCTGGTGGAAGGCACCGAACAGATCGGGGGCAACGGACCTGAGCCCGGTGCCGTCTACGTGTGGCAGCAGCGCCAGGGCGAGGACGACATCGTCCCGACGGAGGTGACCTTGACCGTCGTCGAGCGTCCGAACCGGCTGGAGTGGAGCCTCGACAACGAGGGGATGTCGTACGAGTCCTGGATGACCTTCCAGGATCTGGGCAACGGGCGCACACGGGTCAGCCAGCGCAACCAGACCACGGCCAAGCACGCGCCCGAGGAGATGGGGCCGCTGATGCAGGCCCAGATGGAGCAGGTGTTCGAGCAGCAGATGGACAACCTCGAACGCATCCTCGCCGCCTGAAGCGCCGGTTCAGACGCCCAGCGACGGACCCGCTGCCCTCTCGAAGACTCGTTGGGGCAGGAGGCGCTTCGCCGGCACGCCGACTCGTTCGCCCCACCGCCCGACGGACACGCGGCGCGGTGGGTGACGCCGCGACAAGACCTTCTCGATGGTCCGGGCCACGTCGACCGGATCGACGCCGCTGCGCTCGTCCCCCTCCATCTTGGTGATGGCCCGCAGGGCAGCATCGCGATACGGGTCGTCGTCCGAGACCGTCGTCTGGCGAGCGTCCGTGAAGCCCGTGTTCACGTTGCCGGGTTCGACGACCGTGACATGGATACCGAACGGGGCGACCTCCAGGGCGAGGGCCCCGGCCCAGCCCTCGAGGGCAAACTTCGTCGCCGAGTAGTACGCCTGGAACGGGATCGGGATGATCCCGGCCAACGAACCAACGAGCACCAAGCGTCCCGACCGACGTTCGCGCAGGGACGGAAGAATCGCGCGGACGACCCGGTCGGTGCCCCAGAAGTTCGTTTCGAACTGGGCGCGGGCGTCCTCAGCCGAGGTGGTTTCCACGGGTCCGGCGAGACCCCAACCCGCGCATGTGACCACCGCGTCCAACGGTCCGTCGTCGAGCACACGGGTCGCGCCTGCCGCGGTCGAGCCGTCGTCGTCGACATCCATCGTCACGTGCGGCCAGGGCACTTCGGGCACTGCTCGGCGGGATGCACCGACGACCTGCCAGCCGGTCTCGTGCAGCCGTCGGGCGCAGGCCAACCCGATGCCCGACGACGATCCGGTGATGAGTACGCGCGGCATGATGTTCGGATCCTTCGTTGGTACCCGGGCGGTCCTCAGAGCGGGACCGTCCAGCAGACAACCGTGCCCTCGACCGCGACGACGCCATCCTGACGCGTCACGGTCGTGAGCAGGTTCGTGATGGGCTTGTCCTCGCGCACGCTGGTGACCTCGACCCGCCCCGTGATGGTGTCACCCGGGCGAACCGGGGCCCGGAAGTCCCACGTCACATTGAGGAACACCGAACCCGGACCCGGCAGGTCCTCGGCGACGACGGCATTGAGGATCGCGGTCGTGACGCCGCCCTGGACGACGATGCCCTCGAACCGGGTCGCCGCCGCGAGCTGTTCGTCGTAGTGGAGGGGGTTGCGGTCGCCCGAGATCTCCGTGAACCGCTCGATGTCGGCAGCAGTCACCTCGCGGCTGCGCTGAGCGACGTCGCCAACACGCGGCATGCCGTCGGGCCAGGACTCGGTTGCCCCCATCGGGCGCTCCTCGCGTGGACGCGCCGAGCCTACGAACGCCCGGCGTACCGCGGTCGGGCAGACTGCACCGTCTGGAGCTGGGATGGCAATGGACCCGTGTCGCGCGATCGAGAACCTCGTTTACCTCTACGCCGAGCGCATCGATGCCGGTGATCTCGAGGGAGTCGCCGAGCTGTTCGCCGACGCGACGATCGACACGCCGGGCGCCGAGGGCGTCACGGGCAAGGACGCGGTGTTCGCGATGTACGAGCAGGTCGTACGCATCCACGACGACGGAACGCCCCGGACCCGGCACGTGACGACGAACGTTCGCATCGAGGTCGAGGAAGACACAGCCACGGCGCACTCCAGCTACGTCGTGGTCCAGGCAACGGACGCATTGCCGCTGCAGCCGATCATCGTTGGTCGGTACTCCGACGAGTTCGCAAAGGTCGACGGCTCGTGGCGATTCCGGCGACGGACCATGCATGTCGACCTTGTCGGCGACGTCAGCCAGCACCTCGGGCAGCCGTCCTCGTAGCATCGGCGCGGCGCGAGCCGGGAGATCCGTGGCCGAGGTCCGACGAACCTGCCAGTGGTGCGAGGCCACGTGTGGCCTCGTCCTCGACGTCGTCGACAACACCATCGTCTCGGTCACTGGCGACCCCGACGACCCGCTCTCGCAGGGCTACCTGTGTCCCAAGGGCGTGGCAGCCATCGATGTCGGCGCCGACCCGGATCGCCTGCGGACGCCCCGACGCCGACGGCCCGACGGCACCTTCGTGGAGATCGGCTGGGACGAGGCCTTCGACCTCGTCGGCAAGAACATCCGCCGGATCCGGCGCGAGCACGGCAACGATGCCGTCGCCACCTACATCGGCAACACCGCCGGCACCGCCACGGCGGCCGTCCAGATCGGCATGGCCGTCGACGCCCTCAGGACACGCAACCAGTACGCGGCGGCCAGCATGGACCAGGCCCCCCAGTCGCTGGTGTCATGGCTGCTGTACGGCCACCAGTACCTGTTCGGCGTGCCCGACCTCGATCGCACCGACCACCTGCTGATCATCGGCGCCAACCCGCTGGTGTCCAACGGCTCGCTCGTGTCTGCGCCCGATTGGAAGCGCCGCATTCGTGCGATCCAGGCCCGTGACGGTCACGTCGCCGTCGTCGACCCCCGACGCACGGAGACTGCTCGCGTCGCCGACGCCCACCATCGTGTGCGTCCCGGTACCGACGTGCTGCTGCTGGCGGCCATGATCTCGACGATCGAACGACTGGAGCTGGTGGACCCGGGATCGGCAGCGGGCTACCTCGACGGCCTCGAGGAGCTGCTGGCCGCGGTCCGGGGCGTCACACCGGACGTCGCGGCACCCATCGTGGGCATCGAGGCCGACGAGATCGTCGCAATGGCGCGCGCGTTCGCGACCGCAAAGTCCGCCGTCGCGTATTCGCGCATCGGCCCCTGCCTGACCCGCCACGGCACGGCTGCCTCGTGGCTCGTCGTCGCCCTCAACATCGTGACCGGCAACTTCGATCGTCCGGGTGGGCTGATGTTCTCCACCCCCGCCTTCGACCTGCCGACGCTGGCGCGCCTGACCCGCCGCAACGGCAGCTATGACGCGCACCGCAGCCGCGTCCGGAACCTGCCGGAGCTCGGCGGGGAGCTTCCCATCTCGACCCTTGCCGACGAGATCGAGACCCCGGGCGAGGGCCAGATCCGCGCGCTGTTCCTCATCGGCGGCAACATCGTCCGGTCCGCTCCGAACGGCCGGCGCCTCGACCGGGCGTTGGCGGGCCTGGACTTCATCGTGGCCGTCGATCCCTACATCAACGAGACGACTCGTCACGCCGACGTCGTGCTGCCACCCATGCTCCCGCTGGAGCGCGAGCACTACGACTTCGTGTTCGCCAGCTGGGCCGTGCGCAACGCCGCGAGGATCTCACCACCTGCGATCGAGCCGCATCCCGACGCGATGGCCGAGGAGCACATCCTCCTCGAGCTCTCGCTGCAGTTCGCGGTCGGGTTGCGCGAACGCCTGGCGATGGGCGTCGTCAGGCTTCTGCGGCCGCTCCTCGATCCGATGCGAACACTGGACGTCGGCCTGCGGCTCGGGCCCTGGGGTTTGCGGCGTGGTCGTGATGGCCTGTCGGTCCGGAGGCTGCGCGAGGTCGGGCACACCGTCGACCTCGGCCCCTTGGAGCCGCGCATGCCCAAGCGCCTGTTCACCAAGGGCCGTCGGCTGGACCTGGCGCCCGCGTTGCTGGTCGACGCGCTCGCAGAAGCCGTCGCTGACCTGACGACGGATGGCGGCAGGAACGGCGAGCTCACGCTGATCGGCCGGCGCCAGCTGCGCACCAAGAACACGTGGATGCACAACAGCGAGCGGCTCGTGAAGGGTCGTGACCGGTGCACGCTCCTCATCCATCCTGACGATGCCGACCGCTTCGGCGTGCAGGACGAGCAGGCTGTTCGCGTGACCAGTCGTGTCGGACAGATCGAGCTGCCGGCCGAGGTGTCCGACGAGATCGGTCCGGGGGTCGTGAGCATCCCACATGGGTGGGGTCACGATGTCGAGGGCAACACCCAGACCATCGCGATGGCGCACCCGGGAGCGAGCGTCAACGACCTCACGGACGACCGGATCCTCGAGCGGCTGACCGGAAACGCCGGATTCAACGCGGTTCCCGTCACGGTGGCACCGGCGCCGGCGCTTGCCGCGACCTAGCCCGGTCGGGCCATCCGGCTCCGCCGATTGGCCACTTTACGTGTGATTTGAGCACGCAGAGTAAAGATCGCCCCAACGTCTGCCGATGACCGGGACGTGACCCCACCAGCCCCCGAACGGGTCACGTGCGATGGTTTCCAACTTCTACAAGAACACCCTTGCCGTCCTCACGATTCTCGGCTCCGTTGTGGCCGCCGCGATCGGCATCCTCCCCGCCCTGGGTACCGA
>JAWWBG010000078.1:0-10735 GCA_033721095.1 Nitriliruptorales bacterium
AGTAGCCGGGCACTTCGACGATGGTGCCTCGCGGCACCTCGACGACGAGAAAGGAATCACCGCCGACGATCCGCGCCTCGATCCCCGCGGGAACATCGACGACCGTCGAGCGGTAATTGGTCGGGACGGGAGGGTCCGCCAGCGCCGGGGCAGGCAGCAGCACGAGCAGGCCCAGCACGGCCGCCCCGAGCCTCATGATCCTGCTCATGGGCAACTCCTCAGTCAACGTTTCGGCGTCCGCGGACCGCCAGGAGTCCACCCCCGAGCGCCAGGGTTGCTGCACCAAGAACGGCCAGGATCTCGACCAGGTTGCTGTTGGTATCGTCGGTCGTGTCGGCCGCCGTTTCCGTCGGCATGTCGGTCATGTGCCCCGTCGTGTGCTCGGACATGTCGTCGGTGGCGTGGCCCATGTCGGTCATGTGCTCGCTGGCGTCGCCGTGCCCGGTGCCATGCCCCGTCGGGTGCTCGTGAACTCCGACCTCCTCGCCGACTGTCAGGACGGCAGCGGGATACTCGGCCTCGCGGTCGGGCGTACCGATCCAGCTGAACGACTCGCCGTTGACGCACTCCTGGTAGACGCTGACATGCAGCGTGTCGCCCGCCTGGCCGTCGAGCTGGACGTCAACATCGAACCGAATCGTGGTCTCGGTGGGGTCGTCCGCCGTCCAGGCGAAGCCATCCGCCCGAACCACCAGCGTCCATCCCTCCTTGGGGTACGGGATGATCGTGGCGCCATCGGGGACCTGCACATCAATGATCCGCGTCGGGCTCTGCTCATCATCGGTCTCGGGCATCCCGCCGTCGAGGCCACAGCTGTGCGGGATGATCAGCTCGGCCGCCGTCGGGCTGCCGGCCGGCGCGACGCCGGGCGAGAACGACGGGTGGGCAAGCGCAGGACCGGCCAGCAGGAGCGCGACCAGGCCGAACGCAGCGATCGCCAGGGCGCTTCGAGGTGACATGGACGTCCTCACGGTTGGGGGTTTCGGCGTTGGGGTGGTCAGGGGTTGACGACCACGGGGACCGTCACGGTTCGCTCGTCGAAGCGATCGATGCCAACGATCACGCGGATCTCCCAGGTTCCCGGGATCGAGAGCTCACGGCCGGTCAGCTGCCAGTGGCCGGGGCCGGCAACAATCGGGTCTCGTTGGATGGGTCCGATCTCGCGCTCCGGTTGCTCGAGGCGCAGCCGGACGTCCTCGACGTCGGAGACGGGGCGGCCGGTTGCGTCGACGAGGTAGAGATGGATCTCGTTCGCGCCGGCGCGGTTGGGATCGACGATGACGTCCATCGAGAGCTCGTCGGTCAGCGTGACCGTCGTCTGGAACGCGCCGGTGATGCCCGCTTCGTCGGACGCCGGGCGCAGCTGGGCGAGCACACCGGTGACGGCAATGGCCAGGACCAGTCCCACGGCCTCGAACCGCACCGTTCGCGACAGCTGGCCCATGCCACCCCGACCCGACGTGACGGCCGGGACGAGGACACGGTTGTTGTACGCCGCAGCCACGATGACGAGGCCAACGATGGTCACCTTGATCAGCAGGGCCACGCCGAAGTCCGTGCTCGTCAGGGTCCGCGGTTCGCGTACGAGGGCCCATGCCATCGCCGAACCAGCCATGACCACGGCGAGCAGCGACCACGTGGCCACTCGGGAGAACGTCCCGACGTCCTTCGCGGCCCTCGCGGGGTCATCCGTGGCCCCGTCACGCCGCAGGACCGCGGACAGGACCACGAGCCCGCCCAACCAGGTGGCCGCAGCCAGCAGGTGGACGGCGTCAGCGACCCACATCAGCCACGCCGGGTCCTGGGTCCGCGTGTGGCCGTCGAACAGGAACGAGGAAAGCGCAACGATGGCGAACGGGAGCACCGCACGGCGGGCGCGGCCGAACGCCGCCAGTACACCGGCCAAGCCGACGATGCGGATGGTGGCCGCCACACCGGGTTGTCCGATCGACTCCGCGATCACGTCCGGCCGCACGACCTGCGTGAACCCGAGGCCCGTGGCCACCTCGACCGTCACCGGCACGAGCATGACCGATGCCACGAGTCCCGCGATCGCGCCCTTTCGAAGCAACGTGTCGGCGAGGGGCTCGTCGCGACGGACCGCGACGTGCCAGATCGCCGCGCCCACCAGCAGCAGCACCGACGCCCACGTGACGACCCGGAGCAGCCACGCGAGCACTTCGGCCGCGGCCGTGTCGTCGCCCTGGAACAGCCGAGCGGCCAGCGCGTCATCGATGTCGTCATCGAGACCGACCGAGAACAGGAAGGCTCCCCGAACAGGGTGCCCATCGGCGGACGTCGCACGCCACGTGACGACGTAGGTCCCGTCGGGGAGATCGGCGTCGAGCGCAACACCGATGCTCTCGTCGTCTCCGACGACGGGGTCACCGCTGTCGACGCGTTCGCCGCCAGCGTTGAAGACGCGGACGCCGGCCGTGGGCGCCATGACACTTTCGTTGAACCGGAGCGTGACCTGTGTGGGCGCAACCTCGACGAGCTGGCCATCGGCCGGTGTCGTCGACAGCAGGCTCGCGTGCGCCTGTGCCGGCATCGTGAGCAGCGCCAACGCCAGGCCGACGAGGATGCCAAGCACGCCCATGCGTGCGACGACACGCGGTGTGACGGACCAGCCGGACAACCACGCGCGCCGCCGAACTGCGACCGATTCGCGGGGAGGACTCACGCGGCGAGAGGGTATGGGCCTCCTCGAACCCGGCTCACTCGTGGGACCCGGCCAGGAGGGCAGCGCGGCGCTCCTCCAGGTGACGTCGCTCGACCTCGTTGGTCGTCAACGCGATGGCTCGCGCGAGTGCGACGGCGGCATCATCGGGCTGGTTGAGCTCCGCCAGCAGCTCGCCTCGAACGACGTGGAAGAGCGGGTAGTCGTCCAGCTCGCCGCCGATGTCCTGCACCTCGGCCAGCGCAGCCGCCGCGCCGTGCACATGTGCGCGGGCGACAGCCGCGTTGAGGCGGACGATCGGCGACGGATCCAGCTTCATGAGCAGCTGGTAGAGCGCGGCGATCTGGGGCCAGTCGGTCGCTGCGGCGATCGGTGCCTCGGCGTGCACGGCCGCGATGGCTGCCTGCAGCTGGTAGGGGCCGACCCGGCCACCGGGCAGTGCCCGCTCGAGGATCGCGATGCCCTCTGCGATCGCGGCCGCATCCCAACGAGACCGGTCCTGGTCAGCGAGCCGAATGAGGGCACCGTCGCCGTCGCGACGTGCAGCGGTCCGCGAGGCGTGGAGGAGCACGAGCGCGAGCAGGCCCTGGACCTCGGGTTCGTCCGGGAGCAGGCGCACAAGCATCCTCGCCAGCCGGACGGCCTCGCTGACGAGGTCGACCCGCACGAGGTCGGTGCCCGCTGACGCGGTGTAGCCCTCGTTGAAGACGAGGTAGACAACGGCCAGGACGGCCTCGAGCCGCTCGGCCAGCTCGTCGCTGTCGGGGACCCGGTAGGGGATACCGGCATCTCGGATCTTGCGCTTGGCCCGCGACAGTCGCTGCCCCATCGTCGGTTCGGCGACGAGGACCGCGCGGGCGATCTCGCCGGTCGTCAGGCCACCGACGGTTCGCAGGGTGAGGGCGACCTGTGCATCCTGCGACAGCGCGGGGTGGCAGCACGTGAAGATGAGCCGCAGACGCTCGTCGGGCACCGCCTCCTCAGCCAGCTGGGCCAGCTCCTCGGCCGCCGGCTCGCTGCGAGGATCGACCAGTCGCGGAAGCCGCTCCTGCAGCGCCGCGTCACGTCGGACCCGGTCGATGCCGCGACGTCGTGCGACGGTGAGCAACCAGGCTCCCGGCCGATCAGGCACGCCTCGCTGGCGCCAGCTGGCGGTGGCCTCCTCCACAGCTTGGGCGAGCGCTTCCTCGGCACGATCGAAGTCGCCTCCGAAGTCGCCGATGAGCGCCGCGAGCACGCGACCGTGCTCGCGGCGAAATGTCTCGGCGAGGACCGCGTCTGCCCACGTCGTCACGACGATCCGTTCCGTCTGACGGTCAGGGCGCCTCGGGCAGCTCGGCCACGGGGCGGACCTCGATCGTCCCGTAGAGGGCTGCCGGGCACTTCTCGGCCCACGCCAGCGCCTCGTCCAGGGAGGGAACATCGATGAGGTAGTAGCCGCCAAGGACCTCCTTGGTCTCGGCGAACGGACCATCCGTGGTCGTCCGCTGCCCATCGCGGACGCGCACGCTCGTTGCGGTCGTCGTGGGCAGGAGGGCGTCACCGGCCACGTGCACGCCCGCGGCGATCATGTCGCCCGTGTAGTCGAACCAGGCCTTCATGTTCTCGGCCTGCTCCTCGGGCGTGCCCTGCGGACCGTCGTCCTCGGTGTAGATCAGCAACAGGTACTTCATCTCAGGTTCGCTTTCTGCCGCAGTGTGCGGCCTCGCCACGTCGTCGAACAGCGCAGCCGACATCCGACAGCACCGGCGGACCCGTGCGCTGGATGCACGCGACGGGCGTTCGCCGCCGGACGGGTGTGCGTCCCAACGGCCACGGCGGCTCGATCCACCGTCGGTAGCGTCCAGCGGCATGTTCCCACGAGCGATCACCCTCGGTCGAGTCCGCGGCATCCCCGTCCGCGTCGACCCGACGCTGCTCGTCATCGGGCTGCTGGTCGCCTGGTCGTTCACCGGCCAGTTCGGCGCCGATGACCGATCGATGGCCGCCGCCATCGTGATGGCCGTCAGCGCGACGATCCTGTTCTTCGCCTCGATCCTGGCCCACGAGCTGGGCCATGCGCTGGAGGCCCGTCACCGCGACATGGAGGTGCACGGCATCACGCTGTTCCTCTTCGGGGGCGTTACCGAGATGCGGGCGCATGCCAGTCGGGCCCGCGACGACTTTGTCATTGCCGCCGTCGGGCCGTGGTCCAGCGTGGTCGTGGCTGCCATCTTCGGCCTGATCGCCACGGGCCTTGGTGAGGTCGAGGGGGCTGCGGCGGCTGCAGGTGCCGAGGTCGCCGGCCTCCTCGGATGGCTCAACCTCGTGCTGGCCATCTTCAACCTCGTCCCCGGCGCGCCACTGGACGGTGGTCGAGTCCTGCGGGCGCTGCTGTGGGGGATCCTCGGCGATCGGCGCCGAGCCAGCCGGTGGGCCGCCCGAGCCGGACAAGGGGTTGGCGTCCTGGTGATGGGCCTCGGGATCCTGGCCGTCGTCACGGACGTCGGTGACTTCGTCGGTGCGATCTGGCTGGTCCTGATCGGTTCGTTCATCTTCAACGGCGCCTCGGCCGAGCTGCGGTCGGAGGACATCCGCGGAGCCCTCGAGCATCGCACGGCCGCCGACCTCGTCCGTGTCCCCGTGCCACGTGTCGACGCAGGGCGAATGCTGTCCTTTGTCGAGCTCGACCTCGAGGCGGCGCATGCCGACATCGCGCTCGTGACCGACAACGACGTCCCGACCGGGTTCATTCGTGGTGAGGGTGTCCTTGCCGTCGAGCCCTTCGACCGCGAGATCCGGACGGCCGGTGACGTGCAGGAACCTCTCGACGGCGTGCCGACGGTTCACCTCGAGACACCCTTGGAGGAGATCCTCGACCTCGTGCAGGACCATCCCGCCGTCCTTGTCGTCGGACCCGACGGCGACGTTCGCTCGCTGGTCACCGCGCGGCTGCTCGCGGGCGCGCTGCAGCGACCGAGCACGGCGACGCCGCCACCCCCTCCACCTCCCCCGCGACTGTCGTGAAGTATCGGATTGCCTGGCTGACGTCGGTCCTCGTCGTCCTGACGGCGTTGGCCGTGGTGAGCGTCCCCTTCGTGGCCTGGTCACCCGGGGAAGCCGTGGACCTGCGCGGAGCCGTGGCGGTCGACGGGGCGGGCGAGCCGCTGAGCGGGCGTCTTTCCCTGCTGACCATCCGGAGCAAGCAGGCCCGCATCCTCGATGTCCTGCGGTCATGGATCGATGGCGACCTCGACCTGATCGATCGTGACCTCGTGTTCGGTGACCGTGAGGCCGACGAGTACTACGCCGCCGAGCGCGTGACGTTCCGCAACCAGCTGGACATCTCGACGATTGCCGCACTGCAGGCCCTCGGTCGCGACATCGACGTCGGCCAGCAGGTCCTCGAGATCGTGCCCGGTTCGCCGGCCGATGGCGTCCTGGAGGTCGGCGACGTGCTCCGGGCCGTCGACGGCCTCGCGGTCCAGTCACTCGCCGACCTGCGCACAGAACTGGAACAGCGGGAGCCAGGTGACGAGGTCGTGGTCGAACTGGAACGCGGATCGCGACGGGTGGATGTCACGGTGACCCTCGACCTGTTGGAGTCGACGAATCGCCCGGGCCTCGGTGTCCGGCTGCAGACCCACGTGGGTGAGGTCCCGGTTGATGTCGAGCTTGCCGATGGCTTCGACAGCATCGGCGGACCCTCGGCCGGGCTGGCGCTGGCGTTGGCCATCCACGACCTGCTGTCACCGGTCGATGTCGTCGCGGGGCGGCGCATCGCGGTGACCGGCCGCGTGGACGTGGACGGGGTCGTGGGCGCCATCGGCGGGATGCGCCAGAAGGTCATCGCGGCCGAGGACGCCGGTGCGGACCTGATGATCGTGCCGGAACAGCAGGCCGACCTTGCCCGGGCGACGGCCACGTCGGTCACGGTCATCGGCGTGAGCACGCTCGACGAGGCAATCGCTGCGCTCGCGCAGGGCTGATCGCCGCCGTCAGGCGGCCGCCGGAGCGTGACAGCGCGCCAGGAAGTTCCCGAGCAGCTGCATGCCCGCGCTCGTGAGGATCGACTCGGGGTGGAACTGCACGCCCTCGACCTCCAGGTCTCGATGGCGGAGTGCCATCACGAGGCCATCCGAGGTTTCGGCGGTGACCTTGAGCTCGGCGGGGAAGGACTCTCGCTCGACGATCAGCGAGTGGTACCGGGTTGCCTCGAACGGCACGGGCAGGTCCTTGAGGGTGCCCTCCTGCCGGTGGTAGATCGGGCTCGTCTTGCCGTGCACCAGCTCCGGGGCACGCACGATCGTGCCGCCCCAGATGGCACCGATGCACTGCATCCCGAGGCACACGCCCAGGATCGGCCGAACGCCGGCGAACGCACGGATGACGTCATTGGAGAGCCCGGCATCGTCCGGGGTCCCGGGCCCGGGACTGATGACGATCCCGTCCGGGGGGTTGGCAGTCAGCTCGGCCACGTCGAACTGGTCGTTGCGCGCCACGGTGACGTCGGCATCCAGCTCACCCAGCTCCTGGGCGAGGTTGAAGGTGAACGAGTCGTAGTTGTCCACCAGGAAGATCCGGGGACCGGCCACCGAAAGCCTTCAGACGCGAACGACCCGAGGCTATCGACGAGCACCGGGGCCCTCGACGCCGGACCTTCTACCGTTCGGAGAGGACCGGAGGATGTGATGCGGCTGGCGGATCTGCGCGGCGAGGTGGAAACCGCGCTCAACCGCTCCCTGGCGTCGGCCATGGATCGACTCCGCGGCGCCGCTCCCAGGCTCGGGGACCTCGCGAGGTTCGTCGAAGGGCTCAACCGGGGGGGCAAGCGGATTCGGCCGCTGCTCGTGCTCACCGGCCATCGGCTCCTGACCGGGGACCACGAACCGGCCATGGGGCCCGCACTGGCCACCGAGCTCCTCCACCTGTGTGCGCTCCTGCACGACGACGTCATCGACGCCGCGGCAACCCGTCGCGGACAACCCGCCTTCCACGTGTCGGTTGCCGACCGCCATCGCGCAGCGGACTGGCCCGGCGATGCCGAGGCCCACGGCCGGGCCGCGGCGATCCTGTTCGGCGACCTCGCGCTCGTCCTGGCCGACGAGGCCTTCTTCGCGTCGAGTCTCCCGGCCGACCAGCTGATCGTCGCGCACCGGGTCTTCTCGGTCATGAAGGAGGAGGTGATGCGCGGCCAGTACCTCGACGTCGAGGCAGCCGCCCGCGGCACTGCCTCCGTCGACGAGGCCCTGGCGATCGCCCGGGACAAGTCTGGTCGCTACACGATCCGGCGACCGATCGAGATCGGCGCCTCCCTCGCGGGTGCGCCGCCGGCCGTCCTGGCGGCCGTGGGCAGCTGGGCCGAGCCGTTGGGCGTGGCCTTCCAGCTCACCGACGACCTGCTCGGCGTCTTCGGTGACGCCTCGGTCACGGGCAAGGACCCGACGACGGACCTGCGCGAGGGCAAGCGAACGGTCCTGGTCGCCGAGACGCTGGCAGCGGTCGACGCCCACGTGGCGGAACGATTCAACGCCCTCCTGGGTGACGTCGAACGCGACGACGACCTGGCGTGGATGCGGCAGACGATCGAGGATTCCGGCGCGGCCGCTGCCGTCCGGGCTCGTGTCCGCGCCCTCGTCGACGCGTCGCGCCGGGCACTTGCCGCGCTCGACGCACTCGACCTGGATCCGACGGGCGTGACCCTGTTGCGCGAGGCGACTGACGAGCTGGCAGATCGAACGTCCTGACCAACCCGCCGGCGCAGGTCAGGCCGTGTCGGACGCCTCGATGCCCGCCTCGAGCACGGGATCCTCGAGGACGGACTCGACCCGGGGAAAGACGCTGGCGAACAGGACCCCGGTGATCGCCAGGAACGACACCAGGTAGAGCGCTCCGCGAAAGGCCCGGGCCCCCTTGGTCGACTTTCGGTTCACCCGGCTCAGCACCAGGGCGGTGATCGCGACCGCCACGAGCAGCACGTCCGGGATGTCCCACGGGCGGGCATCGGTGCCCTCGGGATCGAGCGTCGGTGCCTCGACGGCCCGGGTCACCGGCAGGTCCGCCTCCTCGACCTCGGGCGGGACGTAGTCGAGGTCGAGCTCGGCAAAGACGACCATCCGCTGCCGTGACGAGAACCGCGGATGGCAGGTCGTCAGCGTCATCATCGGCTCGCCCCAGCCGAGCGGGTCGTTCTCGATGACCCACACGTCGGTTGGCGCGACGATTCGGTGGTCAGCCTCGACCCCCGGGCTGCCATCTCGAACGCGGTAGTGCCAGCGGATGTTGTTGCGATCGATGACGTTGATGACGTCACCCTCGACGAGCTGGTCGAGGTTGTAGAACGGCGCCCCGTAGGTCGTGCGGTGGCCCGAGATCGAGAAGTTGCCGTCCTCTCCGGGGCCGGCCGTTGTCGGGTAATGGCCCGGCCCACGGCGGAGGTCGGGAACCTCGACGCCCTCGACGATGTAGAGCGGGTCGCCGTTGACCTTGCGCTCGCCGGTGACGCCGTCGGTGAACCAGATGACGGCGTACGCGTCGCCCGGGCCTGCCGGATCGACGACCTCGGTCTCGACGCCGAACTCGCCCGGCAGGGCGGCGTTGGGGTCACCGAACTCCAGCTGCCACGCGTCGAGCAGGTCGCGCTGGGCCAGGCCGGTCCGCAGGTTGGTGAACCACAACAGGTAGGCGAGGTAGAGCAGGACGACGATGCCAGCGGCGATCAAGGTCCAGCCGAGCCCACGGATGGACCGGGAGAGGATGACGCGGCCCCGGTTCGGCGGCGGCTCCTCGGTGAGCTCGGGTGCCGCCAGGCTGTCAGTCACGTCGCTGTCCGTGGGATCGCCGTTGCCGAGGGTACGAGACGCCATCGGCCTGCCGAGGCGACCAACGTCCCGGCCGACCAGGTGTTCCGGGCACCGCCAGCCAGGGCTGGCGACCGTGTCGAATAGCCTCGGGCGGGCCGTCCGAGGAATGCCACGACATGCCCAAGAGCAAGCACCGCCGCAAGGGCAAGCACCGGCCGCGGCCACGCCAGGTGGAACCGCAGAAGGTCAACCCGCCGCCATCCGCACCCTGGGTCGGCCCGACGGGTGCTGGCTCGCTCGTCGTGGGCGTCCTGGTGATCATCGTGGGCTACCTCGAGCCCGTCACCGACTTCACGGGAAGCTGGCCCTGGCTCGGTCCCAACTGGCTGCTCGTCGTTGGCTTTCTCGTCATCACGTTCGGGTTCCTCCTGCTCACCCGGTGGCGGTGACGGCCATCCACACCCTTTCCCCATCTGTGGAATTTCACCCGTGTCATTCCGCTGAATCGGGCGCCAATCTGTGGACAACGTGCACGTTCCCCACAGTTCGCGGCCGCGTCACGGTGGACGGGCTGGGGACAACTGTTGACAACCGCCCGCAACTGTGGACAGCCGGGGGATACTTGCTGGGTCCTCCACGACACCCTCGAACGAGACACTGATGCCGATCTACGAGTTTCGTTGCCAGGCGTGCGACGCAAACGTCGACCGGCTCCTGCCGATCGCGAAGGCGGATGAGCCGGGCCCGTGTCCCGAATGCGAGGGGAAACTGGAGCGCCAGTTCTCCCGCGTCGCCGTTCGTTACGACAGCTGGGGCTTCAACGCCACCGACTCGCTGGTCCCCGATCGTCCGGGTCGCAACGACCTTCGCACCGTGCGCGACAAGGCCGAGCAGCTGTCCGAGGACTGAAGACCCCCGAGCAGCGTCGGCTCACTCGCCGAGGAGCTCGACGCGCTCGTGCCTCGCGGACCCGCAGTGTCGTGGGGCAGCGGCCGTGCCCCGGACGATGAGCAACAGCTCGGTGCCGCAGTCCTCGCACCAGTAGAGGGTCCGCTCGTCGTCCGCCACGACAACCGGCTCGGTGTCGAGGCCGGACTGCCCGCCGTGCACCATGCCCCGCAGCATGGCCCGCGACCACGCCAGGATGGCGAGGCCGAGCAGCGGCGCGAGCACCCACTTCCAGCCCCACGCCACCCCGACGACGACCGCAAGGGCGGCGATGACGATCGAGGCGATGATGCGCATGGACGGTCCGATGGGGTGCGGGCGACGC
>JAWWBG010000079.1:0-10676 GCA_033721095.1 Nitriliruptorales bacterium
CAACAGCCGCGCCATCACGGCGGTGGGTGGGGGTCGAGGACGCCGCTTCGAGGACCTGCCGCAGCAGCAACGCGAACAGATCCTGTTGCGGTGGGCGACCAGTCCCGTCACCCAGGTCCGCGCCGCGTACCAGGCGCTGCGCGGCGCCGCCCTCATCTTCGCGTACGGCAGCCACGCTCCCCACGGCGGGCCGAACCCGCGCTGGGATGCGATGGGGTTCAGCGGTCCGCTTGGCCCGGTGCCGAATGCACCGTCACCTCCCCTGTCCCCGATGGCGGTGACCAAGGACCTCGACCTCGTGTGCGACGTCGTCGTCGTCGGCTCGGGGGCGGGTGGTGGTGTGGCCGCGGCGGTGCTCGCCGAGGCGGGGCTCGACGTCGTCGTGCTGGAGGCTGGCCCCTACCGCGACGACCAGGACTTCGATGGCGACACGCTGGCGGCGCTCCGCGACCTGTACATGACGTCGCCCCAGGCGACGAACGACCAGAGCCTCACCCTGCTCGCCGGCGCCTGCGTCGGCGGGGGCACGACGATCAACTACACGACCTCGCTGCCGACGCCGGACTCGGTGCGGGAGGAGTGGGGCGGGCTCGGTGCCGTGGCCTTCACGAGCGAGGAGTACACGCACAGCCTCAAGGCCGTCGACAATCGGCTCGAGATTCGGACGGACCGCAGCACGCCCGGGCCCGGCGACGTGGTCCTCGAACGGGGTGCTCGTGAGCTCGGATGGGCCATCGACGTCATCCCGCGAAACGTCACCGAGGCCTGTGACGAGGGGCCCTCGTGTGGATTCTGTGGACTCGGTTGCCGACTCGGGGCCAAGCAGTCGACGGCCAAGACGTGGTTGGTGGACGCGGCCAACCACGACGCGCGGCTGTTGGCGGACACGCGCGCCGAGAAGATCGAGGTCACCAACGGACGGGCAACCGGCGTCGTCGCGAGGCATGCGTCAGGCCGGCGCGTGCACGTGTCGGCGCGGGCGGTCGTGGCTGCCGCCGGGGCCATCCACACGCCCGCGCTGCTGCTGCGTTCCGGGCTCGAGAACCCCAACATCGGCCGGCACCTCAAGCTCCACCCGGTCATGGGGATGTTCGGCGTGATGCAGGAGGACATCGACCCGTGGTGGGGCGTCATGCAGGCCCGGGTGGTCACCGAGCACCGCGACCTCGACGGTGCCGGACATGGCGTCCTGTTCGAGACTGGCCCGCTCCAGCCCTACATCCTGGCCGCGTTCTCGCCCTGGACGGGAGGCGCTGCGCACGCACAGCAGATGGCGGACATGAAGCGGACGTGTGGGGTCGCGATCCTGCTCCGCGACCGCGACGGCGGTGAGGTCAAGGTGGGACGCGATGGCCCCCCGATCGTGAGGTACGCACTGTCCGATCACGATGCCGGTCACCTGCGGACCGGGGTTCTCCGTGTCGCCGAGCTGCTCGAGGCGGCCGGCGCCTCGAAGGTGTTCACGTCGCACACCTCGTACGTCGGCTACGAGCCGGGCGCTCGGCATCGTCGTGACCAGTTCGCGGCCGACGCCGACGCGGCCGGCTGGGGCGCCGCCCAGGTCGGCCTCGGGTCGTTCCACATCATGGCCTCGGCACGGATGACCGGTTCGCCGGCCACCGGCGCGTGCGATCCCTTCGGGCAGACGTGGGAGGTCGACAACCTCGTCGTGTGTGACGGTTCGGCCTTCCCGACCAGCTCGGGGGTCAACCCGATGATCTCGATCGAGGCGACCGCCCACATGAACGCGCGGGCCCTGGCTGCCTCGCTGGCCTGACGCGCTATTGAGCCTCGGCCAGCCCGAGCCGTTCGAGCTCCTCGGCGAGCACGCGCTTGGCCCGGTCATGCACCGAACGATCAGTGAAGGCGGCAGCCCACCGCGCACCGGCGCTCATCTCGAGCTCGGCCCATTCCTCGCCATCCAGTCCCTCGAGGTCGCGTCGCATGCGGAACGCCAACGCGGCGGCCGGCAGGAACCTGGTGACCGTGACGCCCTCGTTGATCAGGTGAATGGCACGTTCGGGCTCGTCGTCCCGGACGCAGCAGATCGCCAGCGCCACGAGTGCCTCGCTCTCCACGCCGTCGACGCGAGGGAGCGGGCGGTTCGCGAGGACCTCCGCGATCCGACGACGTGCCTCGGCCACGGCGCCACGGCCGGCTGGCGTCACGGCATGGCCGAGGAGCATGGGGACGAGCCAGGCGTCGGTGCCGGGACGGATGTCGCGAACGTCATGGAAGTCGACGGACGCTGCAAGCGCTGTTCCATCCAGCTCGCCGAGGCGATCGAGATAGGTCGCCAGCAACCAGGCACCCTGGAGCAACAGGCCGGGCGTGTTGGTGACATCCATCTGGCCGAAGGCGGCGAAGGCGGCTTGGTCGTTCCCCTCCAGGATGTGGCGGGAGGCCTCGACCCAGAGCAGGAACGCCAGGATGTTTGGATCGGGACGTTCGGCCAGCGCGGCTCGGGCCCGGCCGGCGGCCTCGTCGAACCCCTCGCCACTGAAGGTGGTCATCATGGCTGCCTGCGCCGACCCCCACGCGACGGCTCCGGGGTCGTCGAGGCTGAGCATCTGCTCCACCGTCTCGAGGATCGTTCGGAAGTCGTATCGCCAGATGCCCCATGTCGCCTTGGCGCCGAGGACGAGCGTCCGGGCTCCGACACTCTGGGCTTCTTCCGCCCACGCGATGACGCGTTCGACCTCGACGACGCGATCGCTGCCGACCCGAGTGGTCACCCACTGGGGCAGCAGGAAAGCGGCCAGCTCGCGGTCGTCCCGATCCACGGCGTAGGCCAGCGCGACATCGACGTCCGCATCGAGGTCGCGGGATCCATACCCAAACATCAACCCCAGGACGTCACCCGTGCCGATCAGGTGACTGACGGCGCGGGCGTGTCGCTGGCGAATCTCGTCTGCCTCGCCAGCCTCGATCAGCCGATCGGTGGCATAGACACGAATCGTCTCGAGCAGGCGGAAGCCTTGGCGGCCGCTGCCGGGCTCCACGACGAGCAACGAGCGGGCCACGAGGCCCTCGAGGACCTCCAGGGCCTGCAGTTCCGGTTGCTGCAACAACAGGGATGCAAGCGGCAGACGGAACGCCCCGGGCGGGACGGACAGCGCCCGGAGTGCGCGCTGTTCGGCCTCGTCAAGCAGGTCGTAGGACCAGGCCACGGTCGTCTCGAGCGTCTGTTGCCGCCCGCGGGTTCGACGCCGGCCGCCCGTGAGCAGGGCGAACCGCTCGTCGAGGTGTTCGAGGAGGTCGGTGGGCGCCATGGCCTCGGCCCGCGACGCGGCGAGCTCGATCGCCAGCGGGAGGCCGTCCAGCCGCCGACACAGCTCCGCGATCGCAGCCAGGTCCGATGCAGACGGGGTGGCCGGCGCGCTCGGCCAACGCGCCAGGAACAGGTCGACGGCTGCGGAGCCTTCGGGGCCGTCGCCCATCCCGGTGAGTCGCACGATCTGTTCGCCCCCAACGTCCAGTGCCTCCCGGCTCGTCGCGAGGATCGTCAGACCGCGGGCCCCGTCGAGCAGCTCGTCGACGGTCGCAGCCACCTCGTCGATGAGGTGCTCGCAGTTGTCGACGACGAGCAGCACCTCCCGGCCTGCCAGTCCCTCGGCCACTTGCGCGAGGATTGGGGCAGCGGCGTCGACGGGGACCTGCAGGGCGTCGCCGAGGGCGCCGGCGACACGATCGGGGTCCGACAGGGGCGAGAGGTCGACGAAGAAGGCGCCATCGCGAGGATCCGCGAATCCGGCGACCTCGATGGCGAGACGCGTCTTTCCCACGCCGCCCGGCCCGACCAGCGTCACGAGTCGTCCATGGCTGAGCAGCTCGCCGACCCGTCGTTGCTCCTCGCTCCGCCCGATGAGCTCCGTGCGTGGCGTGGGCAGGTTGGACCTGGCGCCCTGGAGGGATCGGACGCGCGGGAACTCATGCGGCAGCCCGTCGATGAGCAGCTGGAAGAGGTGCTCGGGTTGCGGGAGGTCCTTGAGGCGATGCAGCCCCAGGTCGTCCAGCGGGACGTGCCCTTCGGCGAGGGTGGCGCTGGCCCCGGACAGCAGCACCTGTCCTCCGTGGCCGGCGTCCATGACGCGCGAGGCCCGGTTGACGGCAGGTCCGAAGTAGTTGCCGTCGCGTTCCTCGACCGCTTCCCCGGTGTGCAGTCCCATCCGGACGCGGATTCGGAGCGGTTCGGGCCAACGGGCATCGTGGAGTGCACGCTGCGCGGAGGCCGCTGCCTCGATGGCCGGTTGCAGACCAGCGAAGGCGGCGCCGAACGAGTCACCCGCCGAGTGGAAGACATGTCCTCCGGCGTCGACGATCGCCGACCGGAGGATCTCGTCGTGCTGCACGAGGGCGACCTTCATCTGCTCCGGGTGCTCCGCCCATGTCCGGGTGGACCCCTCGACGTCCGTGAAGAGGAAGGTCACCGTCCCCGTGGGCGCGCTCGTCAGTCTCGTCCTCCGGTGCGGTCGGGACGCTAGTTGTTGGGTCCGGCGGTCGCGGACGGCATGATCCCGACGTTGGACGAGCAAGGCGGCGCGATGGCCGAGTGGTGGGAGGACTTCTTCGACGAGGCCTACGTGACGACGTGGGCGGAAGACGCAGCCTTCGACCAGACGGCCGAGGACGCAGCCCACCTCGTCGAGCTGCTGGGCCTGCCCGCAGGCGCCACGATCCTCGACGCGCCGTGCGGGTTCGGGCGTTTCTCCGGACCGCTGCACGCCGCCGGCCACGACGTGACGGGCCTCGACTTCTCCGAGATCCAGATTCGGATGGCCGAGGAACGCAACCCGGGTCCGGCGTATGTCGTCGGTGACATGCGCGAGCCGCCGGCCGGGCCGTTCGACGCGGTCCTGAATCTCTACAGCAGCTTCGGCTACTTCGAGGACCCCGCCGCCGACCGCGCCTGCCTGACAGCCTGGCACGACGTGCTCCGGCCCGGTGGGCAGCTGGTGATCGAGACCATGCACCGCGATCGACTGGCATGGTTCCACGGCCAGGAGATGGACCCCGGCAGCCGCCTCGAGCGCATCGAGACGGACTGGATCGGTGGCACCAACACGTCGACCGTGAACCTCGACGGGGAGGAGCGCAGCTTCACCTTCCGGCTCTACACGGCCACCGACTTCCTGCACATGCTCACCGACGCCGGCTTCACCGACATCGAGATGTTCGGCGGTCTCGACCGCAGGCCCCTGGAACCCTCGACACGCCTCACGATTCGTGCGCGTCGTCTCGGTTGACGCGGTCGCGAGTCAGGTCAGGCGGGCGCCGGGATGATGCCGCCGATGGCGGCAGTGACCTCGTCGGCGGCTTCCTTGAGGCGCACCGCGTAGGCGGGTACCTCGCTGGCGCGGATCTCGCCGCGGAAGCCGATCAGGAACAGCGCGATCTCCACACGGCCGTCCGGCCCGAACACCGGCGCGCCGACGTGGTTGATCCGGTACGGCGTCTCGTCCGCAAGTTCGACCAGCGCGTACTCCTCCCCCGGTGCTGTCGGCGCGCGGCTGATGCCATCCGAGGCGGTCAGGGACTCGACCATCCGCTGCTGTTCGTCGCCGCCGAGCCCCACCGAGTAGCCACGCTCTCGCACCACGCGCAAGGCCTGCCGGTAGCGGTCGAGGTCGTCGGCCGACGCAGCCGGGCCCAGGGCACTCAACCACCGATCGATCTCGTCGGACCCGGCCCACGCGACGAAGACGGAGCCGAGTGGCGGTACCAGCGGCAATCGCAGCCCGGGCTGGATGCTGATCCCGAGGGGCCGCGCGACGCCGGCCGATTCGAGGATCACGATCTCGCCGCCGATCGCGGCCGAGGCGACACACTCGAGCTCCAGCTCGCGTGAGACCTGCTCCATCGGGCCCTGGGCGACACGTGCGGCCGGGTTGGCCTCGAGTGCCGCCGTGCCCACGGCGATCAGGCCCGGACCGAGGCCGTAGCTCTTGTCGCGCGGGTCACGGGTCAGGTAGCCGGCCTCGGCCAACGCGTTGAGCATGGCGTGGGCCGTGGCCTTGTTGAGGTCGAGCTCGCGTGCCAGCTCCGACAGCGAGAACTGCTGGGACGGATTGGCCGCCAGGTGGTTGAGGACCGCCACGGTCCGCTCGATCGCCGGTGCGCGCCGCGCCATCAGCCGGCCACCCGGTTGCGCAGCGCAACGGCGTCGGCGCCGATGGCGTCGGCCATGGCGCGGTGACCGGCGTCGTCCGGATGGATGCCGTCGCCCAGCTGGCCTTCGTCGATGAGGTCCTCGCCGTTCACGAGGCTCATGCGGTCGTCCTCGGCCATGCGGTTGCGGGCGACGCTTCCCATGGCCTGCCGCAGCATGGCGAGGGTCGCACCGAGCCGATTCGGCGTTTCCTCGGCATCGGGACGGATCACGGGCGTGACGACCTGGATCGGCGTCGTGGGCTGGTCCTGACGGAGGATGTCGAGGAAGGCCGCCGTGTTCGCGGCCATCTGCGCCACCGAGTGCGGGGTGCGCGTCCAGCAGTTGGTGCCGTGGCTGACGGTGATGAGGTCAGCGTCGAGCTTGGCGACCTGCTCGGCGCTGGCGGTCTCGCCGCGCGCCGCCCCCGCATACCCGAGGTTGACATGATCCAGGCCCCGCTGACGACCGGCGATGGCCGGCCAGGCACCCGCTGGTGAGGAGGCGATCCAGCCCTCGGCCACACTGTCGCCGTACACGATCCAGCGTGGCTGCTTCGCCGCTGGCTGGATGGTGCCGCCGACACCCGACACCTCGAGGATCCAGGGTCGCATGCCCTCGGGCAGGTACACGATCGTCCGCTCGGCGTCCGCCAGCGGCAGGCGCACCTTCCCCTCGCCGAGGACCGCTGGTTCCTCGGCCACCAGCCCGTCGCTCGTCCACGCGGCGAAGGTCACGCCGGCGCCGTCACCGCGATAGCCGGTCTGGTCGGTGGTGGTGCGGTAGACGATCTCGACCTCGTCGGCATCGCCGGCCAGCTCGAGCCGGACGCCCACGGGGATCGAGGCCATCTGCCAGGTGTCACCGGGCACGCGCATCCGGTCGATGGGGTTGACGCGCGGATACGGGACATTGGACGTTCCGGGCCAGGCCACGCCCCGCAGGAACGGTTCGGGGCCTTCGGGCCGGGTGCCGCGGCGCGCGTCACCCTCGGGGACGAGCAGGTGCGGCGCGGATTCCGAGCTCACGAGCCGGTCACTCGCCCAACGGGTACGGGAACTTGGCGCCGGTACCGCCGTCGACGGCCAGCACCTGCCCGTTGACGTACGCCGACAGGTCGGAGACGAGGAACAGCAGCGCGGCCGCGATGTCCCTCGTTTCCGCAACCCGGCGCAGCGGCGCGTTCGCGGCGTTGCGCTCGCGGCCCTCCTCGCCGATCATCGCGCCGATCCGGGGGGTCCAGACGACGCCGGGGGCAACGGCGTTGGTGCGGATGCCCATCGGCCCGTACTCCACGCCGATCGTGCGGACGAGGTTCATCAGCCCGGCCTTGGCGGCCCCGTAGGCCGCATGGAACGGTGCGCTCGTGACGCCCGACGCCGAGGCCACGTAGGCCATGGATCCGCGCTGGCCGTTGTCGGCGCGACGGTCCTGTGCCTTCATCAGCTCGCCACCGACCTGTGCCAGCAGGAAGGCGTGGCGCAGGACCATGCCGAAGGTCCAGTCCCAGTCCTCGTCGGAGGTGTCCAGCAGCGGCACGTACTTGGCCATGCCGACGATGTCGACGATCGCGTCGATCCTCCCGAACTCGGAGGCAGCGAGGTTCAACGCGGCCTCGATGTCGGCGCGTTCTCGGACGTCGGCGGTGGCCGCGACGCCCTCGACCTCACCGGCGACGTGATCTGCGGCGGCCTTGTCGTAGTCGAGGCACAGCACCCGCGCACCGTTCTGCGCCAGCGCGTGCGTGACCTGGCGGCCGATGCCCTGCCCGGCGCCCGCGACGACGACACCACGGCCGTCGAGGCGCAGCAGGCCGGCGTAGTCGGGCACCTCGGACGTGTCGAGGGTGCGCTCCTGGGCGACCCCGTCGTCCTTCCCGGGCAGCGAGCTCATCGCGGTGCCTCCCGGTCGATCAGGCGTCGGCGTGCTCGGCCTCGTACTCGGCCTTGACTGCCTGCATGATCTCGTTGCTCTCGGGATCGGGCTGGTAGTCGTCGATCTCGGGCATGACGTGCTTGTGGAGGAGCTCCATGGACTTCATGACCGATTCGTGGGGCAGGAAGCCGAACTGCTTGTAACAGAGGAGCTGGTCGACCCCGCAGTCGGCGTACTTCTTCATCTTCGGCAGGATCTGGTCGGGCGTGCCCAGCATGATCATGTCGTAGTCGTTGAAGATCTTCGGGTCGAGGTCACCGTCGGCGAACCGCTTGAGGAGCGGGAACAGCGAGTCCTGCTTCTCCTGGGGCATGTGCGCGAGCTCCCACTCGAGGGTGAACTCGGCGATGTTCTTGTACCACCACCACACCGACTCCCAGGCGCGGTTGGCCTCGAGCTCGGACTCGTCCTCGACGCAGTGGACGAGCGTGTAACAGGCCGCCCGGTTGTTGACGACGTCGAGGAGCTGATCGGTCGCCCTGGCCGCCGCCTGCTTGTAGTTGTAGATGAGGTTGGCCATCTGCTTGATCGGTTGCATGATCGCGAACGAGAGCAGTCCCATGCCGTGGTCGCCGGCGATGATCGAGGACTCCAGCGAGGTCGCGGCGATCCAGCCCTGGGGTGATGGGTCCTGGTAGGGCTTGGGTGTCACCATCCGCCGGGGCATCGAGAAGCTGTCGGACTCGTACTCGAAGTACTCGTCGCGCCACATCTGGGCGACGATGCGGGCGGCCTCGCGCAGCTGCGCCTTGGTGTCGCCCTCGACACCGAACGCGAGCTGCTCCATGGGGGTGGAGCGTCCGAGCCCCCACTCGACGCGGCCCTTCGAGAGCACGTCGACGGTCGCGACCTTCTCGGCGATCCGGGCCGGATGGGTGAACCCGAACGGCGCCAGTGTCACGCCGAAGCCGAGCTTGATGTTCTCGGTGATCTGGCTGAACGCGCCCAGGACGGCCTCGGGCGTCGGCATGTGGGAGCGGCCCTCGCGGAAGTGGTGCTCGACGCACCAGACCGTGTTGAAGCCGAGCTGGTCCCCGAGCTTCACCTGCTCGAAGGCCTCCTCGTAGGCCAGCTGTTCGGCCTTGCGCTGGCCGTACGGGTGCTCGCCGGGCCAGGGGCGAGGAACGTCGATCTCGTAGAACAGGTCAAGCTTCACGGGTGGTCACCTCGGCGGTCTGAGGATTGTTCGCAACTGCGAACATGCGGTCGAAACTGCGACCATGCTACGTCAGGTGAGCCGGACGTGTCAAAGACGCGTCGGACACTTCGTCCGCCGCTCGTGGCCGCCTGCCAACCGATCGATATCAAGGGCAAGGGGGTCATGCAGCCCTGGTTGGTCGTGGGGCCGCGGTCGGACCGCTGAGGTCGCGCCCGGGCTGACTCAGTCGCTGACGAGCGCTCGGAGCGCACGTCGGTCGACCTTGTGGATCGAGGTCATGGGGAGCGCGTCGACCTCGACGACCTCGACCGGCACCTCGTGCTTGGCGAGCCGCGCCCGGGCGTGATCGAGCAGGGCAGGTCCGACGTCGGCGTGGCCGACGGCGGGGACGACCACGGCGACGCCGACCTGCCCCATGACCGGATCCGGGCGAGCCACGACCGCGACGTCGCTGACGCCGGAGTGGGTGCGCAGGGCCTGCTCGATCGGGTGGGGGTGGACGTTGTAGCCACCACGCACCCAACCATCGTCGACGCGGCCGACCAGTGTCAGATGTCCCGACTCGTCGAGGCGACCGATGTCGCCCATCGCGAGCCACTCGCCGCGGAGCGTCTCGGCGGTGGCGTCCGGGTTGCCCCACCACCGACTCAGCCGTGAGGGCGACCGCAGCCAAACCCGACCGTCCTCGCCGGCCGGGAGCGGGGCGGCCGGGTCGTCGCCGATCCGGACCTCAAACCCGTCGCGGGGTCGCCCCACGGACGCGAGCTGCTCGTCGGATTCGGAGCCGTCGAACGTGATCGCACACCCGAGCCCGCCGGACTCGGTCGCCGAGTAGCGGACGGCGTAGGGCGCCCCGAACGTCCGGGTCGCGTCCCGGATGAGCTGCGGATCCGACGGCCCTCCGCCCGCGACCACCAGCTGAACCGCCCCGAAGTCGCGATCGGCGACCGACGGGTGTCGCACGAGCAGGGCGACCTGCGCCGAGATGCCGCCGACAACGGCCATGCGCTCACGTTCGACCAGGTCGAGTGCGTTGCCGGCTGTCCAGTTCCGCAGCAGGTGCGTGGTCGCGCCAGCCTGGAGGGCCCCGGCGAGCTTGGTCATCGCACCGATGTGGACCAGCTCGGTGGCCATGAGCGTGGCACCGGCGCCTCCCCACGCGTCGCCGACGTCCGTGCGCCGGATGACATCGAGCTGCCGATCCGTGAACACGGCGCCCTTCGGTGTGCCGGTGGTGCCCGACGTCATCACGACGACCCGGTCACGGTTGCGATCACCGACGGGCTCATCGCGGGTCGCGCCGCGAATCCGGCAGGCATCCGCGACGTCATCCGCGTGCTCGGCCGGTTCGAGGACGAGCCGCTCCCAGCGTCCGGGCGACGCCAGGTCGGCCGTCGTGACGAGCAGGTCCGGGTCGAGGACGGCCAGGGCGGC
>JAWWBG010000080.1:0-10648 GCA_033721095.1 Nitriliruptorales bacterium
CTGCAGGCGTGGGGAGTTCGGACCGACATCGACGAGGTCCGCTGGCTCGCGGCCGCGAGCGTCCTCGCCCGTGGGGACGGGCCGGCCGCCGTGGAGGCGTTCCTGGGCGAGCGGCAGGCTCGCGTCCGCGCGGCGACCGAACTGGTCGCGGCCGTGGACCGCACGCGGCCGACCCGGCTGGACGCCGTGGCGGTCGCAGTCCGGGCCGTCCGCGACGCGCTGATGGGCTGATGGGCTGAGGCCACCCGGGGGCAGGTCACCGGGGCCGCTCGCACGGGGAGCCGGCGAGGCTCAGGCAGCCGGGTTCCACGGGGCGCCGAGGCGGCGCCGGGTCGTGATCTCGACGAGGGCCGCCTCGAGCAGGACGTCGTCGGGGAGATCGCTGCCGCGAAGGTCCAGGTCGAGACGGGCGAGCCGATCATGGATCCATGCCAGCTCACCGGGCTCGAACTGGCGCCGCGCGATCCCGGTGAGGCGATTGGCCTGACCGTCGCGCATGCCCGGCGGTCGGCCGCCACCGCGGACCTCCAGGAGGTCGGAGACCCGGCGGATGACCGCGTTTGCGATCCATGTCGGAGGTGTCCCGGCCTCCAGCGCTCCGCGCGCCGCCGTGAGCACGCCACCCGTGTCCCGCTGCTCGAAGGCACCGACGACGGCCGAGGGCGTCCGCTCGCCCGTTCCCGCAACCACGCGGTCGACATCGTCTGCGCTGATGCGGTCGTCGCCCCTCGTGGCCGCGACGACCTGGGCGACGTGTGCCGCCACGGTGGCGGTCGAGGAGCCGGCTCGTGCGCGGATCGCTGCCACGGCGGTCCGGTCGGCTGCTCGGCCATGACGCTCGAACTCACCGGTGATGACCCGTGTCCAGCCCTGCTCGTCCCAGTCGGCGGGCGCACGCAACTCGCGCACCTCGCCGACGGGGTCGACCGCCTTCCGGAGATCGGCCGGGGCACGCCCGCTCGCAACGACGGCGCCGATGGCCAGCGGGACGTCGTCGGCGGGGTCCTCGAGGTAGGCGATCAGCTCGCGCTTGACGGCTGCACGCAACCGTTCGGCACCGCGAATTACGTGCGCGGTGGAATCGCCGAACAGGGACAGGGTGCGCAGCTCGGGGAGGTGCTCGAGCTCGCCTGCCTCGTGGACCTGCACGAGGGTTGCACCTTCGTCCTGGATCCACTGGTCGCGGATCGCTTCCAGTTCGCGGTCGACGAGCAGCGCATCGTCGGCGACGGCAAGCAGGATGGACACGCGGGGATTCTACGAAGCCCCGCGACCGCACCAGCGACCAGCTCGGTGCGGCGACGTCGGTGGCGGTGGCGTGGCCGCGCGGTGGCAACTCGACCCGAACGGTTCCCTCCAGGTCGGTCCGCCGGACCCTCGAGCCGGACGCCGCCAGGACGGCAAGGACGTCCGGGTGCGGGTGGCCGTAGCTGTTGTCCCGACCAACCGGGATGATCGCGACGGGGGCCGCCGCCGCCTCGAGGAACGCCCGCGTGGACGTACCCGCTCCGTGATGGGGCACCTTGAGGACGTCAGCAGCCAACCGCCCGGGTTCCTGCAACAAGTCCGCCTGGGCCGCTTCCTCCACGTCCCCGGTGAGCAGGACGTGGCGGCCCTGCCAGCCAGCACGCAGGACGATCGACATCTCGTTGGTCTCGGCATCCGCCCATCGATAGGGCCGGTCCTGGGGCGGGCCGAGCACCTCGATCGTGAGCCCGCGGACCCGTACGCGATCGCCGGCCTGCGGCTGGTGCATGACGATGCCCCGAGCAGCAGCGATGGCTGCCAGCTCGTCGGCAGCGCCATTCATGTCGGGGAGCGGGCGCCACCAGATGCTGCCGACCTCGGTTGCGGCGACGACCGCAGGCAGTCCACCAACATGGTCGAAGTCGGGATGCGAAACAACCACCAGGTCCAGCCGATCTCGGCCGTTCGCTGCCAGCCAGGCCGCAGCCGCGTCGTTGGCGCCGCCGTCGACCAGGATCGACACGCCCGGCGCCTCGACCAGGATCGCGTCACCCTGCCCGACGTCGATCGCCGTGACCGTCAACCAGCGCACCGACGGTGACGTCCCGAGGCCCACCGGAACCCCGACCACCAGTGCGAGGGCAGCGGCCAGCCGCGCCCACCGACGCGCCGCCACGGAACGCGGTCGCGACAGCAGCCACCCCGTGAGTGCGGCCGCCACGAGTGCCGGCAGCCCGGCCGCGAGCGTCGGACCACGACCGACCAGGACCCGTGCGGCCCAGAGGATGACCTCCAGCGGCGCCGCTGACAGCCAGAAACACGCCACGCCGACCGGCGCCAGCACGAGACCGACCGTGGCCCCGAACAGCGCCAGGGTCGACGCCACGGCAGCTGCTGGCACGGCGATGACGTTTGCCACCACCGTCACGACCGGCACCTCGTCCGTCGTCGCGAGCAACACGGGAGCGACGGCGACCTGGGCGCCGATGGAGGTCGCGACGAGCACTCGGACGGGGCCCGGGAGCCCGGTGAGCCGCCGCCCAACCAATGGCGCCACGATGAGCAGGCCTGCCGTGGCACTGACCGACAGCAACAGCCCCAGCGATCGCGCGAGGAACGGGTCCACCAGCACCAGCAGCAACGTGGCCGCCGACAGGGCGTGCACCGGTTCGGCCTGGTGGCCGCGAGCCTGGGCCAGCAGGACGACTCCGGCCATGGCACTGGCCCGCAGGACGCTCGGCTCGAGGCGAGTCAGGACCGCGAACCAGGCGAGGACGACCACGATGACCAGCCGACGGACGCGTCCACGGAGCCCGAGCGCCCGCACGACGACCAGGGCGCCGGCGAGGACGATCGCGACGTTCGAGCCGCTGACGGCGGTCAGGTGCGACAGGCCGGTCGCCTGCATCCGTTCGACATCCGCGTCGGGCAACAGCGACGTGTCGCCCGTCACGAGCCCGACGGCGAGCCCGGCCGCTGCCCCGCCGAGTCCGCCGCTGGCCCGATCGCGCACCTGCTGACGGACCCAGTTGGTCGATGCGTGGAACCACCCCGGCGGGTGGACCTGCTCCCAGGTGCTGGGATCGAGGGTGGCTGCCACGTGTCGCGATCGCAGCCAGTCGTCGAAATCCTCGTTCCCGAGTGGTCGTGCCGAGGACATCAGCCGCACCGTGGCTCCGAGCTCGGGCCCGTCCCCGGACCCGCGCCAGAAGGCTCGCTGTCGGTCCGCCCGGTCGCCGACGCGCGCAACGCGGATGAACGTCCACCAACCCGAGTCCGTCGGCCGCGGGTCGGTCACGACCAGGCCCACGAGCTCGCTGCTGCCGCCGTGCCGAGCAAGGTCGAGCAGGGGACCACGCTCGAGGGCACGAAGGTGCAGCCCCGTGAGCAGCATCGAACCGGCCAGGACGACGCCGGCTGCCGCGACCAACCGGATCGGTCGATGGCGCGTCCGCAGGGCGAGGACGGCAGCGAGGAGGCCGACTCCGGCCAGCACGGGCCCCGGTGCCTTGAAGGACCACGCGATCCACCCACCAGCGATGGCCGCGAGCGCCCAGGCCACCATGGGCGTGGGCGCCGCATTCACACGGTGACCAACGGCGCGAGGCTCTGGAAGGTCTTCTCGCCGATCCCCGAGATCTCGCGCAGCTGCCCCACGTCCTCGAACCGGCCCTGCTGGTCACGCCACGCGATGATGCGCGCCGCCAGGACCGGTCCGATGCCGGGGAGCTCCTCGAGATCGGACGCGCTGGCACGATTCAGGTCGAGCAGGCCGTCGCTGGTCCATGCCGACGCCGGGGTGTTGTCGCCGCCGCCAGCCTCGGTCGGCTCCTCGCCCATGTACGGGACCCGGAGCTGTTCGCCGTCGGCGACCAGCCGCGCGAGGTTCACGTCACCGAGCGCGGCCGCCAACGTGGCGCCGCCGGCAGCGGCGATCGCGTCGGACACGCGGGCCCCTTCCGTCAGCTCCACCACACCCGGATGCCGAACAGCACCGGTGACGTGCACCACGAGCCGGCTCGGTGCACGCGTGGGCACGATCTCCGGGCTGCTCGCGGTGGGCGCCAGGGACACGAGCGAGGAGGGATCCCCGCGCGCGAGGTACAGCCCGACGCCGAGCGCACCGGCGATCAGGATCAGGAGTGCCGCAACCTCGGCCGGGCTGGCGTCCAGCCACCTGCCGGCGCGGCGCAGCCGTTCGAGCCAGGTCGGTTCCACGGGCGCATGGTGGTCAGGCAGGCACGCAGGCGGTCACCGGGTCTCGGGGGCCTGTGGACGAGCGTCAGGGAGCCACGGACGCCGGCAGCACGGCGACACCAACCGCACCGGGACCGGTGTGAGCCCCGACGATCGGGCCGATGATCGTTTCGAGGCCGGCACGAACCTCGATCGTGTCGTCGAGGGCCTGCCACAGCTCACGGGCGTGATCGGGCGCGAAGGCATGCGTGACGATGACGTCGGCGGGCTCGCCGTCGAGCGCGTCGACGACCAGCTCCATGAGCCGCGGCAGCGCCCGCGACCACGTGCGCGTCTTCTCGAGCAGCTCGACCCGCCCCTGGTCGACATGGAGGATCGGCTTGACCCGCAGCATGCCTCCGACGACGGCGCTGCTCGAGGACAGGCGCCCACCCTTCTTGAGGTACTCGAGCGTGTCAACGACGACGAAGGACGTGACGGCAGCCGAGACGCGCTCGGCGACGTCGGCGACCTCGTCGAGTCCGGCACCACGGTCTGCTGCGCGCTGGGCGGCCAACGCCGCCATCGCGACGCCACCGCCCACCTGCTTCGAGTCGACCACCCGAACGGGCAGGGGTGCTTCCTCGGCCTTCTTGCGTCCGACGCTGACCGTGCCGGACAGCGCCGACGAGATGTGGACGGACACCACGCCGTCGAGCCCCGCGTCGGCGCAGTCGGCGTAGGCCTCCTCGAACCATGCCGGGCTCGGCTGTGACGTCGTCGGCAGGACGTCGGCCTCCGCGAGGCGCTCGTAGAACTCCTCGACGGTGATCGTGATCCGCGACATGAACGTCTCGCGCCCGAACGCCACGCTCAGGGGCACGACGCGGAGGCCGTGCTCCTCGGCGACGGCGAGCGAGAGGTCGCACGTCGAGTCGGTGACCACCGCCACGCCCATGGTGCCTCGCTGCCGCGGGACGGCGGTGCCTCCGCACGTCCGATCGCTCAGGCTACGAGCCAGATCCGTCCGGTCACGCGAGGACCGGAGGTGGGGTCAGACGATCACCGGCGTGAGGCGGGTGTCGCCGCGGGCCACCTGCCACGCCCCGCCGACGGCGTCCGCGGCCTGCGCGTTGCGGTTCTCGATGGGGTTCACGCTCGGGTCGGTTCCGGTTGGGTTCACCAGGATCCGGTGCGTGGCCTGGACTCGCTCATCGGTCACGTCGACCAGCACCCACCCGTTCGAGTCGAAGTCGACGTGGCGGACGTGCCGGTTGAGGACCATCGCGCCGGGCGAGATCGTGTTGGTGGCGCCGTTGGGCATCGGGGTCCCGAAGGCGATCATCCCGATGC
Source organism: Nitriliruptorales bacterium (assembly GCA_033721095.1). Lineage (GTDB taxonomy): Bacteria > Actinomycetota > Nitriliruptoria > Nitriliruptorales > Nitriliruptoraceae > JAWWBG01. The sequence continues at coordinate 5,497 of JAWWBG010000080.1, forward strand.
GCTCGTTGAAGTTCTCGCTGCTGATGCCGGGACAGACGAACTCGACCGCGACGGGCGTGCCCACCGGAGCGTCCCCCTGCTCGACATGGGCCTCGGACGACCAGGCGGTGTGGATGTCGCCCGACAGGAACACGGTGTCGTCGACCCGACCACCGCCCTCGTCGCCCCGAAGAAAGCCCATGATCTCGCGGCGCTCGGGCTGGTAGCCGTCCCACTGGTCGGTGTTGACGGGGACACCGTCGTCGTGCCATGTGACCGGGAGATTGTCGAACGGTGGGGTCTGGCTGATGTCGGCAACCACACCTCCGAGCAGGTCTGGCATCGACGCCAGGTTCAGAGGCGTGATCATGAGCGGGTTGCCGACCAGCTTCCACTTGCCCCCGGCAGCGCGCAGCGCCTGCTTGAACCACGCCTTCTGGTCGTGGCCGAGCAGGGTCCGGTCGGGGTCGGAGATCCCCGGCTCGTCGATGTTCGACAGGGGGTTGAAGTTGCGGTTGGTGCCGCCGACGCCCTCGGACCGGAAGGTGCGGGCGTCGAGGAGGATCAGGTCGGCGAGATCGCCGTACGACAGCGTCCGCTGGATGCCCTCACGCTTCGTGAACCGCGGTCCCGCTCCTCGGGCGGGGAGGTACTCGAAGTAGGCGGTGATCCCGGCCGCCTCGCGAACGTCCCACGGCGGATCGTTCGGGTCCTCGTTGTCGCCGTGGTTGACCGCTCCGGTGTCCCAGCGATCCCCGGCGACCTCGTGGTCGTCCCACACGACGATGAACGGGTGGCGCCGGTGCGCGAGCCGCAGGTCGGGATCGGACCGGTACAGCCGGTATCGGGACCGATAGTCCTCGAGGGTGTAGGTCTCGCCGACCGGGTTGCCGTCCCCGTCGGTGTGGATGCGTGGCCACGTGCGTGTGTCGGTGGGGAGGTAGGACTCGTACTCGTAGATGTAGTCGCCGACGAACAGGACCGCGTCGAGATCGTGTTCGGCGATGTCGCGCCACAGCGTGTACCAGCCCTGCTGCCAGTCATGACAGGAGGCCAGCGCCAGGCGGACGCCTGCCGACGCATCGAGGGGTGCCGTCCTGGTCCGACCGATGGAGGACACCGCGCCCAGGGCGGTCTCGAACTGGTACCAGTAGTGCCGTCCCGGGTCGAGGTCCGTGACGTCGGCCAGGACCGTGTTGTCGCCGTTGTCCTCGGCAAGGCCGTCCGCCACGATCTGCATGCCCGCCAGCGAGGTCGGGTGGTCGTCGGGATGTTCCGCGAGTGCGACACGCCAACGGACCGGATGGATGCACTCGTCGGGCTTGGCCCAGAGCAGCACGCTGTCCGGCGTGGGGTCGAACGACGCGATCCCGAGCGAATAGCCGGTCCCGGCGTCGGCGTCGGCCGCCTGTGCGAGGAGTCCGCGGGTGCCCCGGACGACTGCCGGCGCCTGCGCGAGGACCGCAGCGGCCCCGACGCCCTGCAAGAGGCGGCGGCGGGACACGGTCGGGGGCATGGCCGCGGAGGCTAACCCTGACGTCGATGTCAGGATGCGACGAAGGCTCGGATGCGGCCGTTCACTGCCGTCGGGTCCTCGAGGTGCAGGAAGTGACCCACACCGGCCAGCTGCTCGGCCTCCGAACCCTCCGGCAGGCGGCGAACCAGTCGATCACGATCCATGGGACCCACGCATCCGTCCTCGGCACCATGCAGGTACAGGATGGGATGCGTCGGCATCGGCGCTCGTGGCCGGTAGGCGGTGCCGAGCACGATGGCCCGGAACAGGCCTCGGTAGTAGGCGAGCATGGCGCGCGCGCCGTCCTCCGTCGACGTCGCGGCCAGGACCGGGTCGAGGTCCTCGTTGGTTGCCTCGTACCCGGGTGACCAGTCCCGCCACAGCCGGCGCACGAACCGCCCGCCACGACGTGTGAACAGTCGGGAGGCGCCGGGGAGCTGCATGGACAGGATGTATCGCGATCGGCGCACGTAGCCCGTGGCGGCCAGGAAGATCGCGACCGGCTCCGGTGGGACGGCCAGCCCGACCATGCGGCGCCACCGAGCTGGTTCGGCAGCCAGCGCCCGGTACCCAAGGATGGCGCCCCAGTCGTGGCCGACCAGCACGGCGTCCTCGCCGCCGGCCAATGCCTCGTGGAGGGCGTTCACGTCGGCCGCGAGCTCGGGCAGATGCCAGATGCGACCGGGGGGAACCTCGGTCGGCGCGTAGCCGCGCAGCCAGGGCGCCACGACACGCCACCCATCGGCGGCCAGCTCGGGCGCGAGGTGTCGCCACGTGTGGGCCGAGTCCGGAAACCCGTGCAGGAGGAGAGCGAGCGGACCATCCGCCGGGCCCCAGGACAGGTACGCGAACGACAGGCCGTTCGCCTGGATGCGCGGAATGGTCACTTCACGACGAGGTTGAGCATCCGCCCCGGGACCCAGATCGTCTTGACAACCTGCTTGCCGTCGAGATGGCGAAGGACGCCCTCGTCCGCCGTTGCCGCGGCCACGGCAGCATCCTCGTCGACGTCGGCGGGCACGACGATCTGGCCCCGCACCTTTCCGTTGACCTGGACGGGCACGGTGATCTCGTCGGTCACCAGCAACGCGGCATCAGCCCTCGGCCACGCCTGCTCGTGAACCGAGCCTTCATGCCCCAGTCGGATCCACAGCTCCTCGGTGATGAACGGGCAGATCGGGGCCAGCATGAGCAGCAGCGCACGCACGGCCTCGTCACGGGCAGCAGCCGTCGCGCCGACCCGGTCCGCGTCCTGGAGCTCGTTGGTGAGCGTCATCAACTTGGCGATGACGGTGTTGTACTTGCGGGCCTCGAAGTCGCGGCTGACACCGTCGATCGCGACGTGCGTCGCGCGGCGAAGCGAGTCGCTGGCGTCGGCGTCCGGCGTCTCCGAAGCCGCCCCGAGCGCGAGCCGCCAGACGCGGCCGAGCCACTTGTGCATCCCGGCGGGCGACACGTCCGCCCAGTCGATGTCGTCCTCGGGCGGCGAGGCGAACAGCATCGTGCCGCGCAGGGTGTCGGCGCCGAACTCCTCGTAGACCTCGGCCGGCACCACCAGGTTCCCCTTGGACTTCGACATCGCCGCGCCGTCGAGGATGACCTGGCCCTGGTTGAGGAGCGCGCGGAACGGCTCGTCGACGGCCAGGTGGCCCCGGTCGCGCAGCGCCTTCACGAAGAACCGGGCATAGAGCAGGTGGAGGATCGCGTGCTCCACGCCGCCGGTGTACTGGTCGACCGGCAGCCAGTCGTTGGCCGTGTCGACCGGCCACGGCCTGGAATCATCGGTCGGTGACAGGTAGCGGAGGAAGTACCAGGCCGAGTCGACGAAGGTGTCCATCGTGTCGGTGTCGCGGCGAGCGGCCCTGCCGCAGTCCGGGCACGTGACCTGCGCCCACGTCGGGTGGGCCGCCAACGGCGAGCCCGCGACGGTCCAGTCGAGGTCGTCGGGGAGCTCGACCGGGAGGTCCTCGTCGCGGACGGCGACCTCACCGCAGTCCCCACAGTGGATGATCGGGATCGGCGCGCCCCACGAGCGCTGGCGGCTGATCAGCCAGTCACGGAGGCGGAAGTTGACCTTGGCGGTCCCCCAGCCCTTGGCCTCGACGTCACGAATGATGGCGGCCTTGGCGTCCTGCCACGTCATGCCGTCGTACTCGCCGGAGTTGACCATGACGCCGGGGCCGACGTAGCCCTTCTCCATCGTGTCCGGGTCGAGCTCGTCCAGCGGCTCGCCGCCGTCACCGTCCGTCGGGCGGATGATGACGTCGATGGGCAGGCCCTCCTGCTTCGCGAAGTCGAAGTCGCGTTCGTCCCCGACGGGCACGGCCATGATGGCGCCCGTCCCGTAGTCCATCAGCACGTAGTCGGCGGCGTAGGCCGGGATGTCCTTGCCCGTGAACGGGTTGGTCATCTCGAACGACAGCCGATGGCCGCGCTTGCCCTTCCCGCCCTCCATCGTCGACAGGCGTTCGATCTCGGACTTGGTGGCGACCTCGTCGAGGAACGCCTGGTAGTTCGGGTCGTCGGACATGCGCTCGAGGACCAGCGGATGTTCGGGCGCGAACACGAAGTAGGTGGCCCCGAAGATCGTGTCCGGACGGGTCGTGTAGACGACGACCTCGTCGTTGCCGTCGGCGGTCGCGAACGTGATCTCGGCGCCCTCGGACCGACCGATCCAGTTGCGCTGCATCGTCTTGACGCGCTCGGGCCAGTCGATGGTGTCGAGGTCGTCGAGGAGCTGCTGGGCGTACCGGGTGATCTCGAGGAACCACTGCGTCAGTGGCTTGCGGACCACCACGTCGTCGGAACGCTCGCAGCGACCGTCGATCACCTGCTCGTTGGCGAGCACGGTTTCGCAGCCGGGGCACCAGTTGACGTTTGCCTCACGGCGGTGGGCCAGGCCGGCCCGGAACAGCTCGAGGAAGATCCACTGCGTCCAGCGGTAGTACTCCGGATCGCAGGTGTGCAGCCGGGTGGACCAGTCGAAGCTGTAGCCCAGCCGGACGATCGAGGACCGCTGTTCCTCGATGTTGGCGTAGGTCCACTCGCGCGGGTCGGCGGCGCGCTGGCGAGCGGCGTTCTCGGCCGGCAGGCCGAACGCGTCCCAGCCGATCGGGTTGAGGACCGCCTTGCCGTTCATCCGCAGGTGCCGGACGAGGGCGTCGTGGATCGTGAAGATCTCGCCATGCCCCATGTGCAGGTCGCCCGACGGGTACGGAAACATGGTCAGCGCGTAGTAGCGCTCCCCGGACTGCGCGGGATCGAGGGTGTAGGTGCGCTCGTCATACCAGCGCTGCGCGATCGGAGGCTCGATCACGTGCGGGTCGTAGCGGTCGCCATCAGGTGGCGTCGGCGTGGGGGCGTCAGGCATGGCGGGTGGCTCGGCGGGAGCCCGGGAGGCTACTGGTCGGTGCTGGGTATCCTTCCGCCCTCACGCGGCCCGGCCGGTCGCGTCACTTGGGCCAGTAGCGCAGCCCGGCAGCGCACTTCCATGGCATGGAAGGGGTCGTGGGTTCAAATCCCATCTGGTCCACCGAACGGAACCGTCACCACGGGCGGCCGCGGATGCCCGGACGCGCGCCGTTGCGGGTCCGGGCCCAGCGGCAGTCGATCACGGCTCGCGAACGCAGCGGAGCACGAGCTCTTCGTCGACCTCAC
>JAWWBG010000081.1:0-10536 GCA_033721095.1 Nitriliruptorales bacterium
CCAGACCGCCGACGACGGCGCCGGGCATCGAATCCAGTCCCCCGAGCACGGCCCCCGTGAACGCCGGGATCAGGAACGTGCTCGTCATGAGCCCCGGTGACAGGGCTTCTCCGGCGCCCGCGGCGAGGACACCGGCCACGGCTGCCAGGGCGCCGGCAGCGGCCCAGGCGGTCATGGCCATCGCCTGGACGGAGATGCCGTGCAGCGAGGCTGCGAAGGGCTCCTGCGCCGTCGCCAACAGGGCCACACCGGCTGGCGTCCGGAAGAACAGCGCCAGGAGCACCGCAGCGATGGCGAGCACCAGGACGATGACCAGCGTGTGCCACTGGATGGTCGTGGTGCCGAAGAACGTCAACGGCGTTTCACAGACGTCGCCCTCGCCGCCGGACAGGCACGGCGCGTTGTCGATGAAGCGCGGGAACTTGCGGATGCGCGCCTCGAAGAAGAGGATCTCGGCCTGCGTGAACAGCAGCGCCACGCCCGCCGTCGCCACCAGCGAGATCACCGGTGATGCGTCCTGGAGGCGCTTGATGACCACCCAGTAGACGCCAACGGCGAGCAGCGCACCGACGAGGATCGCCACGATGGTCCAGCCGAACAGCTCGAGGCCGCTGATCAGGGCGGGATCCAGTTCCTTCTCGAGCAGACCGGCGCTCTCGAGACCCGGCAGCGTGCGCGTGTGGCCGCGGGCGAGCAGGATCATCAGCACGATGAAGGCAGGGATCGTCCCCAACTCGCCCTGGGCGAAGTTGAGAACTCCCGTGGCTCGGTACACCAGCACGAGGCCGAGACCGACGAGCGCGTAGATCGCGCCGGATTGCAGGCTGTTGGCGAAGGCCGCCAGGAGGCTCACGCCCTCGGCGAACACCTGGATGGCGATCAGCCCGAGGACGCCCACCACGAGAGCGGCACGGGTCAGCAGTCGCTTGGTCGAGGCCTCCACGGGAGCGAACCCTAGAAGGTCGAGCGGAAGTTGTAGGACTTGTACGTCTGGTACTGCTCGACGCCTTCGTCACAGTTGGCCCGGAGGACGTGCACGCCGCTCCCACCGAAGTGGTTCGCCTGCGTCCAGTTGATGTCCGGGAACACGTTCGTCTGGACCGTCAAGGTTTCCATCAGCGCCCGCAGGTCCTCACGCGTGAGGTCGGTCGAGTTGTAGGCGGCTTCGTAGGCCTCGAAGACGCGATCCTGGATCTTCGCCAGGCTCCACAGGGCCAGCGCGATGTCGTCGTTGGGCTTGCCGAACTCCGCGGCCGCCTTGTTGAAGTCCGGGTCCAGCTCGTCGATCTTGTCGAGTGCCGGGAACGGCGAGAAGAACAGCCCGCCGTCCACCTGGGGGCACCCGGAGCCGAGGACGGCGTTGAGACCCATGCTGATGCCGACACCCACGTATTGGGGCGTGTCCGCCGTCTCCTCGGCGTACTTCTGGGCAAAGCCGATGTAGTCGACCGGGGAGGACAACACGTAGACGACCTCGACCCCGTTGGCGATGAAGTCATCACGGACGGCAGTCCACCACGAGGTGTCGCCCTTGGTGTGGCGCGCGGTCTTGTAGTAGTTGAGGCCCTGCTCGACAACGCCTTCCTCCCAGCCCTGCTTGGCGTCCTCGAAATTCGGGGTCTGGGTGATGACGGCCGCCACCTTGGCATTGCCGAACTCGGTCTTGACGAATGCCGCGAGCAGCTTGCCCTGCTGGCGGTAGGTCATCGAGCCAGCGAAGTACCAGGGGTTGCTGGCCGTCTCGAGGCCGGCCTCGGTGACCCCCGGCGAGAAGTACGGGAAGCCGCTGACCCCCGCGAGGGCGCCGCAGGCCTGGATCTGGTCGGTGCCGCCGCCGCCGACGACCATGAAGTTGCGGCTGGCGAGGTCACGGCAGATGCCGCGGGCCGTGTTCGGGTCGTACTTGTCGTCGGCGAACTCGACCTCGACCTTCGTTCGGCCCAGCACGGTTTCGCCCAGCTTCTGGGTCTTCCAGAGCCAGTAGGTCTCGCCGGCCAGCTCGAAGCTCTTGGAGGGCAGTGGCGCAGCGCCCGTCACGGGAGCGTGGATGGCCACGTGGATGGTGTCATCGGTCACGCCCGTGCGGTCGCTGCCCGAGAGCGTCCAGACCTGGCCGCTGCCGCCGTCACCGCCACCGGTGCCGCCGTCACCGCCACCGCCGGCGCCCGGATCCACGACGCCGTCGCCGGACCCGCCGGCGCCCGGATCCACGACGCCGTCGCCGGCGCCGGGGTCGACGACGCCGTCTCCGGACCCGCCGTTGCTCGTTCCGGGACCGGCAACACCCCCGGAACCAGGGTCAGCCGGTCCGCCGACGCTGCCTCCACCCCCGCCGCCTTCCTCGGCGAGGACGACAACGCCCTCCTTGAGGCCGCATGCGGCCAGGACGACAGCGGCGCCTCCGGCGAGAGCAACCGCTCGAATCAGGTGGGACTGCATCGGGGCTCCAGGGTCGGTCGGGGCACTAGACCTGCGTGGGTCGATCGGGTCGGTTCGGTGGTCGCGACACGAGCTGCGCAAGCGCGCCGTCCTTCGTCGCTGTGACGACCACCTGTGCATTCAGGGAACGTTGCGTGAGGAACCAGCCGGCGGCGAACAGCAGCGCCATCAGGACCAGCCACCAGGCAGGGGTCGTGACCTCGACAGCGGCCGGCGTGGGGTCGACGACCGGGGGGGCTGCATCCGGTTGCTGGACCACCGGCGGCTGGGGCTGCGGATCTGCCGGTTGCGGGGCAGCCGGCGGCGGTGGTGCCACACCCGGCGACAGGGGCGTCGAGACGCTGGGGGGCGGCGGGGGCGGCGCCGGTGGGCCGGCGACCGCGATCTCGCTGGTCTCGATGGTTGCCTGCATCCCGGCCGGATCCAACACTGTCTGGAAGAAACTGGATGGGTCGGGGTCGCCGAACGCCAGGTTCTCCGCCGCCTGGTGTTGGAAGAAGAGTCCGTGGTTGGCAAGGCTCCCATCCGCCCAGGCCTGTGCGGCAAACGTCAGGTCGAAGCTCCAGGTGCCGGCTTCGGCGTCGTACACACCGTTGGCGCCCCGCAGGCAGTCGATCGCGTAGGGCGCGTCGGGCACGCTTCCGTCCGGATTCGCAACGACGCCCTCGTCATTGCGCGGGATCTCGTCGTCGGGCAGCGCCTGGGGCGCCGGGCTGGCCTCGAAGGCCTTCGTGAGGGGACAGACCTCGATCCCCAGGCGGGTCTCGTCGTCGACCGGCGGGAAGCGGCCGTCCTCGTTCGCGAGGCCCTTGGACAGCTCCTGCTGGAAGACGCCGGGAAAGTCGTCGGTGTTCTGGATCTGGGCGAAGATCGCGAAGATCACCTGTCGGAACAGCGGCGAGCTGTAGTGATAGGTCGGCTGGGCCTCGGGGAGCGTCAGGACGTAGGAGTCGATCTGCTCACCGAACGCAACGCTGGGCGTCTCGATCTTCATCGCCGAGGCGTACCGCTGCGCACCCGAGAAGACGGCGACCGCGAGCGAGTCCGGCGGGATTGGCTGCAACGGCAGTGGCTGTGCCTCCTCGTCGACCGTGCCCACGACGTCGGTGACACCCTGGCCGAGCTCGTCGGTCTCGTCGGGACAACCACCGATGACGATGCAGACGGCGACTGGCGGCACGCTCTCGGTCAGCGTGTCGGGGACGGCGTCCGAAGCGGGGTAGGCGTAGAGGGCCGTGTACTCCGGCTCGAGGTCGACGGTCTGGGCGCCCGCGGGACGTGGCCACACGACCAACGCCGCCCCGGCCAGGGCGAACAGCATCAGCAGGACGCCGAGGCGCCGCATGCGTGTGCCAACAACCATCAGGTCCGTTTCCTCCCGGACTGCTGCCCGTCAACGAGTTCGACGGCGACGTCGTCGAAACCTGCCTGCGAGACGATGCTGCGCCTGGGTCCGACTCCATCGCGTGGGGAGAGTCTACGGAGGGTGGCGCCTCACCGCCGCGCAGCAGCCGGATGTCGCCGATGCGGCGACACCTCCGGGACGTCGGCGATCCAGAACCGCCAGGGGACGTCTGCTGCCTGACGAACGCCCGTTCGCGGCCCACGTCGGATCGCCCCCCGGTCCGGCTGCCAGCCGTCCTCCTCGAGCCGCAGGGACCCAGCCGGATCCAGCAGGTCACATCCGCTCCAGGCCCGATCGAGCCCCAGCGCCCGGGCCAGTCGACCCGGGCCGCGGGCGAGGTCGCGGTCAGTGCGGGTGCCGCGTCGGACCCGGGCCTCCTCGATGCCCTCCAGGATCACGGCTGCACGGAGCAGGACGGCCGCACCGACGCCCGCGGCCTCGCACGACACGTTCATGCAGTGGTGCATGCCGTACGTGAAGTAGACGTAGCTGTGGCCGGGTGGTCCGAACATGGGCTCGGTGGTCGGGGTCCTCCCCCGGGCGGAATGGCTGGCAGCGTCGTCCTGGCGGTACGCCTCGGTCTCCACGAGGCGGGCCCGGACACGCCCTCCGGGCAGCTCCGACGTGATCACGCATCCGAGCAGGCGCCGAGCGACGTCCGGCGCCGGTGCGAACAGCGACGCACGGTCGACCGGGCGGAGGCTTCCGGGATGGCGCAGCGATGGCCCGTCGGTCACTTCCCGGCCCGGACGGCAGCGGCCCAGTCAAGAAAGCGATCGACCGGCCACGTGTTGGCGACGAGGTCGGGTCCCAGGCCAGCCCGACGGGCCTGGCGGACCCCGTGTCGGTGGTTGTCCAGCTCCACGACCGCGTGGGCGTCGGTGGAGATCACGAACGTGACGCCGCGCGCCATGCCCTCCCGGATCACCTCGACCGGAGCGTCCAACCGCGCCAGGTTGCAGTTGATCTCCAGTGCGGTCCCCGTTTCGACAGCAGCATCGAGCACGGCGTCGATGTCGAGGTCGATGCCGGGGCGCGATCCGATCCTGCGACCCGTCAGGTGGCCGATGACGTTGATCGCGGGATTCCGCATGGCAGCGATCACGCGCCTGGTCTGCTCGGCAACCGGCCGCCGGAAGTGGCTGTGCACGCTGGCGACGCACCAGTCGAACGTCTGGACGAACCCGGGGTCGTAGTCGACGGAGCCATCGGCGTCGATGTTGAGCTCGACGCCGTGGAGCAGGCGAATGTCGGGATGGTGCTCCTGGAGCGTCCGCAGCTCGCCTCGCTGCTGCTTCATCCCGGCCTTGCTGACACCGTTGATCGACAGGTCCTCGGCGTGATCGGTGAACGCCAGGTACTCCAGCCCGCGAGCGAGCGCGCCCTCGATCATGTCGGTCATGGGCTGGGTCCCGTCGCCGGACCAGTCCGAGTGGTCGTGGAGATCACCCTTGAGGTCCTCGACGGCAAGCAGGTCCGGGAGCCTGCCAGCCTCGGCTGCTTCGATCTCCCCGGTGTCCTCCCGCAATTCGGGTGCGATCCACGGCAGGTCCAGGGCCGTGTAGACGTCCTCCTCGCGCTTGCACCGGATGGGGCGCTTGCGGCGGCTGCCCTCCGTCGGGGCCAGCTCGTACTCGTTCAGCGTCAGGTGCCGATCGAGGGCTCGTTGGCGCAGCCGGATGTTGTGGGCCTTCGAGCCCGTGAAGTAGACGAGTGCACAGCCCCACTCGTCAGCAGCGACCACCCGCAAATCGACCTGGAGGCCGTCACGAGTGACAACGGAGGACTTCGTCGCTCCCCTGGCGAGCACGCTGTCCACGTCATCGAAGCTGACAAAGGCGTCCATGACGGCCGCAGCGTCCGTGGAGACCACCAGGATGTCGACGTCGCCGATCGTCTCGCGGAAGCGGCGCAGTGAACCGGCGTACTCGGCGCGTTCGACGACGTCGAGTCCTCGCAGATCGTCGACCAGCCGTTCGGCGGCACGGTGGGCCTTCGCGATCGGAAACCGCTGCTCCTTGGAGCTCAGGCCGAGCTTGTCGATGGCCTCCCGCAGGTTGTGGGCGGTCTTCTCCCCCATGCCGGGGAGGTCGGCGATCGACCCGTCCTCGAGCGCGGCGCGGAGGCCGTCGAGATCGACGACGCCGAGCTCGGACTCGAGCAGGGCGACCCCCTTGGGCCCGAGGCCGGGGACCTTGAGCAGGGCGACCTTGCCGGCCGGGTGCTTGGCACGCAGCTCCTCGAGCTTGTCGATCGTGCCCTGCTCCACCGCCTGGCGAATCTTGGCGGCCGTCGACCTGCCGATGCCCTTGATGTCGGCCAGCTGCGAGGCCGACAGTGCGCTCACGTCGCGACCGAGGGTCTCCACGGCCCGGGCGGCGTTCTCGTAGGCCCGGACGCGAAAGGCCTGGCGCGACTGCTCGTCGATCTCGGTGAGCGTGGCGAGCTCCTTGAGGAGCCGGACGACGTTCTCGTTGGCGCGCACTCGCTCGGCCCGCTCAGCCCTGGAGGATCGTGCGGGCGCGGTCCAGCTGGGCTCGCACGGCCGCGGGTGCGGTTCCGAGCGAGCTCGATCGGCGGGCAATCGCCTGGTCCACGTCGAGGAGCGTCGCGACGCCGGCATCCAGGGCTTCGTGGGCCTGCGCGATGGTCTCCCCATCCAGGTCGGCAATGTCGACGCCCCGTTCGTCAGCCATCGTCACCAGCTGCCCGACCACCTCGTGGGCCTCCCGGAAGGGAACGCCGCGACGTACGAGCTCCTCCGCAAGGTCGGTCGCAAGCGCGTGCCCGCCCCCGGCGGCGGCGGCCAACCGTCCCGTATCGAAGGTCAGGGAGCCGATCATCCCGGCCACGGCCGGGAGCACCGTCAGCAGCGTCTGGGCGCTGTCGAGCGTCGGCTCCTTGTCCTCCTGGAGATCCCGGTTGTAGGTCAGCGGCAGGCCCTTGAGGACCGTGAGCATGCCGACGAGGTTCCCCACGAGCCGTCCGGACTTTCCCCGCGTGAGCTCGGCGATGTCGGGGTTGCGCTTCTGCGGCATGATCGAGGAGCCGGTCGAGTACTCGTCACCGATCGTGACGAACCCGAACTCGCTCGACGCCCACAGCACGAGTTCCTCACCGATCCGCGACAGGGTCACCCCGCAGATGGCAGCCGCCGCGAGGAACTCTGCCGCAAAGTCGCGCGAGGACACCGCGTCCATCGAGTTGGGGGCAACGCGATCGAAGCCCAAGCCGTCGGCGTAGGCCTCGGGATCGAGGTCGAGGGTCACACCGGCCATGGCGCCGGAGCCAAGGACGCTCTCGTTGAGTCGCTCGCGGGCGTCGAGGAAGCGCCCATGGTCGCGTTCGAGCATCCAGAACCAGGCCAGCAGGTGGTGGGCCAGCACGACCGGTTGGCCGCGCTGGAGGTGGGTCAGGCCGGGTGCCACGGTGTCCACGTGGTCGGCCGCGACATCGCAGATGACCTCCTGCAGCTCGCGGATCGAGTCGGCGATGAGGTCGATGGCGTCGCGCAGCCAGAGTCGCAGGTCGTTGGCGATCTGGTCATTGCGGGACCGGCCGGCGCGCAGCTTGCCTCCCAGGGGCCCGAGCTGGTCGACCAACCAGCGCTCGATGGCACCGTGGACATCCTCGTCGGTGTCCTCGATGGGAAAGCTCCCCTGCGCGAACAGGACGCGGGCTTCGGCCAGGGCCGCGTGCAGCTGCTCGAGCTCCTCGTCGTCGACGATCCCGAGCCGATGGAGCTCCTCGGCGTGCACGGCCGAGCCGGCGATGTCCTGGGCCGCCAGGGCGACGTCGAAGCTCGTCGAGACGCCGAGCGCCCACGCCGAGGCGGCGGGGCCAGCCGAGAAGCGGGCCCCCCACAGCCGTCCCTCGCGGCTCATCGCGCTCCATCCCTGCTGCGGTCGGCAAGTGTGCCACCCCACCGAGGTTGCTCCCCGATCGAGCGTGCGCGATGTTCAGGATCCCGTGAGCACGACCCGGAGCCGCCAGGCACCCAGTGGCAGCAGCACCCCCAGGAACGCCGACAACACCCCGAGCTCGGGAAGGATGTCGCGCACCGACCCGTCTCGCCGCACGATGTCGGCGAAGCCGTCGAGCGCCCAGGCATGGGGCGTGGCGTGCGCAACATTGCGCACGACGTCGGGCATCACTTCCAACGGCAGCATGCAGCCGCCGATCGCCGCCAGGGCCAGACCGAGGAACACGGCAACCCCGTTCGCCTGGGCCTGGTTGCTCCACACGGCGCCCAGCAGGAGACCCGCTGCCGCCGACACCGCGGCGAACAGGCCGATGAGCACCAACGTCGGCAGCAACGAGCCCCAGTTGACGCGGAAGACCAGCAGCGTTGCCACGACGATGTAGATCGCCTGGAACAGTGCCAGGACCCAGCGTCCCAGCGCCAGCCCGCCGATCACGTGGGCGCCGCTCACCGGCGTCGCCTGCAGGCGACGCGCGATCCCCCACTCGCGGATCTGGATGAGACCAGCGGCGCCCGACAGCGCCGTGATGAACGTGAACAGCACGAGCTGTTGGGCCGCGCCCAGGTCAAATTGTCCGAGGCCGGCGAACTCGGGCCCATCCCCTCCGGCGACCGTCTCGATCGTGACGTCGGCCGGTGCGACGGCGGGCGTGGCGGCGACGGCGTCGGCGGCGCGTTCCTCGGTGACCCCGACCCCGACGAGACCGGCAAGGGCACGGCTGGCCAGCCCCAGCCGTTCGATCTCGGCCTGGACGATCGCCCGGACCTGCTCGCCGCCGGTGCCGGCGCGGGCGACGTAATCGAGGTGAACGGGCGAGGTCGCCGTCGCGGCGTCGGCATCCGAAGGGATGATCACGGCTGCCGCGATCGTGCCGGCTGCCACGCGACCGAGGGCTTCCTCGCGTGTTGCCGTCCGCACGTCGACGGCCTCGTTCGCGTTCAGCGATGCCGCCAGGTCGGCGGCCAGCGCCGTGTCCCCTTCGTCGACGATGACGATCTCGGGCGTGAACCCGGCGCCGAAGGTCGCGCCGACCAGCAGGACGATCGCGAGCGGAAAGATGAACACGAAGAACAGGTTGGAGCGCTCCCGGAGGAACCGGATGAGGGCGACGCGCGCCAGGGCGGACACGGCGCTCACCGGCGCTGCCTCCGGGTGAGGGCCACCGCCACGGCCGCCGCGCCCGCGGCAAAGGCCAGGAGTGCGCCGGCTGCGGGCAGCGCGGCCGTCCAGTCGGCGCCGCCCTGGATGGCAGCGAGGCCGTCCAGGAACCAGAAGTGCGGCGTGAGCCGACTGAGGAACCCGAGGATCCCGGTGCCGTCCCCCAGCGGGAAGAACGCGCCACCGAGCATGCCGAGCCCGACGGCGACGATGGCCTGGAGGGACTCGGCCTGCTCCATCCTCGTCACCACGGCGGTGATGGCCGCCACGATGCCGGTCGCCGCGACAACCCCACTGACGACGAGCGCGGCGACGCCGAGCGGCGGCCCCCACGACGCGCCCAACAACAGCTGGGTTGCGGTGACGAGCACGGTCATCGTGAGCAGGCCGATGATGAGGCTGGTCAGGCCCTTGCCCACCGCGATGGCCCGGCGAGGGATCGGGGCCGCCTGCAGCCGGGCCAGCGTGCCGTCGCGCTGTTCCTCGAGCCAGCCCATGACCCCGAAGCCGACTGTGAAGAAGAGGAACATCACGGCCATCCCGGCCGCGATGTAGGTCGTGGCGTCCAGCTGGCGCGTGTCGGCCACCGTGTCCTCGATGGCCCATGCAGGCGCCGATGTCGCGACGGCGGCTGCCAGCTCGAGCGGATCCACGGCGACGTCGCCGAGCGTGCTGGCCGCGCCCAGCGCGTGGGCGGTGGCAGCCGCCGTTCCCGCGAACGAGCGTCCCAGCGCGGCGGCGATCTCCCGCGCGATGGTGCGGTCGGCATGTCCCAGGACATGCGGCGCCACCGTCGGGTCGACACCCGCACTCCGCGGCAGGACGAGGACGGCGTCGACGCTGCCATCGGCCAGCGCAGCAGTCGCCGGGTCCCGCGCTTGGAACGCGACCACGTCGATGCCTGCCTGGCCCATGGTCAGCGCGTCGGCGAACGCGACGGTGGCCGGGTTGCCCGCCTCGTCAACGATCCCGATCGCGACGTCGATGTCACCGTCGAGGGCGCTGCCGAAGACGAGGCTGAAGACGGCTGCGAGGCCCAGGGGCACCCCCAGCCCGAGGATGAACAGCGAGCGGTCGCGCACGCGCTGGCGCAGGTCCTTGCGGAGGATCGTCCACGCAGCCGACAACACGTCAGTCCCGCAGGGCCTTGCCGGTCAGGTGCAGGAACACGCCCTCGAGGTCTTCCTGTCCGGCGTCGGCGACAAGCGCATCCCGCGTGCCCTCGGCGATGAGCGTGCCCTCGTCGATGATGCCGATCCGATCGCAGAGCCGCTCGGCCTCCTCCATGTAGTGGGTCGTGTACAGGACGGAGAGCCCCTCCCCGCCGAGCTGCTCGATGGACTCGAGGATCGCGTTGCGCGATTGCGGGTCGACTCCCACGGTCGGCTCGTCGAGGACCAGCAGGCGCGGTTCGTGCAACAGCCCGATGCCGATGTTGAGTCGCCGCTTCATCCCGCCGGAGTAGTCCTCGGCGCGATCGTCGGCCCGGGCCGTCAACCCCACGATGTCGAGCACGTGCTCGACCCGTTCGGTTCGTGCCTGGCGGTCCAG
>JAWWBG010000082.1:0-10412 GCA_033721095.1 Nitriliruptorales bacterium
CGGTTGCGGTTCTTCTTCTCGCCGAGCCGGGCGAAGATCCGTGCAATCGCCTGGATCTCGACGAGGAACTCCTCGACGGGCGTGAACTCGCTCAGCACCTCGGCCTGGTGGGGGACCGTGCCGAGGCCGCCGCCGACGACGACCTTGAAGCCGCGCTTGCCGTCCTGGATCCGGGCGACGTAGCCGGCGTCGTGGAGCTGGACCAGCCCGCAGGCCTCGTGCTCGCACCCGCTGAAGGCCGGCTTGAACTTGCGCCCGAAGTCCTGCACGTCGGGGTGCCCGAGCAGGAACATCATCAGGGCCTTGGCGTACGGCGAGACGTCGAAGGCTTCGGTGTGGCACACGCCGGCGAGCGGACAGGCGGTCACGTTGCGGATGCTGTTGCCGCAGGCCTCCCGCGTCGTGATCCCGACGGCGGCGAGCCGGCGCATCAGGTCGGGTGTGTCATCGATGTGGACGTAGTGCAGCTGGACGTCCTGTCGCGTCGTGATGTGCAGGATCTCGTCCGAGTACTCCTCGGCCAGGTCCGCCATGACCTCGAGCTGCTCGGGCGACACGCCGCCGTACGGGATCTTGATGCGCTGCATGCCGGGGGCGTCCCAGACCGTGTCGACACCCTTGGTCGGCTTGTCCTCGAACGGCAGTTCCTGGGTCGCGTAGCCGTCGTAGCGGGTGCCGTTGTCGTAGCGCTGCCCGTACACGCCGCGGCGCAGCCGGGTTTCGGCGAAGACCTTCTCGTCGAGCTTGCCCTGGCGGCGGAGTTGGACCTGCGCCTCGAAGTGGTCGATCTCCTCGGCCCAGGCAGGATCCATCCGGCCCTCGAGCAGGGCGTGCCAGCCGGTCGCGGTCATGTGGGATCTTCGCGTTGCGGAACAGGTCGGACGCTAGGAGTGTCGTGCCAGCGTGTCCATGCGGCGCGGCGCCGCGTGGGAAACAGTGTCAACGCCCTGGCCATCGGGCCTCAGTCGTCACCGTCCTGCAGCGAGCGCACGAGTTCCTCGTGCCGGCGACGGTCCTCCACGGCCGGGTCGAGGGTTCCCACCACGTGGGTCACCGGGAGGTCGACCTCCTCGGCGAGCCGGTCGATGATGTTCGTCCGCAACCAGCGGGACAGCCCGGCAGGAAACGTCGACACGATGATCTCGTCGTAGTCGTCGATCGCCAACGCATGGTGGATCGCGGCCAGTGGCTTCTCGTCGCCCACAACGCCGGTCACGATGGCGTCGAGCGAGGAGAACTCGTCGAGTGCGACCTCCAGCCGATGCTCCGCCATCGTGGGGCCATCGTCCTCGGCCGGCGCAAAGGAGTAGCGGGGTCCCTTGACCGGCGAGCGGTAGTGGTCCATCGGCGTGTCCGGGACGACGACGTGGATGTGGCACTCGGCTTCTTCAGCCTGTGCACGTTCCTCGAGCACGGCACGCAACTCCCGCGAGAGCAGCGTCTGGTTTCCAACGACGAGGTGCCGAGCCATGTCCACCTCCGGTCACGACGGCCCTGGGCGGTACGCGATTGACTGTAACGCAGCCATTGCAGCGACGGAGGGCCCCGTCAGGTTCCCGCGTCTGGCGTCACACGGATCTCGGTGGCCTTGACCGCCGGCCACACCGGTGTGCCAGGTCGCAGGTCCAGCGTCTCGACGGAACCGGGGGTGACTTCCGCGGCCAGGCGGAGCGGGGCATCGAGAAGCACGCGGACCCGGTCGCCGAGATCCTCGACACGATCGACCGTGGTCTCCCACGTGTTGCGCGGCGAACCGGTCGGCCGCTCGCCGTACAACGCAATGGCATGGGGATGGATCGTGAGCAGGACCGGCCCGGATGCGGCGACGTCGGCGACGCGGACCGGATGGCCACGGACGTCGACGACGCCGCCGGCGGCCTCGCCGACGAGGAGGTTGATGCCGACCAGGTCGGCCACGTACGGCGTCTGCGGCCGCAGGCGCAGCTCCCCCGGCGTCCCGACCTGGACGACCCTCCCGTCCTCGACCACGTGGACCAGGTCCGCCAGCAGGAAGGCCTCGGTTGGGTCGTGTGTGACCAGGACCCGCGGGCCCTCGAATCGCTCGAGGTGATCACCGATGACGCGGCGGAGGACGGCCCGGCCGCTGACATCGATCGCACCGAGCGGCTCGTCGAGGAGCAACAGCTCCGGCCCGGTGGCCATGGCACGCGCGAGCGCCACCCGCTGCGCCTCGCCGCCCGAGAGGTCGGCGACGGATCGTTGCCGCAGGTGGTCGATGGACAGGCGTGCCAGCCAGTCGTCGGCCTGGCGTGCGGCGGCACCCTTCGCGGCACCGCGGCTCCTGGGTCCGAAGGCGACGTTCTCGTGCACGGACAGGTGTTCGAACAGGAGCCCGTCCTGGAACACCACGCCCACATTGCGGGCCGCCGCCGGCAGGTGCACATCAGCGTCCGCGTCGGCCAGCACACGGCTGCCGAGGCGGACGTAGCCACGGTCGAGCATCGTCAGTCCAGCGATGGCGCCGATGATCGTGGACTTGCCGGCGCCGTTGGGTCCCAGGAGGGCGGTCGTCAGGCCCGCCGGTGCCTCCAGTGTGACGTCCAGCTCCCATCCGTCGCGCCGTACGACGATGTGCGCCTCGAGGCCGTGGGCAGACATCAGAGCTCCTGCCACCAGCGTCGGCGGAGAGCAACGATCACTGCGAGGGCCACGGCGATCATCACCAGGCTCATCGCGATGGCGGCATCGCGGTCCTGTTCGAGCGCGACGAACACGGCCAGCGGGAGGGTCTGGGTGCGACCCTGGAGGTTCCCGGCGAAGGTGATGGTGGCACCGAACTCGCCGAGCGCGCGCGCCCACGTCAATGCAAGCCCCGCGACCAGCGAGGGACGAATCATCGGGAGGGTGACGCGACGAAGGACGGTCCACGGCGAGCCACCGAGCGTTTCCGCCGCGCCCTCGTGTCGGCCGTCCAGGTTGCGGAGGGCGGCCTCGACCGTGATCACGAGGAAGGGCATGGACACGAACGTCGCGGCGATGACGACCCCGACCGTGGAGAACGGCAGGACGATGCCGGTTGCGTCCTCCAACGGACCACCCACGACGCCGCGACGCCCCAGGGCGAACAACAGGGCGGTGCCGCCGACGACCGGGGGGAGGACCAGCGGCACCAGGACGAGACCCCGCAGCAGGCCGCGTCCCGGGAAGTCGGCGCGGGCGAGCAGCCACGCCAGTGGCAGGCCGAGCACGGCGGCAGCGATGGTGGCGGCCAGTGAGGTCACCAGCGACAGCCAGAGGGCGTCGGCGGCAACGTCATCGGTGAGCAGCGCCGGCAGCGCGGACCACGGCGCCCGGACCAGGAGGCCGAGGAAGGGCAGCACGAAGACGAGCGCGGCCGCCGCGCCGAGCACGACGAGGATCGGCAGCGGGCGGTGGCGCGGGGCGGGCCTGCTCATGGGGACAGGAAACCGAAGCTGGCCAGGATCTCGCGCCCCTGGCGTGACAGGACGAAATCGATGAAGGCATCGGCGTCGCTCGGGTTGGGGGCGCTGGCAACCCGAACGACCGGATAGCTCGTCGTCGCCGTCGTGTCGATCGGGATGGACTCGACCGCGCGCCTGCCGTCGCGAACATCGGTCGCGTACACGATGCCGGCGTCCAGCTCACCCGATTCGATGCGCGTCAGCAGCGAGCGGACGTCCACCTCGACGGTGTCGAGATCCGGGCCGACGCCGGCGGCCGCAAGCACCTCGCGCGCGAGCTGGCCGCAGGGCACGGCCTCTGCGCACAGTCCGAGCACGAGGTCGGGATCCCCGAACGCGTCGAGCCCGTCGATGCCGGCTGGGTTGCCGGCAGGAACGGCGATGATCGGTGCGTTCCTGGCAAACACGATCGCCGGCCCGGCAACGAGGCCCTCCTCGATGACTCGGGCCATGGTGTCCTCGCTGGCCAGTGCGAGCACGTCGACGGGCGCCCCCTCGACGACCTGGGCAACCAGCGCCGAACTTCCGGCAACGTTCAGCTGCACATCGACGTCGGGATGCGCCACCTCGAACTGCAGCTCGATGGCGTCGAACGCCTCCGAGAGCGAGGCAGCTGCGGACACCAGGACGGTTCGTGGCCTCCCCTCGACCGTGCCACACCCGACCGCCGCCAGCACGAGCAGCGACACCGCCGTCGCCAGCCGTCGGCTGCCCATCTGCACCTCCCGGCGCACATCCAACCAGCCGAGCCCGGACCGGCCAGCGCGACCTAGCCTCGCCACCGCCGGCTCTCGAAGACAGGAGGGACCGACATGACCGACCTCGCCAGCATCGGCGCCCGCGCAATCCCCGAGTTCGATGGTGTCCGAGACGTGTGGCCGCGAGGCAAGCGGCTCGACGCCGTGCGCGAGGCGGCCGCCGCCTTCAAGCCCCGCTTCAAGGAGCAGGGGCAGGTCACGGCCGTCAAGTCCGTTGACATCGCGGCCGCGCCCTACCCGGTTGCGTACGCCTTCCACGGGGCCGTGAACGTGCCGCATCTCCCACTGATCTCGATGATCAACCGGATGATCGTCGTGCAGTACTCCGACTTCGAGGGCCGTCCGCGCACGTTGGTGTTCGAGCCGACCGTTCCCGAGGGCTCGGCCGAGGCCCCGTTCTACGCCAACCTCAAGGGTTCGTTGGACCGGATACCGGGTGCAAATCGCCTGGCTGAGCTGACGATCCTCAAGTACTACCACCAGCCCGACGAGGCGCTGGAGGTCGTCGGGCTCACGCCCGAAGACGTGGACTTCTGCACGTTCGATCACCTGCACGTCCAGGATCCCCGGATGATCCTCGGCTCCAAGTCCCCGGTGCCGGGCCGCGACGAGCCACCGGAGCCACTGTTCGGGGACGCGAAGCTGCTCGTGCACGAGCGCGAGCTTGCGACCCTCCAGTCGCTCCACCCCATGCAGTGGGCGTGGTACGTGGAGGACGGACTGGAGGGCGTCGACCCCGACAAGTTCGCGACCTTCGATGGCGCCATCGAGCTCGGCCCGGGCATCGCGCTGTTGTGGACCCCCGGTCACACCGACGGCAACCACTCGTTGGTCGTCAACACGCCCGACGGTGTCTGGGTGTCCTCGGAGAACGGCATCAGCCTCGACAACTGGCAGCCCGAGCTGTCGAAGATTCCGGGTGTGCGGCAGTACGCCGAGACGTTCGGCCGGGAGATCTGCCCCAACGCCAACACCCTCGAGGACTCGATCGACCAGTACGACTCGATGGTCGCCGAGAAGATCCTTGCCGATCCGTGTCCGGCGGACCCGCGGTGGCTCCAGATCCTGCCGAGCACGGAACTGGTCGACTGGAAGCGGTTCTGGCCGGTGCGGGCGACCTACCAGCATGGCGGCATCGACTACGGGACGATCCGTTCCGGGACGTCGACCTGACCGGCGACGCTGGCGTTCGACCTCAGCTGGACGCGGGCCGGTCTGCGACCAGGGAACGCTGCTCCCAGGAGTGACGCAGCGCCTCATCGGCAATGCCGGACGCGATGTCCCGCACCACCGTGTCTGCCCGCTCGTCCAGCGCAGTTGCCTCCATCAGGTCGCCCTGCCTGCGGCGGACACTGGCCAGGCGCCGAAGCGCCTCGATCCGCAGTGGTCGGCGACCGGACTCCGTGGCAGCCCGGACGGCCTCGGTCAGCACCGTGGCGGCGTCCTCGTCACGGCCATCGAGCTCGGCCACCCATCCGTCGAGCAGCAACATCTCCGGCTCGTGCAGCAGCATCCCGTGCTTGGCGACGTGGGCGCGCGCGCGTTCCAGTGGCTGCGCGGCCTCCTCACGTTCCGCGCGGAGCAGGGACACACGTGCCTGCCGCAGGAGGATCCTTGGTTCCTCCCACTTGCGCATCACCGACGAGGAGACCCAGGCACGCTCGAGGTCCTGCGCCGCGGCGTCGAGGTCGCCGCGCTGGAGGTTGGCGTCGGCCAGGTCGGCGAGGATGCCGGTGGCGATGTACTCGCCGTACGGACTCAGCGCGATCTCCAGGGCTGACGCGTGCAGCTCGGAGATCTCGGCCTCGGGATCGAGGACGGCCAGTGCGTGTGCCCTCCCGGCCAACGCGAGCCCGGTCAGGCCACGCTGGCCAACGGTCTGGCCGAATCGATCGGTGGCCGCATACTCGGCGAGTGCGAGCTCGAAGTCACCGAGGAGCATGGCCATCGCTCCCAGTCGTTCGTGCTGGATGCCCCCGAAGTTGGACAGCGCACGATCGATTGCGGGCACGTGTGCGCGGATGATCTCCACCGCGTCAGCGATGCGACCATCCCGCAGGGCGAACATCGCCTCCGCCTCGGTGTGGAGGAGGGCAGCTTGGAGCTCGTCGCCGACCTCCTCGGCCGCGGCGATCCCGTCCCGATAGGACGCCTCGGCCTCCTCGAAACGCAACACGACGACGAGGTTTTGTGTCCGTCGCAGCAAACCCGTCAGGTGGATGTCCCGATCGTTGATCTTGCTGCCGAGGCGAACCGTCTGCTCGTCATGCAGGATCGCCTCGTCGACGTTGCCCATCGCGGCCGCAACGAAGCAGGCGTTCATGTGGTACTCGGCCAGCCCCATGTCGTCGCCGCATTCCTCGGCCAGCGCGCGGGCCTCCTGGAGGTAGTCCATGGCCTTTTCGAGGTCGCCCGAGATGGCCGCCGTCGTGAACCCCAGGCGGTTCAACGCCGTGACCTGCATGGTGGGCCGGTCGGTCTGCCGTCCGTGTTCGAGCAGCGACTGGTAGGCGCTCGAGGCCTGGGAGAGGTCGGGCACGCGCGCGTAGGCCTCCCCGAGGCCGTCGTGCGCTCGCGCCACGAGCTCGGGATCGGCGTCCTCGGGGATGTGGTCGAGCGCGAGGGTGAAATGACCGATGGCGTCACGCAGGGCCATGATCCGATTCGCCCGCAGGCCGGCGTCGATGAGATGGGGAAATGCGACGGTGGGCTGACCGGCTTCGACCCAGTGGCGCGCAATCTCGGGTGTCGAATCGGGCTCGTGCTGTTCGAGGTGGCGGGCCATGCGTTCGTGCAGCTGCCGCCGGGTCTTGAGGAGGACGGTGTTGTAGGCCGTTTCCGCGATCAGCGGGTGCCGGAAGGCGTACACCGGCTCGGGGATCCCGCGCCGTTCCTCGAACACGCCGCGGCGCACCAGCTCCCGGACGCCCTCGGCGAAGCCGGCCGGGTCCTCCGCGAGGGCCGACAGCATCGTGATGCTGAATTCCCGGCCGCAGACGGCCGCGAGCTGGGCGACGTGGCGGGTCGACTCCTCGAGGCGATCCAGCCGCGACGTCAGCAGGCTCGTCAGCGTTCGTGGGACGGTCAGCTGCCGTGCGTCGAGACGACCGGCCTCGTGCGCCTCGCTCAGTGCCCGTGCCATCTCCTCGACGAACAACGGGTTGCCGGATGTGCGCTCGAGGATGTCGGCATGCAGCTCGTCGTCAACCTCCAGGTCGTCAAGCAGTGCGGCGAGGAGTACGCCGGACGCGTCGGCCGGCAGCGCTTCGAGCTCGATGTGCGTGTGCCGGTGCCCGTGGTCGCGCGCGGCGACCTCGATGACGCGCCACGAGGGATCCTCGTGCATCGGGCGTGTCATGATGATCGCCAGCACGGGGCTCGCCTCGGTGAGCTCCATCACGCGCTCGACGAGCTCCAGGGACAGGCTGTCGGCCCAGTGGACGTCGTCCATGACGACCACCACCGGCCGTGACCTGGCCTCGGCCGCAAGCAGCCCGATGACGGCATCGTTGGTGCGGACGTGCAGCGCGTTCGGTTCGAGCGAATCGAGGAAGGCTTGTTGCCGGTCGCTTCGTGTGCCCTCCAGCAGCGACGCGAGGAAGGCTGCATGGTCCTCGTCCTCGATGCCGACGTCGGCCAGCGCCTGCTCGAGGCGACCGGGGCTGGCCAACGCGTCGGTTCCACCGAGCCACGGCGACAGAAGGTGGCGAAACATCGCGTGGGGGAGGGCCGTCTCGTAGGAGCGCGCCCGTGCCTCCAGCCACGCAAGGCTTCCGGGCTCGCCGCTGACCCTGGCGAGCTCGACGTGCTCCGGCAGCCGATCGCGCAGCGAGAGGAGGAGGCGGGTCTTGCCGATTCCTGCTTCTCCGACGATGGTGCAGATCCCACCGAGGCCAGCCGTCAGACGTTCCACGAGTTGGCCGAGCTTGTCGAGCTCGCCGTCGCGACCAACCAGGGGGGTTGACGCCGCTTCTGCGCCCACGGCCCGTTCGGTGACGGCACTGATTCGGTGGGCCAGCACGGGCTCTGCCCGGCCCTTCACGTCGACGGGTCCGAGGGACTCGGACGTGACCCCCGGGCCGAGCAGTTCCAGCGTCTCCTGTGTCACGCGAACCGTGCCGGGCTCGGCTGTCTGCTCCATCCGAGCGGCGACGTTGATGGCGTCTCCGAGGGCGGTGTACTCGACGCGGAGGTCGGAGCCGACCTCACCCACGACGACGAGCCCGGTGTTGATCCCGACGCGGACCGAGATCGGCACGCCCAGCCGGTTGGCCGCCTCGGACCCTTGTTCGCTGACGCCGCGGACGATGTCGAGGCCCGCACGGACGGCCCGGAGCGGGTCATCCTCGTGGGCGATCGGTGCGCCGAAGAAGGCAAGGATGGCGTCACCCTGCAGGCGGGCGAGCGTGCCTTCGTAGCGGTAGATCGGCTCGATCAGGACGCCGAACGCGTCGTTGACGATCTCGGCCCACTCCTCGGGATCGAGCTGCTCAGCAGCTGACGTCGAGCCCTGGATGTCCGCGAAGAGCATCGTGACCGTGCGGCGTTCGCCGCGCATGGTCTGGCCCGACTGTGCGGCCCGGATCTTGCGCAGCAGCTCGTCGGGTACCCAACGGCTGAGGTCGTCTGGCGCCGCTGGTGCATGGACAGGCGTGTCGGCGAGCTTCGTGCCGCACTGGTTGCAGAATTTCTGGCCCGGCTCGTACGGGGCCGAGCAGGCCGGGCAGGTCAGTTCGAGCTGGTTGCCGCAGTTGGAGCAGAACCGCGCGTCATCGGGGTTCGCGTGGGAACAAACCGGACACCGCACAGTGGCCCTCGCTCGTCGACCGAAATGTATGCCAGCCGCGGCTGGCCGCGCTTCCGGCGACCGGCCGACAACTAGGCTCCCCGGGATCACGCGCCGGGGTCCTCGTCGTGTGATCGGCCGGGAGTGCTCCGGGGCCCTCCTCGTGGAGCAGCAAGGGAGCACCATGGAGCCGTTCCGGTTCATCTTCATGGCCGACTGCCAGCTGGGTTGTTACGCCTCCTTCTCGGGCCTCAGCGACGATGAGGTCACCGCCTTTGCGCAGCGCGGGATGACCGTCAGCTCCTTCCCGAAGGTCGCAGGATTCGACTGGGACGCCGCGAACTACCGGCGCGCGATCGCCCAGGCGAACGAGATCGCACCGGACTTCGTGGTCATGGGCGGCGACATGGTCGATGACCCGTTTGACGAGGGCCAGTACGAGGCCGTCAGGGAGATCACGGAGGATCTGCGGAGCCGGATGTTCTGGGTGCCGGGCAACCATGACGCCGGTGATGACACGGACCATCCGACAGCGCGGAGCCTGGCCCACTATCGCGAGCGCTTCGGCCCGGATCACTACGCCTTTGAGCACAAGGGCGCTTCGTTCATCGTGGTGAACACGGTCGTCTGGTCACACGCCGAGATGGTCCCGGCCGAATGGGAGGAGCAGCTGGCGGCCCTCGAGCAGTCGCTCGCCGAGGCCCGGGAGCGCGGCGGCCCGATCATCGTCTTCGGCCACCACCCCCTGTTCCTCCGCGATCCGCAGGAAGCGGACGACTTCTTCAACGTCCCACGCGTCCGACGCGACCCCCTGCTGGACCTGCTGGCCGACCACGGGGTGACGGCCTACTTCTGCGGCCACTGGCACCGCAACGGCGGGGGCACCCACCGCGGCGTCGAGGTCGTCATCAGCGGCGCCGTCGGCTTCCCGCTTGGTGACGACCCGTCGGGTCTCCGCATCGTGGACGTGGGACCCGACGGGCTCTCCCACACCTATGTTGCGCTGGACACCGACGAATGAGCTGAGCCGATGGCCAAGCCCGCCATCCTCGCGGTCGACGACGACCCCCAGGTGCTGGCGGCGGTCCGAGCGGACCTGCGCAGCGAGTACGGCAAGACCCATCGGATCCTCGCGGAATCCTCGGGCGCCGACGCCCTCGAGACCGTCGAACAGCTCGCCCTGCGCGGCGACGAGGTGGCGCTGTTCCTCGTGGACCAGCGAATGCCGAACATGTCGGGCACCGAGTTCCTGTTGGCAGCCAACGAGATCTTTCCGGACGCAGGCAAGGTCCTGCTGACCGCCTACGCGGACACCGAGGCGGCCATCCAGTCGATCAATGACGTCGGACTCGACCACTACCTGCTCAAGCCGTGGTCACCGCCCGAGGACAACCTCTACCCCGTGCTCGACGACGTGCTGGCCGA
>JAWWBG010000083.1:0-10373 GCA_033721095.1 Nitriliruptorales bacterium
CCGTTCGGTGTGCACTCGCGCTCGGTCGTGTTCGGCAAGGATGTCCCACGGCACATTCGCACGGCGCCCGAGGAGGAGTGGGACCTCAAGCGGCACGCGTCGATCGTCTACCAGCTGTTCCCGAACACGGTGATCAACCTGCCGCAGTCCGGGCACGCCGAGCTGTGGCAGGTCTACCCCGATCCGGAGCGGGTGGATCGGTGCCGCGTGCACTTCCGTCTCTACACGCCCGGGCCGGTGACCGACGACCAGGCGGAGGCGTTCTGGCGGTCGAACGTGCAGTTCACCCACGATGTGGTCCTGGTCGAGGACTTCGGCCAGCAGGAGGCCATCCAGCGCAACATGTCGAGCGGCCTCATGAGCGAGGTGTTGCACGGTCGCAACGAGCCACCGCTCCAGCGGTATCACGACGCGCTCGACGAGGTGCTTGCGGCGGCCGAGTGATCGAGCCGACGACCTCGTCGGCCGTTCAGGTCCGTTCGCGACGGCGCAGGGCGACGACGCCGCCGATCGAGAGCACCGCCAGGGCCACGAGGGCCAGCAGGAAGGCCGGGCTGCCGGGATCGGTCACTTTCGCGCCCACGGCCACGTAGGCGACGGTGCCCGGCACGATGCCGAGCGCCGTTCCGACGAGGTAGTCCCTCGTGCGGATCGACGTGATGCCCGCTGCCCAGTTCGCGACGCTGAAGGGGACCAGCGGGACCAGGCGCATTGTCAGCACCGCGGCCAGCCCCCGGTCGCCCAACCAGCGATCGACAGCAGCCACGCGCCCGGCCACGAGCTGTTCGACGGCCGACCGGCCCAGTCGTCGAGCCACAACGAACGAGATGGTGGAGCCGATGATGGCGCCGGCAAGCGAGACCCCGGTGCCGCCGCCCAGGCCGAAGAGCAGCCCCGCCGTCGTCGTGAGGAGCACACCCGGGACGAGCACGATCGTCAGCCCGGCGTAGAGCAGGACGTAGACGCCGGCGCCGAGCAGGTTGTCGTCGACGAGCGATCGGAGGTCGTCGACGTCCGGACCCACGATGGCCACGGTGACACCGAGGGCGCCGATCAGCAGGACGATCCCGATCAGTCGCGCCCGAGCCGCGGCCGGCGACAGCGACGCCGCGCCGTCAGCGGTCACGAGCCGGCGAGCTCGTCCGCGAACTGCTGAAGACGCGCCAAGGTCTCCAGGTCGAGGTCGGGGCGCAGCTGGGACAGCGAGGCCTTGACATCCTCGAAGACACGGGCCTCGATGCCGCAGCGCACGCAGTGGGCCAGGTGGTCGGCGACGACGTCGGCCTCCGCCGGGCCGAGCTCCCCGTCGAGGAACGACTGGAGCGTCTTCTGGACCTCGTGACAGTCCGGCGCGCGACGTGCCGACCGTCGGGCCTTGGGCCACCTCATGAGTGCACCTCCTCGCGAACGTGCTCCAACATCGTCCGCAGTCGCCGCCGAGCCCGATGGAGTCGGCTCATGATCGTTCCGATGGGAACTTCGAGGATTTCCGCGGCCTCCATGTACGAGAGGCCGTCGACGTCAACGAGGATCACAACGGCGCGGTGGTCTCCGGACAGCGCCCGCAGTGCCGCCACGATCGTCTCGTCGACCATCCCGTCGAGTGCCTGCTCCGCTGCGCCTTCGCGGCCGTCGGCGCCGTGCGCGGGGATCGCGGCAAGCGCCTGGTCCTCGTCGTCGAACAGGTGGGGCCGGCGCTTGCGCGCCCGGTTGATGTTCGTGTTGCGCAGGATGGTCAGCAGCCACGCGCGTGGGTGGCGGCCGTCGAAGCGGTCGATGGCCCGGTAGGCGCGCAGGAGGGTGTCCTGGACCAGGTCCTCGGCGTCGTGGCCGTTGCGCGTCAGGCGGAGGGCGACGCGGTAGAGGATTTCGAGCTCGGGGACGACGTGATCACGGAACGCGCGGTTCCGGGCCTCGTCGGAGATCGTCTTCTGGCGGGGCATCACCATCAGCAACCGCGGTCGGGCGAGGGACATTCCGGGCGCGGAATCCTTCCTGCGACGGCATGGTTGCCTGTCTGTCCGTGCCGGACAGGAGCGGGCTGATGCCACGAGCGCGGTCTCGCCTGCTCGCCGCTGTCATGCTCGGCGCACTGCTGGCCGGCAGCTGCTCGCAGGCTCCGTCCCGGGAGAGCCTGGGCCTGGGTGACTGGGACGCCGTCGTCGCAGCCGCGCAGGGCCAGACCGTCGACTGGTGGCTGTTCGGCGGCGACGACCGGATCAACGGCTACATCGACGACCACGTCGTTGCCGCGGCCGCCGATCTCGGCGTGACGCTGCGGCGCGTTCCCGTTTCCGACACGGCGGACGCGGTGCAGCAGGTTCTCGCCGAACAGGAGGCGGGGGTGGCCGAGGGCTCCGTCGACCTGATCTGGATCAACGGCGAGAACTTCGCGATCGGCAAGCAGGCCGGGCTGTGGCTGGAGGACTGGGCGCCGACCCTGCCGAACGCGCGACTGCTCGACCCGTCCACGATTCTCGAGGACTTCGGCGTGCCCATCGAGGGCCAGGAGTCACCGTGGAGTCGCGCGGCGTTCGTGTTCGCGCACGACGCGGCGAGGCTGCCGGAGCCGCCGGCCACGTTTGCCGACCTCCTCGAGCACGCGCGTGCGAATCCCGGGCGCGTGACCTATCCGGCTCCGCCCGACTTCACGGGGTCGGCGTTCGTCCGCCAGGTCGTGCAGGCGTTGGGCGAGGACGAGGCCTTCGAGTTCCTCGCCGAGCTCCGGCCCTTGTCCTGGCGGGGTGGCACAACGTTTCCTGCCAACGAGGCCGAGCTCAACCGGCTCTTCGGAGACGGCCAGGTCGACATCGCGATGAGCTACGACCCCGCCTTCGTTGCCTCGGGTGTCGCACGTGGAACCTTCCCGGCAACCGCACGTCCCTTCGTCATGGACCACGGCGTCCTGCAGAACGCCAGCCACGTCACGATTCCCGGCAATGCCGCCGACGTGGAGGGCGCGCTCGTGATCGCCAACCTGCTCCTCGACCCCGCGCTGCAGGCCGTGAAGGCGGACCCAGCCGTGCTCGGCGTCCCCACCGTCCTCGACCTTGCCCGGCTGGAGGGCTCGGCTCGCGCCCTTTTCGACCAGCTCGCGAGCAGTCCGCTCCTGCTGGTCAGCCTGCGCCCGGCGCTGGCCGAGCTCCCCGTCGATCGCGTCGAGGCGCTTGAGCGCCGATGGCGCGACGAGATCCTGCCATGACGACAGCACCCGGCCTTGAGGTGGTCGGGCTCGCCGTGCGACGTGGTCAGACCGTCATCCTTCGCGACGTTGACCTCGTCGTCCCGGCCGGTTCCTTCGTCACGATCGTCGGGCCCTCGGGCGCCGGCAAGACGACACTGCTTCGCAGCATCGCCGGCCTCGAATCGTTGGCCGCCGGCCACATCCGCCTCGATGGTCGGGACCTCGCCGACGTCCCCGTGCATCGACGCGGCATGGCCGCGGTCTTCCAGGAGCCACGGCTGTTTCCGACCATGGATGTCGCCGACAACGTGGCGTTCCCGCTCCGTGTCCGCGGCATGTCGCGGGCCCTTCGACGTCGGCGAGCCGACGAGCTGCTGGAGGAGGTCGGCCTTGCCGGGTTCGCGACCCGGCGCATCCGCGACCTGTCCGGCGGCGAGGCGAGGCGAACCGCGCTGGCACGGGCCCTGGCCTCTGAGCCGGACGTCCTGTTGCTGGACGAACCCCTCGTCGGCGTCGAACCGAGCCGCCGTGAGGCGTTGCGACGCCTGATCCGGCGCCTCCACGACGAGCGCCTGACCACCACCATTCACGTGACGCACGACCGGGTCGAGGCAGCCGAGCTGGGCGACACGACCGCCCTGGTCATCGAGGGCCGAGTCTGGCAGCACGCCCAGCCACGCGAACTGTTCGAGCGCCCGTCGTCAGCCGTCGTCGCTCGGTTCCTCGGCGCAAGCAACATCCTCTCGGGTGTCGTGCGTGACGGCACGCTGCAGCTGCGTGGCGGCCAGCTGCCTGTTCCGGGCCCCGATGGCAGCGCGACGGTGGTGGTGCGACCCGAACGGCTGCGTTTGTCACCGCATGGCCCGCTCACGGGCCGGGTGACCGCCACCGCCTACCAGGGCACCCACGTGCGCATCGACATCGATGCGGGCGATCGGCTCGTCGTCCATGCGCCGATCGACGCTGGGGCTCGCGTGGGCGAGGTCGTCCACGTGGCGCCGGACCCAGGCGCCGTGTGGCGGCTGCCCGAGCCAGGCCCAGCTCGGGAGGCCAGCAGGTGAGCTCAGCCCAGGACGCGCACGGCCCGGGCCAGTCGCTGGAGGATCGTGACGGCGACCGCTCCGGCGAAGACCCACGCGATCGTCACCAGGGCCGTCGGGAACGACGCCATGAGGCTGTGTGCCACGACGGTCTCGCTGCCCTCGGCAAGTCCCCGCAGGAAGACCAGCGAGCGGTCGTCGGCCAGGTCGTCGGTGAGCCCGCGTCGCTCGACCATCGACGAGTAGGCCAGGAACGTCGCCCCGTTCACGTAGTAGGTCGCGAGCAGCACGAGGCAGGCGACGCGCGCGTCTGGCACGCCGATCCCGCAGCCGACGACGAAGGCGCCGTAGGCGACGAAGTCCGAGATGATGTCCAGCAGCCCGCCCAGCTCGCTGTCGCGGTCCAGGGCTCGCGCCACCGGACCGTCCAGCGTGTCCATCGCGCGGCTGGCGAGCCACAGGACCAGGGCGACGGGCCACGCCGTGCGGGCTGCGGCCACGGCACTTGCCAGCGCCAGGGCGAGCCCGAGGAACGTCACCACGTTCGGACCGATGCCCAGGCGCGCCGCGCGCGTCGCGATGGCATCGAGCGGGCCGGCCAACCGGCGGCGGATCGACGCGTCGAACATCCGCCCTCCAGAGGCCAGCCGATCGGCTCGCCACCCTACGCACCGATCGACCGGTGACGACGATGGCGACTTGGCGTGGCCGCGGGCGGGCCGGGAGGCCGTGGGCGCAGCATGTTGCGGCCGTGCCCGCGTTCGCCCTGCTCGGCCTCCTGGGCATCGGGGCCGTCGCCGGGCTCCTGCGTGCCAGCTTGTTCCCCGAGCCGGGCATGGGCGCCACCCTGACGGCGTGGCGACGTGTCCTCGCGGACGACCGTTTCCACGACGCCCTCCTGTTCACGCTCGCGATTGCGCTGGTCTCGACGCTGGCGGCCTTGCCGATCGCGGTGCTCGTCGCCCGGATGCTCCGGCATCGCCGGCTGGCGCAGGCGCTGTTCTCCCTCCCTGTTCTGCTCCCGCACCTGTTGGTCGGGGCGCTCGCTGTTGCATGGTTGGGTCCTGGCGGATTGGCCGACCGGCTCCTCGGGACGCTGCCGATCCAGTTCGTGCGGTCACCGACTGGCCTGGGCATCGTCCTGGTCTATCTCGTCAAGGAGGTGCCGTTTCTCGCCCTGCTGGTGCTGGCTGTGTGGGACGACGAGCTCGATCGACTCGAGGAGGCCGCTGCCGCGGCAGGGGCAAGCCCGCGCCAGCGCCTCTGGCATGTGATCGTTCCCGTCCTTGCTCGGCCATTGACGGTCGGTGCCGTGGCCGTGGCCGCTTTCGTCATCGGATCCTTCGAGGTGCCGCTGCTCGTCGGACCCTCCGCGCCCTCGACGCTGGCGGTCCACGCGCTCGATGCCACCAGGATCGGTGGCCTCGCCGGTCGGGCGGAGGCCGCCGCCGTCCTCCTGGTCGCGACCGTGCTCGCGACGCTGATCGCGGCAGCGGCCATGCGGTGGCCCCGCCGTGATTGACGCTCGCCGTCTCGGAGGCTGGATCGCCGTCGCCGTCGTCGTCGGGCCCTTGCTCGTGTTGCCACTCGTTGCCGTCGCAGACGCATGGCGCGCACCGGCGCTGTTGCCACAGCAGTTTGGCCTTCGCGGGCTCGAGATCCTGTTTGACCCACGCTCGGGGGTGCCCGCCGCCGTTGGCCTGTCGACGGTCGTCGCCGTGCTCGCGACGGGGGTGGCCCTGCTCGTCGGGTGGCCCGCCGCGCGATGGCTCGTCACGGCTCGGCGCCTTCGGGCTGCGGCTCTTGCGTTGCTGTTCGTGCCACTGCTGGTCCCGCCGTATGCCGCCGGGTTCGGCCTGACGACCTGGTTGCTGCGGCTGGGCGCGTCCGGGAGCCTGATCGGCCTGGTCGTCGGCCACCTGTTCTACGTGCTGCCGTACGTCGTGCTGGTGCTGGCGGCGGGCTTCTCGCGCCGCGTCGACCAGCTGGACGAGGCGGCAGCCACTCTCGGCGCAGGGCAGTGGACGCGCCTGCGGTTGATCACCATGCCGGCGATGGCCCCCGCCCTCGCGGTCGCGGCCCTTCTGGGATTCGTCATCTCGTGGGGGCAGTACGGAACCAGCCTCGCCGTTGGCGGCGGTCGCCTCACGCTCCCGCTGGTGCTGTTGCCGTTCGTCGGGCCCGATCCGCAGGTCGCCGCGGCCCTCACGCTGGCCTTCCTGGTGCCGCCCGTGGCCGCGCTGGTCCTGATGGTGCACTTCCTTCCTGCTTCCGCCCGAGCCGACGATCCTGCCGCCGGAATGGGCCTCACGACGCGCTGGTTGTCGACGCCGGAGGAACAGTCGTGAACGAGGAGCCGATGCCCCTGTGGGCGCTCGCCGGCGGGCTCTTCACCCTGTTCGCGATCGTCCTCGAGTTCGCGGCAAGCTGGTTCGGGCAGGGCGAGGCCACCGGCTATCCCGGTTTCCTCCGACCGATTGCCTGGCCCACGGTGGTGCGCGTGGCCTGGTGGCTCCTGGCTGCGGCAGGCGCCGTGATGGTGAACCGCGGACTGGCTGTCGTGACCAGCCAGCCACGCTGGGGACGCACCATCCTCGCGGCAGCGCCGTTCGTTGCCTTCGCCGTCGCCATTGCCCTCGATCTTCCCGTCGCGACCTGGCACTGACGCGTGGACGAGCTCCTGCAGCCCGCTTCGGACCTCGGTGTGCTCGTCCAGGGAATCGTGATGGCGCTCGTTCTCGGCGCGTTGCTGTGGCTCACACGGCGCCACCGAGAGTGGCGACTGGTCGTGATTGGCGTCGGAATGGTCCTGATCGGGCTGTTCGGCCTGCGCGCCGCCCACTGACTGGGTTGCTCCGCGCGTACCGTCAGGCGACGCGGCCCGTCCTCGACCTGAACAGGCGGCGGATCCGTCCCGTCGGCTTGCCCTGCGCCTCCGTCGCCACTCGTCGGGCGTCCTGGCGTGCCTTCCTTGCTTCCCGGCGGGCATCCCGCGCCTCCCACTTCTTGAGACGGGCCTCGTGCTCGACGAGGAACTGCTCGTGGTACATCGCCGATCCGCCGAGCCGCTTGGGCAGCCACCAGTCGTCGCCGGGCTCGGGATCGGGATAGGCGGCGATCACCCGGTCGAGCTCGGCGCGCATCAGATCCTCGAGCTCTTGGGTGGCAGCCACGGGATCGGCATCCGGTGAAACCTCGAACGGCTCCATGAAACGGACGACGATCGGGATCCTTCGTGTCCACCGGACCGGCTGCCCCTTGGGCGCGACGCGATGCGTGCCCCAGCCGATCACCGGGATGATCGGCACGCCGGCCGCCTGGGCCGCTCGGACGGCGCCGGTTCGAAACGGCATCAGCTCGAAGGACTCCGAGATCGTTCCCTCCGGCGCCATGGCGAGCAGGTCGCCGCTCTGGAGGGCGTCGACCACGGCATCCCACGCGCCGGCCCTCGCCTCGCGGGAGGAGCGATCGACCGGCACCGACTTCGACTGCTCGAGCAGCCATCGGAGCTTGCCGTCCCAATGCTCCTTCTTGCCGAGGAAGCGCAGCGGCCGCTTCCGTCGCCGGACCACCGGCAGCCCGACCATCGGTCCGTCCAACTGGGAATGGTGGTTGAAGACCAGGAGGGCGCCGCTCCCGCGCGGCACGTGCGCGACGCCCGAGATGTCCAGCTTCCAGCGCATGATGACGAGCACGAAGAACTCGAACACCCACTTGAGGACATGCCAGAACAGGTTGAGCTGCTGCGGCTCGCCCGGCATCGTGCTCCCTCCGCATGGCCAAACTAGATCGCGTCGGACCGGCCGAGTCGCCGGTTTCGCCGCACCGGGAACGGGCACCCGACCGGGCTACGGTGCGGCCATGGCTGGATCCTCCTCGCGTCGTCGATCATCCGTCAAGGTCTCGGAGCCTGCAGAGACCGCCGCGGGCGTCACGGGCGTGCGCAAGGGCATTGGGCCGGTCCTCGACGACGTCGGCGCCTGGCGTGGGCTCCGACTGCTCAACGACCTCAACCAGCGCAAGGGCTTCGACTGTCCCGGGTGCGCCTGGCCCGAGCCGCACCACACCTCCGCCGCGGAGTTCTGCGAGAACGGCGCCAAGGCCGTCGCCGAAGAGGCCACCCGCGAGCGGGTCGACAGCAAGTTCTTTGCCCGGCACTCGATCGAGGCGTTGCGCCTTCGCGACGATCACTGGCTCGGCCGCCAGGGCCGCCTGACCCAGCCGATGCACCGGCTCCCGGGAGCGACGCACTACGAGCCCATCGAGTGGGATGACGCCTTCGCGATCATCGCCCAGCACCTCCGCGCCACCGAGCCCAATCGCGCCGTCTTCTACACGTCGGGTCGGACCAGCAACGAGGCGGCCTTCCTCTACCAGCTGTTCGTGCGGGCGTACGGGACCAACAACCTTCCCGACTGCTCCAACATGTGCCATGAGAGCTCTGGAAGCGCGCTGGGGCAGACCATCGGCGTCGGCAAGGGCAGCGTCACGCTTGCGGACTTCGACGAGGCCGAGCTCATCCTGGTCGTCGGACAGAATCCCGGGACCAACCATCCCCGGATGCTCGGCAGCCTCGAACGGGCCAAGCGCCGAGGGGCGACGATCGTCGCGATCAACCCCCTGCCCGAGGCCGGTCTCAAGCGGTTCAAGAACCCGCAGAGGATCCGCGGTGTCCTCGGCAAGGGCACCAGGCTCGCCGACCACTTCCTCCAGGTGCGGGTCGGTGGCGACCAGGCACTGTTCCAGCTCGTCAACGCCGGGTTGGTCGAGCGCGGTGCCGTCGATCGGGCCTTCGTCGACGACCACTGTGACGGCTTCGAGGAGCTGGCGGCCGCATTGTCAGCCGTCGAGCGCGACGCGTTGCTGGCCACTGCCGGGCTCGAGGAAGAACAGGTTGAGCTGCTGACTGACCTCGTCGCCACGAGCGAACGAATCATCACCTGTTGGGCGATGGGCCTCACGCAGCACCGCCACGCCGTCGCCACGATCCGCGAGGTCGTCAACACCAACCTGTTGCGCGGCGCGATCGGCAAGCCCGGCGCCGGCCTCTGTCCGGTCCGCGGCCACTCCAACGTCCAGGGCGACAGGACAATGGGGATCTGGGAGAAGCCGACGGACGCCTTCCTCGACGCACTCGAGGCCGAGTTCGACGTCGCCATGCCCCGCGAGCACGGTCTTGACACCGTCGCGGCCATCGGTGCCATGCAGCGCGGCGAGGTCGACGTGTTCATGGCGGTCGGCGGCAACTTCGTGTCGGCGGCGCCCGACACGGTTCCGACGGCCGCGGCCATGCGGCGCGTGGGCCTCACGGTGCAGCTGTCCACCAAGCTGAACCGGTCACACGCGAGGTGTGGTGAGGAGGCCCTGATCCTGCCGTGCCTCGGCCGGACCGAGCGCGACAAGGTCGGGGCCGTCACGGTCGAGGACTCGATGGGCGAGGTGCACGCGACGCGCGGCTCCATCAAGCCCGCCTCCAAGCACCTGCGCTCGGAGGTGGCCATCGTGTGCGGCGTTGCCCGCGCGACGCTGCCCGATTCGCCGTTGCCGTGGGAGGAGTTCGCGACCGACTACGCACGGATCCGGTCCAGCATCGAACGGGTCGTGCCCGGGTTCGAGGACTTCGAGGAGCGCATCGCCAAGGGGCGGCGCCTGCAGCTGCCGCATCCGCCGCGGGATGCGCGCGAGTTTCCGACGCCCAACGGTCGTGCCCAGCTCACCGTGAACCCGGTCCTTCCGATCGAGATCCCCGATGGCCGTCTGCTGCTCCAGACGTTGCGCTCCCACGACCAGTACAACACGACCATCTACGGCCTCGACGACCGGTACCGCGGCATCGAAGGCGGTCGTCGCGTCGTCTTCTGTCACGCCGACGACCTGGCCGAGCTCGGATTCGAGGACGGCGAGGTTGTCGACGTCGTCAGCGAGTTCAACGATGGCGACCGACGGGCGACGGCGTTTCGACTGGTGGCCTATCCCATCGCCCGACGGACTGCGGCGGCCTACTTCCCGGAGGCCAACGCACTGGTCCCGCTGGGCTCGGTGGCCGAGACGTCCAACACGCCGACCTCGAAGGCCATCATCGTCCGGCTCGAGCACCGTCCGTGACCTCCCGGCCGTGGCGGGTCGTCGACGCCTTCGCGTCGGAGCCC
>JAWWBG010000084.1:0-9999 GCA_033721095.1 Nitriliruptorales bacterium
GTCGGGGCGGGTGGCCTCGACATCGCGGAAGACGACGCGCGGTGGGTGGGGGGGTTGCCGCGCGTCGGGTCGGGGGGGGTGGCCCCGCCGCGCCCCTACTCCGCTTCGCACCGGGGCCAGTGGGTCGATTTCGGGTGCCAGGGGTGGACCCGCGCGGCGCGGACGGTCGTCACGACATCGGGTGCTTGTGTCGAACACGCGTTCGATCTACCGTTGTCCACAGGAGGCGTCGAGCGTCCGGCTCGATGTCACAACGGGTCCGTAGGGTCACGCCAACCACGGACAACGAGCACAAGGCAGCCCCGATGGCCAAGAAGACCGGTACCCCGTCGAAGATCACCCGCAACCCGGCCGACGACAAGCAGAAGGCGCTCGATGTCGCCCTGGCGAACATCGAAAAGCAGTTCGGTGCGGGTTCGTTGATGCGCCTGGGTGACACCGCGGCGCAGCGCATCGCGGCGATCCCGACCGGAGCGCTGTCACTCGACCTCGCGCTGGGCATCGGTGGCCTGCCGCGTGGCCGGATCGTCGAGATCTTCGGCCCCGAGTCCAGCGGCAAGACCACGGTCGCCCTGCACGTCATCGCCGAAGCCCAGAAGCTGGGTGGCATCGCCGCGTTCATCGACGCCGAGCACGCGCTCGACCCCGTGTACGCGCAGGCCCTCGGCGTGGACACGGCCGAACTGCTGGTCTCCCAGCCCGACACCGGCGAGCAGGCACTCGAGATCGCCGACATGCTCATCCGTTCCGGCGCCGTCGACATTCTGGTCATCGACTCGGTCGCTGCGCTGACGCCCCGGGCCGAGATCGAGGGCGAGATGGGCGACTCCCACGTCGGCCTCCAGGCGCGGCTGATGAGCCAGGCGCTGCGCAAGCTGACCGGCAACCTGTCCCGCTCCCAGACCTGTGCGGTCTTCATCAACCAGCTGCGCGAGAAGGTCGGCGTGATGTTCGGCTCACCCGAGACCACGCCCGGCGGACGCGCCCTCAAGTTCTATTCGTCCGTCCGGCTCGACGTCCGTCGCATCGAGGCCATCAAGGACGGCACCGACCACGTGGGCAACCGCGTCCGCGTGAAGGTCGTCAAGAACAAGGTGGCGCCACCATTCCGCCAGGCCGAGTTCGAGATCCTCTACGGCACCGGCATCTCGCGCGAGGGCACGCTCATCGACGTCGGGGTCGACAACAACATCATCAAGAAGGCCGGTGCCTGGTACACCTACGACGGCGAGCAGCTCGGCCAGGGCCGCGAGAACGCGCGGGCGTTCCTCCAGGAAAACCTCGACATCGCGCTCGAGATCGAGAAGAAGGTCAAGGAGGCGCTCGGGGTCGACCCCCTGGCCGCCGACGAGGTCGTCGCGGTCGACGGTGAGGACGACCTCGATGACGCACCCATCGACCTCGTGCCTGCTGATTCCGGCACCGAGGAGTGACCGCCTCGTCGCGTGTCGGCGTCGGAATCGACGCCGAGGAGTGGCTGCGCGAGCGTGGCGTCACCCATGACGAACTGACCGGATCGCCGGAGCAACGGTCTCGCGTCCCCGCCCGCGCTGCTCGCACCGACATCTCGCTGCGTGAGGCCATGCGGCTGGCCTCGGAGGCCCCGACGGCTGCCGCCGTTGACCCGGTGGCCGACGCCGTCGAGGAGTCGCTGGCGGACGAGGTCGCTCGCGCGATGGCCTATGTCCGCCGGGCCACGGCCAGCACGCCGATGTCCGAGGGCCGGCTGCGTCAACGCCTCGCTGCCCGGGACTTCTCCCGCCCCGCGATCGACCGCGCCCTCGATCAGGCCCGCGCCCAGCGTCACGTCGACGACGAGGCGCTCGCCCGCGCACTCGCCCGAGAAGGCATCGCCAAGGGTCATGCCCCCTCCCGCGTCCGTCGCGATCTGCTCAAGCGTGACCTTGCTGCCGGCGTGATCGACGACGCGCTCGATGAGGCCGCCCCCACCGACCTGGAGGCCGCGGCGTTCGACCTGGCGCAGCGCAAGGCTCGCTCCTCACGAGACGCGCCGCCGGAGGCGGCCTTCCGACGCGTCGTCGGACACCTGGCCAGGAGGGGCTACTCGGCGGATCTCGCGCGGCGTGTCGCTCGGCAGGTCATCTTCGAGGATCGCGAACCCGACCGGATCGCCGGCCACTGACCACGACTCGGCGGATTGCACTGCCGGTAGCCTCCTGTCGTCGATTCCGGCAGTGCAAGGACGGTTGATGGACCTGATGCAGACGTGGCTGGTCGTGGGCATCCCGGGCCTTGCCGTTGCTGGTGGCCTGTTCGTCGGTCGCTCCGCCTACCGCGCGTTGCTCGGTTTCGCCGTCCTCGTCGTCCTGATCATCGTCTTCCTCACGGGACCTGGCGACACGCTGTCAGCCGGCGCGATCGGCATGGTCGGCGTCATCCTGTTGGCGGCAGGCCGCGGCACCAACGTCGACGACGAGCACTTCGAGCACCACGACCGGCGCCGTCGGTTCACGACGACCGCCGGCGACTGATCGTTCGCATGGCTGCCCGGACCTACAGCATCCGGACCTTCGGGTGCCAGATGAACGTCCACGACTCCGAACGTGCCGCGGGGCTCCTCGAGGCCGCCGGCTGGCGTCCTGCGCCCACCCCCGAGGAGGCCGACCTCATCCTCCTGAACACGTGCGCTGTTCGCGAGAATGCCGACAACCGGCTCTACGGGACGCTCGGACACCTCAAGGCCACCAAGGACGCCCGTCGGGCTGCGGGCAGCGACCTCACGATCGCTGTCGGGGGCTGCCTCGCACAGAAGGACGGCGCCACCATCGTCGCCAAGGCGCCCTGGGTCGACGTGGTCGTCGGCACCCACAACCTGGGGAGCCTCGATCGGCTCCTGGCCCAGGCGGACTCCGTGGCCCTCCCCGTGGTCGAGCTGGTCGAACAGCTCGAGACGTTCCCGTCGGCCCTTCCGGCCAAGCGCCACGTCGCCCACCACGCATGGGTCGCGATCTCCGTTGGCTGCAACAACAGCTGCACGTTCTGCATCGTCCCCGCGCTGCGCGGCCCCGAACGCTCGCGGACGTTCGACGAGATCGTGACGGAGGTTCGGGAGCTGGTCGACGACGGGGTCATCGAGGTCACGCTGCTCGGCCAGAACGTCAACTCCTGGGGTCGTGACCTGTACGGGCGGTCGCGGTTCGCCGAGCTGCTTCGTGGCGTCGGAGCGATCGATGGGCTCGAGCGCGTCCGGTTCACGAGTCCGCACCCACGCGACTTCACCGAGGACGTGCTCGTGGCCATGGCCGAGACGCCCTCGGTTTGCGAGCACCTGCACCTGCCACTGCAGTCGGGCTCCGACCGCGTGCTCCGCCGGATGCGCCGTTCCTATCGGGCCGCCCGCTACCTGGCGCTGGCCGAGCGCACACGGCAGCTGATGCCGGACGCCGCGCTGACGACCGACATCATCGTGGGTTTCCCCGGCGAGACCGACGAGGACTTCGAGCAGACCCTGGAAGTCGTCGAAGAAGTGGGCTTCGACCAGGCCTTCACGTTCCAGTACTCGCCACGTCCGGGCACGCCTGCAGCCGACATGCCCGACCAGGTACCCGCCGACGTCGTCGCGGAGCGCTACCCGCGTCTCGAGGAACTCGTCCGGCGACAATCGCTGGATGCCCATCGTCGTCTCGTCGGACGCACGGTGGAACTGCTGGTCGACGAGCCCTCCAAGCGAGACAGCGGACGCGTCTCGGCGCGGACGCGCGGCAACCACTTGGTGCACGTGCCCGCCGTCGAAACCACCCAGTCGGGCGCGCTCGTCGAAGCCGTTGTCACGGAGGCGTCCACGAACTACGCGATCGCGGGCTCGCCCACGCGCGTGTTGCGTCCGGCACCCGCCGTCAAGGCCGCAACCGGGACGCGTCCGAACACCGGCAACCCGGCCGAGGCGGGTGCCTCGACGGATGCCGTTTCCCGGCGCTCCCTGCCCGTCCTCGCGAGCTGAGCAGTGCCTCCGACGGCACTGGTGACCCTCCCCGGTGCCCCTGTTGCGTTGCCCGCGGTCACGTCCGGGCTCGACACGGTCCCTCCGGCACTTGCGCGACTGAGGGCGGCGGTCGACCGGGTCCTTGAGGAGGTGCCCGACGGTCGCTACGTCGTCGTGGGTCCGGCCACACACCTGGCGGTCTGGGATGCCGGCGATCTCACGCTCGCGGGATTCGGCCTGGCCGACCCCTCGAACGTCATGTGGAGGGGTGATGGAGCAGCCGACGTGGCGAGTCGGCTCGGCGTGGCAACGGTCGGCGAACCGATCCCGACGGAAGCCCGCGTGGTGGCGCGGCTGATCGGGCCTGACCGGGTCGCGGCCATCGTGGGGCTCCCGCCTGACGCCCCGGCTGCTGCTGCCAGCCTCCTGGAGCTCGAGGACAGCATCGTCGCCCTGGTCGGCGACCTGTCGGCAAGCGTCGGGCCCCAGAGCCCGCGCCCCGGAGGCGAGCCGCGCCTCGACGACCTCATCGAGAACCGTCGCCTCGTCCCGAGCGCGCTGCGACAACACGTTGACGGGATCGATCCCATCCTCACGGCCGCACTGCAGGTCGCGTGCGCCCCGAGCGCACCGCCGTTGGTGGGCGAGGTTCACGTCGTGCGCGGTGTCGCGACGCTGCTCGGCACCAGCGAGTCGCTGGCCCGCCGCACGGCCTCATGACCCGGCCGGCCCTGCCATGAGCGCCGTCCTTGCCCTTGTCGGTC
Organism: Nitriliruptorales bacterium; assembly: GCA_033721095.1. GTDB lineage: Bacteria > Actinomycetota > Nitriliruptoria > Nitriliruptorales > Nitriliruptoraceae > JAWWBG01. The sequence continues at coordinate 4,708 of JAWWBG010000084.1, forward strand.
CGACGGCCTCGGGCAAGTCGGGCGTCGCCGAGGAGGTCGCCCAGCGGCGGGGCGACGTCGAGGTTGTCGCCGTCGACGCGTTCACGGTCTATCGCGGCATGGACATCGGGACGGCCAAGCCGTCGCCGGAGGTCCGGGCGGCAGTTCGTCACCACATGATCGACATTCTCGAGCCCGAGGACGACGTGAGCGTGCAGTGGTTCCAGGAGCATGCGAGGGCGGCAATCGCCGACATCCACGCCCGCGACCGGATCCCGCTGCTCGTGGGCGGCTCGGGCCTCTACTTCCGGGCCGTCGTCGACCGGCTCCGGTTTCCGCCCACGGACCCGGACGTGCGGTCGCGTCTCGAGGCGGAGCACGACAGCGACGCTGCCGCTGCGCACGCCACGTTGGCCGCCGCTGACCCTGTCGCCGCAGCCGCGATCGACCCGAACAACCTGCGGCGCATCGTTCGTGCCCTCGAGGTCATCGAGCTCACCGGCGAGCCGTTCTCGTCCTTCCGGGAGGCATGGGACAACTGGCACAGCGTCTACGACCTGCACCCGGTCCAACTCGACGTCCCGGACCTGGATGCGCGCATCGACGAGCGAACAGCGACGATGCTGGCAGCCGGTCTCCTCGACGAGGCGGCGGCGCTCCGCCAACGCGCCCTGTCGCGCACGGCCCGGCAGGCCATCGGCTATGCGGAGGCCTTCGCAGTCCTCGAGGGCGTCGCTGGCCACGACGGGCTCCACGCCGCAATCAGCCGTCGCACCCGGCGCTACGCCCGCCGACAGCGTTCCTGGTTCGCGCGGGATCCACGGCTGCATCCCGTCGGCACCCACGAGGCCGTTCGGCGCCTGTGCGTTTGCTGATCGTTGCCGCGCTGCGACGACCGGTCGCCACAAGCAGGTCGTACGCTGGAAACGATGCACTTCGTGAAGGCCCATGGGACGGGCAACGACTTCGTCGTCCTGGTTGACCTCGACGACGAGCTCGACCTGCCGGCGTCGCTCGTCGCGGCCATCTGTGACCGTCACACCGGCGTCGGCGCCGACGGCATCCTGCGGTTGCTGCCGGGAGCGGGCGACGCTGCCGTCTTCATGGACTATCGCAACGCCGACGGCAGTGTGGTCGAGATGTGCGGCAACGGCGTCCGCGTCGTCGCGGCACACGCCATCGCCAACCATCTCGTTCCCGACAGCGCCTCGGAGTTCGTCGTTGGCACTCGGGCGGGTGACAAGCCCGTGCACGTGACGTTCACCAACGACGGGCATGTCGACACGGTCACCGTCGACATGGGCCGCCCGACGTTTGACCTCGACGCCGTCCCGTTCGTTCCGAACGGTGACCCCAACGAGCTGGGCCAGCACACGGTCGAGCTCGAGGTCGGACCGATTGCGCTCATCCCGGTCTCCATGGGCAACCCGCACGCCGTCCTGGCCGTCGAGGACGTGGCCGAAGCCCCCGTCCGGACGCTCGGACCCGTTCTCGAACGTCACGAACGGTTCCCCGAGCACACCAACGTCGAGTTCGTGCGCGTGACGGGCTCCGACCGCCTCGAACTAAGGGTCTGGGAGCGCGGCGTGGGGGAGACGCTCAGCTGCGGCACGGGGGCCTGCGCCGCCGTCGCCGCGCTCCAACGCGCCGAGCTGCTGGGCGAGACCGTCGCCGTCGATGTTCCTGGTGGCACCCTGACGGTGACCCATCGGGGCGGGGAGTCCGCCTTCCTCGCCGGACCCGTTGCAAACGTCTACTCGGGCACGATCGGCGCCGACTGGCTGCTTGCCCACCACGCCCTGCGATGACCGCGGACCCGCGCCCCGGCGAGCTGTCGCGCGCCGAGCTGCGTCGCCGACGCCGCGCCGTCATCGAGGAGGGGGCGCCGCGCGAGGGCGTGGACATCATCCGCCCGGTCGAGCAGGCGATCGTGGTGGCCGTGCAGCTTCCCGGCGTCTCCGACGAGACCGTCGCGGCCAGCCTCGATGAACTGGAGGCCCTCCTCGACACCGCCGGGGCCAGCGTCGTGGAGCGTGTCGTGCAGCATCGGGACACGCCCGAGCCGGCCACGTTCATCGGCAAGGGCAAGGTCGCCGAGCTCAGGGAGCTCAGCGCGACCCTCGGCGCAGACGCCGTGGTCTTCGACGAGGACCTGTCCCCAGCCCAGCAGCGCAACCTGGAGGAGGGCATCGGCCAGAAGGTCCTCGACCGCACGATCGTGATCCTCGACATCTTCGCCCAGCACGCGACCAGCCGCGAGGGCAAGGCGCAGGTCGAGCTGGCGCAGCTCACGTACCTGCTGCCCCGTCTTCGAGGCTGGGGCGACGCCCTGTCGCGACAGGCCGGGGGACGTGCGGCTGGCGGCGCCGGCATCGGGGGCCGCGGACCCGGCGAGACACAGCTCGAGGTCGACCGGCGTCGACTCAACCGGCGCATCACGGCCCTGCGACGCGACCTCAGGCGCTATGAGCAGACTCGCCAGACCAAGGCCGCCGAGCGTGAGCGCACACCTGTCCAGCACGTGGCGCTGGTCGGCTACACGAATGCCGGCAAGTCCTCGCTGCTCAACCGGCTCACCGGCGCGGGCGTCCTCGTGGAGGACCAGCTGTTCGCCACCCTCGACCCCACCGTGCGGCGACTGCACCTGCCCGACGGTCGCTCGGTCGCACTGTCGGACACGGTCGGCTTCGTGCGCAAGCTCCCGCACGGCCTCATCGAGGCGTTCACGTCCACGCTGGAGGAATCGACGCGCGCCGACCTGCTGCTCCACGTGGTCGATGCCAACCACCCCGAGGCCCTCGCGCAGGTCGACGCCGTCCATGACGTCCTCCGCGAGATCCATGCCGACGACGTGCCGGCACTGGTCGTGCTGAACAAGTCCGACCTGGCCAGCACCCGGGCCGTTCGAGAGCTCGTGCGTCACGTCGGCACCGACGACGATGCGGTCGTGTCGGTCTCGGCCGTGACCGGGGATGGCTGCGCCGAGCTGCTGGAACGCGTGGCGCAGCTGTTGCCCGATCCGCGCGTGCGGGTCCAGGCGTTGGTGCCGTGGGAGCGGTCCGACCTGGTCGCGAGGGCCCATGAACACGGCGACGTCCATGCCGCCAAGCACCTCGACAACGGCACGCTGCTGGATGCGACGGTGCCCGCGCCGACGGCCAGGGAGCTCGCGGCGTACCCCGCCGACGCGGGTTGACCTCCAGCCGGCAGTGAACTGCCGGACTCAGTGGATGCTGCGCAGGACCGACACGACCTTGCCCATGATGTTGGCCTCCGAGCCCGTCCCGATGGCGATCGGTTCGTAGTGCTCGTTGGCCGGATCCAGGAAGATCTGGCCCTGCCGGTCGCGACGGAAGAACTTCACGGTCGCCTCGCCATCGATGAGGGCGGCACACATCTCGCCCTGTTCGACCATGGCCTGCTCCCGGATGACGACGAGATCGCCGTCGAGCACACCCGCCTCGATCATGGAGTCGCCGCGTACCCGCAACAGGAACAGCGTGCCCTCGCCGACCAGCTCGCGGGGGAGCGGGTAGACGGTCTCGACGCGCTCGTCCGCGAGGATCGGCGCGCCCGCGGCGATCTCTCCGACCAACGGGACGTTCCTGGCCGACTCCGGGCGGACGGTGATGTCGGTCTCGGGATCCTTGGCCATCTCCATGGCACGGGGCTTGGCCGCGTCCCGACGCAGGTACCCCTTCTGCTCGAGGGTGGCGAGCTGCGCGTGGACGCTCGAGGTCGACCGCAGGCCGACGGCCTGGCCGATCTCGCGGACCGAGGGCGGGTAGCCGTACTCCTCGAGGTGGTCGTTGACCACGTCGAGGATGGCACGCTGGCGGTCGGTCAGGTCAATGTCGGCTGGGGCCACGGCGCTGCTCCCTCATCGGCGATCAGGCGCGGATTCGCCACCGTGTTCGGCAACGAGCGTTCCCATCAGCCGCGTGGCACGACGGGAAACGAACGCCTGTTCGTGTGATGGGCACCTTACCGACGGCGCGAGGGCAAGGCAAACATCTGTTCGATGTGGGCTTGCAATCGAACAGGTGTTCTGCTTCACTGCGAACAGGTGTTCGGGTGTCACACCGACCCGGTTGGATGCCACGAGCACACCGAGACCACGAGCGACACGACCATGAACCACCACTCGGGCCGACTCCCGAAGGGCGTCTACTGGCGACGCCGACTGTTCGTGCTCATGCTCGTCGTGGTGGCCCTGCTGTCGATCGGGGCGATCATCGGCGGGGGAGGCGCGACCGCCGAAGCCGGCCTCGCATCCGAGGTCGCGGGGCAAGCCGTCCTGCGACCCGGTGACACGCTGTGGGAGCTCGCGGCCGAGACGGCTCCCGACGGCATCTCGGTCCACCAACAACTTCGTGCCATCCAGGACCTGAACGGACTCCGCTCGGATCAGGTCCCGGCGTGGACGATCGTGCTCCTGCCCGGCTGGTGACGCCGGCCGGCTGAGCGCGAACGTGCGTGCCCATCCGCCGGGAGCGCACACCCGTCGGCCGCCCCGCCCGGCCTGGTGACCTCGCCGGGCGGGCCGGTCCGACACCCAACGGCCCTGCGATGGTGGTCCATCCGGCCACCGCGACCGTCGCTCACGTCCGGCATGCTCGCGTCCGTCAGGAGCAGCCATGGCGGCACACGTCTCCGACGAGCCGAGCTACGGCCTCGTCGCCCGCACGCTCCACTGGGTCATGTTCCTGGCCCTCGTCGCCCAGTTCCTCCTCGGCTGGTCCATCGAGCGTGCCGACGGTTTGCTCGAGGGCCTCGTGGATCGATGGCTCGGCGGTGAACAGGACCTGCTCGTCGTGGCACACGCGGCCCTGGGTGCCGCCATCATCGTGCTCGCCCTCGTCCGGCTCGGCTGGCGGCGCTTCCACGGCCTGCCGCCGTGGGCCGCCGGCCTGTCGGCGTTCGAGCGGCGGCTGGCGAGCACGGTCGAGCGGGTGCTGTACACGCTCATGTTCGCCATCCCGGTCAGTGGTCTTGCGCTCCTGTTCGGCTCCGGTGAGGACTGGGACCTTGGCGACCGACGGTGGGAGGCGCCGCTGGAGCTCGCGGACGACGAGGTCCTGTTGGCGGTGCACATCGCCACGCACGTGATCTTCTTCGTCACGCTCGCCCTGCACGTGGGCCTGGTGCTGAAGCACCAGCTGATCGACCGCGACCGGCTCCTGCGCCGCATGCTGTGAGGCCCGCGGCTCACGCGCCCGTCTTGGGTGGCGCCTCCTTGCGGAGGACCAGCAGCTCCTGCTCGAAGTCTTCCGGTCCCTGGAAACCCTTGTAGACCGACGCGAAGCGCATGTA
>JAWWBG010000085.1:0-9988 GCA_033721095.1 Nitriliruptorales bacterium
CGTCCCGCCCGCGTGCTCGAACTTGAATCGCCAAATCGAATCTCGAACCACGCCGACCGTATCGCGTCCATCCCCGTTCGAATCGGCGGTCACGGGCACGTCCCCCTCATTGGGACGTGCGAAGTGGAACTTGACGTCGGCGACGCCACCCGAGTGGGTGAACTTGAGCCGCCACGCATTGTCGCGGACGACGCCGACGTCGTCGGTGCCGTCGGCGTTGAAGTCGCCGGTGATCGGGATGTCGTCGGCGAGCCCGAAGCCAAAGATGACATCAGCCTTTCCGGGTCCGAGCTCGTGGCGGAGACGGAAGGTCTTGCCGCGACGGATCCCGGGTTCGTCGCCCGGGATGCCATCCCAGTTGCCGACGATCGGCACATCGGTGTCGGCGCCGAACCCGAAACGAACGTCGGGCGGTCCGCTCTCGTTGGCATTGCGCAGCTGCCACTCGACCCCGCGCACCACTCCGACCGTGTCGACGCCGTCGCCGTCCCAGTCCCCGATGATCGGCACATCGCCGGGCCCGCCGAACGTGAAGTGCGCCGCGACCGTGACGTTCTGTTGGTCGTTGGTGAGGATCCACGTGCCATCCCGGAACCAGCCGGGCGTGTCGATGCCATCGCCGTCCCAATCCCCGGTGAGGGGAATCGGCAGGGACACCTCGGTCGGCGGGAGGTCGCCGCGCTCGACGGCCGCGACGAGCGACGGGTACGGGTTGACCTGGTCCGTGCCGTACGGGTCCTCGACGTTGGGATCGGCGATCGAGAAGTGGAGATGCGGCCAGTCGCACGACGCGTTGCCCGAACAGCCGGCGAAGCCCACGGTCTGCCCGCGGAAGACCCGGACTCCCGGCTCGATCCCGGGGGCGAACGCTTCGTCCTGTCGCTCGTCCTCCTTGGGACCCAGGTGTACGTAGCTGTACGTGCGGCCGTCGTCACCGAGGATCCTCAGCATGTAGCCATAGGACGGCGGGAAGCCGTCGAGCCCCGCCATCCAGCTCACGACCCCATCGACGGCAGCGTGCACCGGTTGGCCGTACTCCTCGACCATGATGTCGGTCGCCTTGTGACGCCGCTCGCAGCCGGATCGGCAGGCGTGGTAGTCGTCGGAGAACCACGTGGGTCCCGACACAGGGAAGGTCAGGTCGATGACGTCCTCGTAGCCGACCGGTGGTTCCTCGGCGCCTGCCGCCGCGGTTGGGAGGGCCAGGAGCACCAGGGCGAGCCCGAGCAGCAAACGACGAGCCTGCACAGCAACTCCGCGGGCTTGGGGGGCTACTCCAGTCATCGGCGGTTGCGCCAGCTGACTTGAACCTGGCGCTGGTTCCTCGATTCCGACCGGCCCATTCGGTACACCGAACGCTTCGGGGGCAGGTCCAAGCGGCTCAAGCGCGGACGCAGCGCACCCGATACACAGGATCGAAGCCGTCCCCCGCCCCCGATTCGTGGATTCCGTGTTGCGCCGAATTGCGCCGACAGCCCTCGCTCTCGTGCTTGCTGCGACGTTGAGTACCCCACGGGCCGCGCCTGCGGCGGCAAGCGGCCCGACGATCCGACAGGCGTTCACCACCGAGGGCGTGTCCGCTGATGGCTGGGTCCACTCCGCTCCCGAGGACACCACGCCCTTCGTTTTGCTCGGGGTCTCCCTGGGCGAGGGGGTCCAGGTGCGCGTCAGGACCGCTGACGGCTCCGGACCGTGGAGCAGCTGGACGACACCGGACGTCGACGACGATCTCGACGACCATGCGGGGCACGACGAGGGGGAGGAGCTCTCCGAGCCGATCTGGACGGGCCTCGCAACACGCATCCAGATCGCTGTCCGGGGCGGCGACCCCGAGCAGGTCGTGGCCCATCTCGTTCCTGCCGAACAGGGCTTCATGGCCGCAAACGCTTGCACCCCCGACCTCGGCCTCCCGGGCGGACCCACGATCGTGAGCCGCACGACCTGGGGTGCCGCCGCACCGGCGGAGGAAATCGAATACGCCGAGCTGGTGACCTTCGGCGTGATCCATCACACCGCAGGCACCAACGACTACGCGCCCGGCGATGGCTGCGCCATCATCAAGGCGATCCAGAGCTACCACATGGGCAGCCGCGGCTGGGCGGACATCGGCTACAACCTGCTCGTCGATCGGTACGGGACGATCTACGAAGGACGTGCTGGAGGCGTCGACCAGAACGTGATCGGGGCGCACGCCCGGGATCACAACACGGGATCCTTCGGAACGGCCGCACTCGGGACATTTGCCGAACCCGCCGATGTCACGCCGGAGCTCGAGGACGCGCTCGCCACGATCGTCGCCTGGAAGTTCGGCGTGCACGGCATCGACCCGGCACCTGATGCGGTGACCACAACGGCCACGGGCAAGCCAACGCCGACACTGGTCGGCCACCGCGACGTCGGATCGACTGCCTGCCCCGGCGAGGAGCTCTACGCCCGGATCCCGACATTGCGCACATCCGTGTCTGAGCTCGCGGCCGCCGACGCCATCCCCCCCCATGTCTCCCTGGACGGGGTCCCGGTCGTCGGTGACTGGGACGGAGACGGACTCACGACGGGCGGATGGTTCCTCGATGGCACCTGGTACCTCGTCAACGAGCTCACAACCGGTGCCGAGGTCTGGACCTTCAAGTACGGCCGCGTGGGGGACGTGCCGATCGTCGGGGACTGGGATGGTGACGGTGACGACACGATCGGCGTGGTCCGCGGCAACGAGTGGCAGCTCCGGAACACCAACAACAACGGCGCTCCCGATGTGCGGTTCGGGTTTGGCGCCGATACCGACGTGCCGATCGTGGGGAACTGGGACGGTGTCGCGGGCGACGAGCCCGGCATCCGCCGCGGCAAGACCTTCCGGCTCCGCCACGAGCTCGGACCCGGCAGGGCCGACGTGATCTTCGGATTCGGCTTGGCGACGGACATCCCGATCGCGGGCGACTTCAACGCCGACGGGACGGACGACGTCGGCGTCGTCCGCGACAACACCTGGCGGCTCCGGTTCGCGCACGCCGGAGGCGTCGCCGACGTCAAGTTCCACTTTGCCCGACCCAACGAGGGCGACATCCCGATCACCGGCGACTGGGACGGCGACGAAATGACCACCGTCGGGATCGTGCGCGGCGAATCGTGGCGGATCAAGAACGTCCACACGGGCGGCAAGGCCGACCTGGTCGTCGAGTCGCTTGGCTGACGACATCGTGTCCGGGGCGGTTTCTCGGCGCGCCCTCGACCGCGCGCCACGGGCCCGCTGGTAGTTTCCGGCCGTCAACAGCCGGCGAGGCTGGCCATTCCCACGACGCAACGCGATCACGGCGCTGACGTGGATTCCTCGACGCGCACAGGCGCGGTCGCTCAACGTCCCGACAGCGCCCACCCCGGTCACCGGGACATGTCCAGGCGCCTCGCCCTCTGGCTCCTCGCGGGACTGTTGGCGGCGTTGGCTGTGTCGTGGTTCGGCGACGTGTCGGCCCCGCTCGGCGACAACCATGAAGGCCGCATCCTGGCCCGTTTCGCGTTGGGTATCGACAACGTCGAGGAAAAGGGGCTCATCGACGGCGCGCTGGGCGCTGACATGTCGCCCTACGGCAACATCTACGCGCACCATCCGCCGATTCCCAACTGGTCCTACCTGGCGGCAGCGACCCTGCCCATCAAGACGGAAGCCGCGTTGCGTGTCGTGAGCGCCCTGTACGGGCTGGTGACGATCCCGGCGCTGGTGTTCCTCCTCCGTGGCTTCGGGGTCCGATGGAGCGCCGCGGTGCCTGCCGTGGCCCTGATGGCCGTCACGACCCACTTCTGGCTCTACGGCCGCGTCGTTGGGGGCATCGCCCTTCCGATACTCGCCGTCGCGATGGCCATCCGGATGCGAGACGCATCGACCATCACTCGTCCCCAGGCGGCGCTCCTGGGAGTGTCGCTGGCCGCGTCGGCAGCGTGGTCCTGGATCGGCCTGGCGGTCGCTGGAGGAACGTGTGCCTGGCTCCTCTGGCACCGGCGTCATCGGCTGCTGGAGGAAGGCTTGCGCGAGCGCGTGGCCCTCGGTGCGGCGGTCGGCGGACTCGTCGGTCTCGGGTTGACGGTGACCTGGGTGGCCGGCCACCACGGCGTGGAGCAGATCATCGACCAGGTCGTGCATCGGTCCGGATCGAGCGGCGGCAGTGCGACCACGCTGGGCGATCTCGTCCGCCGCCAGCAGACCTGGATGCCCGCTCTGTTCCCGAACTGGTGGCTCGTGCTGTTCGTCCCGTCGGTGATCGCCGGGGCGCTTCACAGACGACTTCGATGGCTCTCGCTGCTCGCGTCGGTGACTGCGATTGGGTACGTGGTCCTCCTCCGCCAGGGCGCGGTCGTCCACGACTACTGGACGTTCCCGCTGTTGGGCGCCGGCGCGATCGGGACGGCCGCCCTCCTCGACCTGGCCATCGACAGGCTGCCGCACCGGCTCGTCACCGTCGCCGCGTCAGGCGTCGTCGTGTTGCTCCTGGCCATCCACCTCCCGGGCATCGTCGGGGGCGAGACGGTGGACGACCTCCACGCCCAGCCGCGACAGGCTGGGGAGCTGGTCCACCTTCGCGCGCCCGATGTCGAGGATGGACAGGCGTGGTTCACCCCCGGCATTGCAACGCCCCGGTGGCTGTCCTGGTACTGGGATGTCTCGGTGAAACAGCTCGAGGACCTGGCCGACGCCAGGGCCTCGGACACCGAGTTGGTCCTTGTGCGCCTCGACCGCCTGCCGTCGTGGTGGGTGGATGACATGCAATCAGTGCTGCTCGCCGAACAGGGCCGCTACGGCATCGCCCGCATCGGGGATCTCCGCGCGAGCGCGAGGCCTGATTGACGCAGGACGATCGCTGTCCGGGACTGTCAGCCAGACGCTCTACCGGTCCATGTGGTCGGTCAATCCTCCCCGTGCTCGTGGAGATGACTCGTAACTCCCACGAGTTCGAGCCAAGCTGACTGATCTGGATCCACGAATGAGCGCGCCGGCTGTCGGCCAAGGTCCGTGCCAGGGAGCACGTCCAGGACCACCCGGAAGGTGTTGACCGACTGCAACAAGGACCAGCGCGGCCACAACCGACAGCGCGTCGCTGGCAGGTACCTCGTCCGCATTCGTGGCCCCAAGCGCAAGTACCGGGAAACGCTGCGAAGAGGAGCGGGTGGAGGGGTGCACTTGCCCACCTCATTGAACGCCTCGGCAAGGTTCTCCCGCGATCGAGTTTCCGAAGGACATTCGCAGTCCATCGAAGCGGGGCCCCCGCTTCACCTCGGAGAAGGGCCCCTTGATCTGGAGTCGACCGCCTCTACTCGACCGGAGCTCCGAACGACAACGAGGCGATGATGGCCTCGAACTCGTCACGGTGCGCGGTGAAGACCTCCGGCGCGTCGGTCTGACCCGCCAGCGCGACAGGCTGGAAGAGGATCTCGAGGCTGCGGGCAGGGATGATCAGGATCATCTCGCGGGTCGAGATGCCGTTGGTCGTCCAAAGCCATGTCAGCCGCGTGCCGACGGCGCCGTCGAGCGTGACCGACTCGTCCTCCTCCATGGTCCCGCCGCCGGCGGCGACGAGGTTTCGCCACGCCGGCGGATTGGTCCCGTCAACCACCTGGAACTGGACCAGGACGTCGTCGGCACCGGCAACGCCCGGACTCGGGGCCACGCTGCCGTTCGTGATTGTCAGGACCGTGTCGCGGTCCTCCACGGCACGCCAGCCCTCGGGAAGCGTCAACGTGAGGTCCCGCCAGGACAGCACCGACGACTCGCCACAGGCGACCAGCAGGGCCAGCAGGAACCAGGCTGCGGCTGTGCGCCGAGTCGTCACTCGGCGTCGCCGCGGCGCCAGACCTCCTCGGCGAAGGAACCGAGGGCGGCCGCCGTGCGCACCGCGCCGCGGCCCTCGACGTCGAGGAGCTCGGACACCGGGAATGGCTGCGTGTGCTGCAACGGGACGCCGCTGTCGCCGAGCTCGATGACCGCCGGGGTGGCTTCGACCGCAGGCGGCGATTCGATCTCATCGGCCGGCGCCGTCGTCGCCACCGGCGGTACCTCCGGCGGACGTGGCGCCTCGACCTCGTGGTTGCGCGACCGGTCGAGCAGGATGACGTCCGCGTCAACGCCGACGTCGTCGATGGCATCGAGCGTGCCGATGAGCGCCAGTCGATGGGTGACATCGACCTCTGCGAGCACGAGCGCGGCGTCGGTCGAGCCCACGGCCGTGAGGGCGCCGGCCATGGTGAGCGAGGGCATGGCGAACAGCACGAGGTCAACGTCCTTCGGAACCCGGGCCAGGAACCCCACTGCCGACTCGCGGGCAGCGTGGGGATCGGCGCCGGTGCCGAGCCGCGCAACCGTGAGCTCCGGATCGAAGGTGACGGCCTCGCTCAGCTTGCAGCGACCCCTGGCGACATCCGTGACCCCGAGATCGTCGATGTCCCCCCAGGTCCCTGTCAGGTCGACGACGACCACGTGGCGACCGACGCCGGCAAGACGGCCCGCAATCAGGTCGGTCCACGTCGGAATCTCGCGCACCGACTTGGACGCCGGAACGATGCTGACGACTCGCGCGCCGGCCTCGAGTCGCCCCATGGCAAGCGCAGCCAGGCGGCTCACGGTCGGCGGGCTCGGCGTGGCGGCAACGGTGATCGCCGTCCTCGAACCGGCAGCCCGGACGTGCTGGGGGCCACGAATGATCAGGTCGTTCGCGTCCGTGGCGAGCACGGCAGCCACCGCGACCAGCACGGCGCCGAGCCCGACGGCCGCACCCACGAGGGGGTGGCGCGGCAGGACGGAAGGCGCCACGAGTGCCACCAGCATGCCGAGCACGAGGAAGCCGCCGGCAGCCAGCCGAGCAATGACCTGCCGCGCGTCGAGGATCCTGATGAACTCGACCACGCGCGGAGGAGGGTTCTCGAGCAACGCAGCGATCAACGACGCACCTCATGCGGAGTCGCCATCCGACTGTATCGACGCGCCTCACCCGATCCCGGGAGGCCGGTCGTCCCGTTCAGAGGTCCGCGGGATTGAGGGACGACTGGAGCGCCCCGAGTGCATCGAGCAGCGGGCCCGTGTCGATGCCCGCCGCGTCCAGCCAGCACGGTTCGTCCTCGGCATCCAGGGCGTTCAGGGGTCGACCGAGGCCGGTTGGGTCGTCGGCCAGCTCGATGCGACGTTCGTCGAAGGTCGTTCCACGAAACTCTGCGATGTGTTCGCGGAGCTCGCGGGAGCTGTCAGCGACGAACCGGGCCGCCGCCAGGCGACGTTCGCGCTGCTGGGGGCAGGTCGTCGGGGCCGCGGCGGCGATGGTGGCTCCCAGCAGGTCGGCCTGCTCCGCGATCTCCTCGAATCGATCGAGCTGTGCCTGACGGGAGCCCGGCTCCTGCCAGGCGTCCGTCAGCTCCCGCAGCCGGACATCCCAGGACAGGACTCGACGCAGCTCGTCCAGCTGGGCATCGGCGGACACCAGCAGGTCGGCCGCAGCTGCCCGCGCACGCTGCCAGTGCTCCTGGGCCGCAGCGACCTCCTCGAAGGTCCCCACGAGATCAACGAGGTTGGCGTGGGCGAGTGTTTCGGCGAGGGCCGCGACGGGCCCTTCGGCAGCCGCCTCGACGCGGTCGGCCCACACGTTGGGGTCCTGGGGCCCGTTGAGTCGAACGTTGACGATCGCGGCCCGGGCGGCTTCGGCAAGCGTGCCCAGCTCCGCGGCCGGTGTGCCGATGGCCGCTCGTGCCGCCCGCACGGCTTCGGCTCGCTCGGCGCGCGTGGGCCCGCAGGCAACGGCAAGCAGGCTGGCGAGGACGAAGGCGACGATCCGGCGCATGGGAGCCGGAGCCTACGGCGACGTTTCGGGTTCCCCGGGTGCCTACCGTGGCGGCATGACCTGGCGGCGCCGCTTCGTGACCATCGTCGGTTTCGTGTTGACGGTCAGCGTGCTTCCGACGATGGCAGCGGCCGTGCAGGTCGTGGTGATCGACCACGACGGGCCAACCAGCGGCAACGTCGTGTTGCGCCCGTCGGTGGTCAACCTCGCGAGCGACACCCCACCCCGATTCGTTCTCGCCAACGAAGGTGCACACGCGGTCGTTGCCACCCTGACGCTGACGGATCCGGCGCGGCGGGCGGCGAGGCCAAATCCGTTCGCTGAGGTTCGCCTGGCTCCGAGCGAAGCCGCGCTGGTCGACCTGGAGGCCGCGGACATCGGCGGCGTGATCGCCCGCCTCGAAGTCAGGATCGGGGGCAGCGACGACCAACTCGTCGGGTGGTTCGTCCGGGGCGATCGGGGAGATCCGGTCGCCGTCGACCAGGACGCCGGCACCGTGGTCCTGTCGAGCTCCGAACCAACGGTCGTCACGGTGCAGCTTCGTCGCCGCTCGTGGCTCGGCACGACCTCGTCGCATCTCGTCGTGGGACCCCTGCCGCTCGTCGACACCCGCGTCATGGAACCCGGTCGAGGTCCGTGGTTGCCCGGCCCCAGCTGGACCGACGTGCACGTCACCGACCACGCTGGAACAACCACGTCAGTCACGTTCCAGGACGGGTCGGTGGCCCGGGACGCGGCCATCGCGGCCGTCCTGCTGGTGGCAGCGGCCATGCTGCTCGGGCGCCAGGTTGTGCGCGGTCGGTCAGCGCATGAGGCGTCGAGCCACTGACGTCGCCGCCACGGCCGCCTCGTGGCCGGGTGGGGGCGTGATTGTCTGCCACGCGCGCCTCGCTTCCTCTAGGGCACTGGCACCGAAGACGTCGTGGCGCGCCAGTTGGATGGCCCACAGCAGGATCGGTGGGGCCAACGGGATCGCCGCATGCAGCAACCGAGGGTCCGAACGAACAACGCCAGCGAAAAGCAGTCCCTTGGCGCGATGGAAGTCCGTGCCGGCAGCGTGGCCCTCGGGCCACTCGATCTCGCCGCCTTCGTCCATGACCGGTAGGCCATCCACCGGGAGGGGTTGCCCGCTGATCTGGGCGACCTCGACGTCGACCCAGGTCAGCCGAAGCCGCTGCCTCGCGGCCGCAGGCATCGCTCCGGCGGAGGCGACCAGTCCCCGGGCAACGGCGAGGCGCTCGGCGGCAAGCGCCACCTCATTGCGGCCGACGGCATCGGCCGTCAACCCGATTGCGAGGGCTGCGCGGACCACGACGTCATCCGAAGCCTCGAAGGCCGGTGCCTCCAACGCCTCCGCTGCGTCGTGCAGCCCGAACTCCCGGAGCAGGCGCCCCTTTTCTGCCGCGATCCAGGGTGCGAGCGCCGGATCGGCCACACCGTCCCAGGCCGCCCAGGCCTCGCTGCTCCGACCCAGTCGCCCAAGCGCAAGCCCGCGCCACACCGCGGCCGGACCGGGCCGATCGAGGTCCGCATCCGACGGGATCCACCGATCGAGGGCGCTCACCATGACCCCAGACACGACGATGGGCCCGGCATGATGCCGGACCCATCGTGAATCGTGTGGCCTGGACTCAGAAGTCCATGCCGCCCATGCCGTGGTCGTGACCGGCGTCGCCGGCCGGCTCCGGCTCGGGCTTGTCGGCCACCAACGCCTCGGTCGTGAGCAACAGCCCTGCGATCGACGCGGCGTTCTGCAGCGCCGAGCGCGTGACCTTGGCGGGGTCGATGATCCCGGCCTTGACCAGGTCCACGTACTCGCCGGTCAGGGCGTTGAGGCCCTCGCCTTCCTTGAGGCCGCGAACCTTCTCGACCACCACCGAGCCCTCGAGACCCGCGTTGGAGGCGATCCAGAACAGCGGGGCCGACAGCGCCTTGCGGACGATGTTGGCGCCGGTGGCCTCGTCACCCTCGAGGTCGAGCTTGTCGAGCGCCGCCTCGGCCTGGAGCAGGGCCGTGCCGCCGCCGGCGACGATGCCCTCCTCGACAGCCGCGCGAGTCGCTGACAGCGCGTCCTCGATGCGGTGCTTGACCTCCTTGAGCTCGGTCTCGGTAGCAGCACCGACCTTGACGACCGCGACGCCACCCGACAGCTTCGCGAGGCGCTCCTGGAGCTTCTC
>JAWWBG010000086.1:0-9977 GCA_033721095.1 Nitriliruptorales bacterium
CGCGGCTACACGCTGCTCGGTGACACCGTGAACCTCGCCGCCCGCCTCATGCAACGTGCCGGACCGGGCGAGGTCGTCGCGACCGCCGAGATCGTCGAGCGAACGGACGCAGCCCGCACGCCACTGGCGCCGTTTCGCGTCAAGGGCAAGAGCGACGAGATCCGGGCCTTTCGTCTCGACGAGGGTGAGCAGCGTCGCACGGTCGTCGACCTGCCGCTGATCGGGCGGCAACAAGAGGTCGAGCGGTTGGACGAGCTTGCCCGGCTCGCCCTCGACGGTGAGGTCGTGGCTGTTGACCTCGTTGGGGAGGCCGGGCACGGCAAGTCTCGACTGGCCCGCGAGGTCAGCAACCGGCAGCCTGACCTGGAGCCCTTCCTCGGTCGGGCGAGCGCCTACTCGACCGCGACCCCGTACTCGCTTGCGCGACGCCTGTTGCGCGTGCTCCTGCGGATCCCGCGGTCACTCCCGTCCCACGAGGCCGGGGACTGGCTCGTGGACCTGATCGACGGCGTCGCCCCCGACCTGCTGGACGACGCACCACTGATCGCACGGGCGATCGATGCCGTCGTGGACATGCCGGTCGGCGACCTGCCTGCGGATCCGGCCACGCGGCGTCGTCGGGTGGCACGTGCCGCGGCCGCCCTGGTCCGGCGGGTCCGCACAGGTCCGATGCTGGTGCTCGTCGACGATGTCCAGTGGCTCGATGATGCGTCACGCCAGGTCCTCCATCGCCTGGCTGCCGACGGTGCGGATCGACCGTGGTTGTTCATCGGCGCCAGTCGACCGGGGACCGATCGGCTGTTCGACGGCCTCGTCAACCAGCGGGTCGTCGAGCTCGAGCCACTCGCGGACGCGGCGGCCGCTGAGCTCGTGCGGCGCACCGCCACGACACCCCTGTTCGACAGCCAGGTCGATGACGTCGTTGCGCGTGCCCGCGGCAACTGCCTGTTCCTGGTCGAGTACGCGCGTTCGGGCGACGAGGAGGTCCCCGATGACGTCGAGTCGCTCATCGCCCGGCGCCTCGACGCCCTCGACGTCGAGCAACGACGAGTCCTCGGCATCGCAGCCGTCGTCGGCACGAGTCCGACGATCGACATCGTTGCCTCCGTTTCGAGAACAGTCGACGGATCGGGGCCCGATCCCGGGATCTGGCGTGCCCTGGGGGAGTGGCTCGAGCCCCTGCGCGGTGGCGTCGTGACATGGCGCGATCCCGTCCTTCGCGAGGTCGCCTATGCGGGCCTGCCCTACCAGCGTCGTCGAGACCTGCACCGGGCGGTCTACGAGGCCATCGAATCGGCGCCCTCCGATGAGAGCCTCGCCCGCAGGATCGCGCTCGCCCTCCATGCGGACCGCGGCCAGATGCCGCAGGAAGCCTGGGACATGTTGCGCAAGACCGGCGAGGAGGCGGCCTGGTCCGGCTCGTCAGTCGAGGCGGTTGACCTGCTGGAACGTGCCGTCCGCTGGGCCGATGACTTGTCGACCGTGCCCGACTCGGCGCTTGTCGACACGCTCCGCACGCTCGCGCAGGCGGCTGATCTGGCCGGTCGTTTCGAGACCGGTCTCGCCGCCGCCGACCGGGCCGTGTCCTTGGGTCGCGACGCAGATGAGCTGGTTCGCCTGCATGCGCTTCGAAGTCGCTTGCACGTCCAGTTGGGGCAGGTGGATCAGGCCCGAGCGGCCCTCGAGCCGGCTCGGGAGCTGGCCGCCGATCGGCCGCCAGATGTCCAGGCGTCCGTGTTGGTTGCCGAGGCGGCTGCGACGTTTCGAGCCGACCAGTTCGACGAGGCATTCGCGCTGGTCCAGATGGTCGCCGACCTCGGTCGTGACAATGTCGGACCCAAGGACTGGGTGCAGGCGATGATCATCGGGGATGCCATCGTCGGTGCGGGGACGGAGCGTCCTTGGGAGGTCGGACGGGGTCTGCCCGTCGCAGAGCTCCTCGGCGACGACCGCGGCATGGCGATGTGCCACAACAACCTGGGGATCGTCGCGTATCGACGCGGAAACTGGGAACGTGCCCTCGCAGAATGGGAGCTTGCCCACGACGCACACGCCCGCGGAGGCTCGCTGGTCGATGTGGCCACGTCCCTCGTGAACATCGCGGAGGTCCGCGGCGACCAGGGCAACTGGGCCGCGGCGCTCGAACGCATGGAGTCGGCTCGTCAGACCTGGGTGGCGGGCGATTACCGGATCGGCATCCTCTTCGTGACCAGCCTGATCGGGCGGACCTACGCCCGCCTGGGCAACACGTTCCAGGCGGCCGCCGAGCTGGATGCGGCTGAGCGGGGTTTCCTGGAGGCAAGCGCCACGAGCATGGCTGCAGAAACCTTGGTCCGTCGTGCCGAAGCAAGCTGGCTGGCAGGCAAGCCGCGTGCGGCGATCGAGCAGCTGGCCCGTGCCTCGGACATCCCGCCAGACGCGCGGCCACTGGCGCTGCTCATCCGCGGGTGCGCAATGATGACAATCGGCGACGCCACCGCGGAGCTGATGCTCGAGGAGGCCATCGAGGCAGCCACGGCCGCCAACCGCTGGTACGAACAAGTGGCGGGACGAGCGCAGCTGGCGCGCGCACGCGGGGACGAACCCACGAACGATCCAGACGTGATGGACCTGGCCGAGCGGCTGGGAATCTGGCGACTGGCCGTCCCGGGTGGCGAGCTGCGGCTCAGCCCACCACCCGGCGACGGTCAGTCGGTCGAGTCGGTGTCGTAGCCACCGAGCAGCACGGCCTTGCCGATGTTGGCCTCGTTGGGCTCACCCGGGTGGGTGTCGTAGAAGGTCTCGTTGCCCTTCCAGACACGCACACGCACCTTGTCGGGGACCAGGAAGCTGCCCTGCTTGATGTTCACCAGCACGTTGACGTTGCCCGTCACCTGCGACCACTTCGTCTTCCCAACGATCTGGGCCTGGTTGCCCTTCACGTTGAGGTACGAGATCTGCTCCATCGAGAAGTGGATGTTCGCCAGCAGGTCGTCGATCTGGATGGCGCCCACCGGAGTGCCGTCGAACAGGTAGTGCGCGTCGTCGACCGTGACCTTCGGCAGGATGAAGTTCGGCTGGCCGTCGAGGATGCCCAGGACGCTCGAGACGAACAGGCCCTGCCCGTCGATCCGGTCGAGTGGGTCGAAGATCCGGATCTCGCCACCGAGGACGAGCGTTCCGCCCACGGTCGCCTTGATCGAGTACGTGCCGGGGTCCGACCAGGCGTGGAAGGCCGCGTAGCCGGGTTCGCCGTCAACCGTGACCGGCGTGTCGGCCGGGGCCGTCGTGCCGTCACCGAAGTCGATGACTGCCGTCCCGGCCTCCGCGCCGAGGACCGTCACCTGGACGACCTCGTCCGGCAGCGCTTGGTCGGCGTGATCCAGGTCGACCACGCGGTACGTCGTCGACGCCGTGCTCTGGTTGCCGGCAACGTCGGTGGCAGTCGCCTCGAACGTGTTCTCACCGAGGTCGATCGTCTCGATCACCGCCGGGTACGCCACGTTGTCGACGCCGGAATGGTCGTCGGTGGCAGTCACCGACCCCATGACGAACGCACCGCGCTGATAGACGGCCCCGTCCACCGGCTCGTTGATCGTCAGGTCCGGGGCGACGTCGTCGATCGGGACGTAGATGGTGTTGAACACCCCCTCGTCCATGACCGTGACGACGTGGCCCTCGTGGGCGCCGCTGACCACGGCTGTTGAGGTGGTCGCCAGGTTGCCGTCGACGTACAACTTGGCGTCGCCGTCGTTGTCGCCGACGACCTCGACCGTCACCGACCCGGTGTACCAACCGTTCACGAGCGGTGCGCCGCCCGTGACCTCCGGGACACCCGGGGTCTCCTGAGCCGGACCGCCCCCGCCGCCACTGCCGTCGTCCTCGTCGGAGGTGTGGAAGATGGCCTTGGCCGTGGAGACGCCCACCCAGCCGACCGTGTCGACGGCCTGCGCCAGGAACTCGACGTCACTGCCCGCGGGGAGCGGGTTGGCCAGGGTGACCTGGCGGCGGAACGTCTCGACCCCGTCGGCATCCGGACCGGCGACGCGGATGAGGTCGATTCCGACCCATGTGGCCTCGCCAGGCTCGCGGTAGACGACGCGCAGCCGCGCGACGCTGCTGTCGTGGTCGACAGCCTTGACCTCGAACACCGTGGTCACGTTGTCGGCCGGGTCCACGGTTGTCTTCGCCAGGTGGATCTGCGGCGGGTCGAGGTCCGTCGTGCCAGGCGCGCCGTAGTAGACCGTGAGATCCGCACCGTCGAACAACAGCTGCTGCCCGCTGTCGCTGGATCCACGGAACTGCCCGGGCACGAAGACCAGGTTGCTGGCCGAACCCGCCGGCGTCTCGTAGTTGGTCACACGAGCGAAGGTCGTCGGGAACGCGAGGCCCTCGAGGTCCGGTTCCGGTTGTGTCTCGGCCTGGTCGACCACCGGTGTGGCGATGGCAGGATCGAGGGGACCGGTGGAGCCGTTGGTCAGGCCCTCGATCACGACGCCACGGGTCTCGGCCTTGATGCCGCCGTTGCCGTCGTGGGCGGTCGCGTCGACCTCCCAGCGAGGCTGGATCGGCTGGTTGGCCGTGACCTGCGGACCGAACGTGCCGCCGGTCGGGTCGGTGACCTCCCACCAGTCGCCGTTGCCGCCGAACCGCTGGACGAACGGGGTCGCTGCCGCGTTGAAGTCCAGGTTCGTCCGGACCTTGAGGCCGGTCTTGGCGTCGGTCGTCAGGTTCACCGGCGGGGCCACCGGCGGGACGAAGTCGGCGTCGCCGATGAGGTACATCGGCAGGCCGTAGAACGTCGTCTGCATGACGACCTTCTCGTCGTAGACGCCGTAGGCCGACAGGTCGGCGGCGTACTCGGCCTTCGCGAACGCGAGGGCCTCACCGATGGTCATCGTCCCGTCGAGACGGTCGGCCAGCTGGGCCAACAGGAGCTCGTTGAGGGCGACCGTCTCGGTCTCCCCGTAGCCGTAGCCCGTGGTGCCGACGAACGTGCCACCGAAGCCGCCGAACGTCTCGGCCCAGTCCGTCCGGACACCCTGACCAATCGAGACGTTTGACACCGAGAAGCCCGAGTGGCAACCCATGGTCATCGTCAGCACGCCTGCGTACCCGCCGGCGATGTCGGTCGTGTCGAACAGGTCAGCCTGGGTGCCCGCCACCGACTCTGCAGCCGACAGGCCGCGGTGGTGGTCGAAGTGGGCGTTCGGGCTGGCGATGTCCCACGAGGAGCCGTCGCTCAACAGCGCACGCAGGTCGTCGGATGTCCACGTGTCGCTGATCAGCGACCGGTCCGTGGCGTTGGCCTGGTCGGCGTCGAGCTCGTCGGCGACGGCGTTCGCGCCGTCCGTCAGGAACTCGTAGCCCGTCACCGCCGTGGTCCGCGTGGTGGTCGGGTCCAGGCGACCGTCGAACTGCGCGAAGTGGTTGAGCTGCGTGACGATGTCGCCGGGCTCCTCCACGAGTCGGCCGACAGCGATCTCCGGCACCCACACCGGGCGCCCACCCACGTTGTCAGCCACGCTGTCGACGAAGGCGTTGTCGGTCAGGTACCAGCCGTGGGCCAGCGCCGAGATCAGCTCATTGTTCTCCCCGTTGAGGGCGCCCGCATAGGTGCGCTCGTTGGCGATCTCCGTGAGGTCCGGCACGCGCATGAACGGCATGACCTCGTCCGCGCCGATGATCACGACGCTGCTGACGTTGGGGTGGTTCGCCCGCAGGCCGAGGACCACCTGGCGGATCTCCTCGGCGAGGACGTTCGCCGTCTCGACGTCGCAACGTCCGCTGGCGTCGTCCCAGGCCGTGAACGCATTCACGACGGCCGGGTAGTACCCGAGGTCGACGATCGCGCCGTTGACGGGTGCGTCGTTGCCCGAGCCGTTCATCGCGGCCACGGGCGCGAGCGCCTGCTCGACGTCCGTCAGCGCTGCCGCGCCGTGCAGTCGGGCGAACCGTTCGCGTGCGAACAGGAACAGTGTCCGCGTGTTCGCGTCGAGACCCGTTGGCGCCTGCGGTGCGACGGTCAGGCCAGCGTGCGGGAACGCCCGGTCGGTGCACGGCGGCAGCTTCGGCGCGCCGAACGTCTGCGACCGCAGGGTGTACGGCTCGTTCTTGAACGACTCGTTGTAGCCGCTCACCTGCACGAGGTAGATGCCGCTGGCACGCACGGCCTGCAGGTCCACCCGTTCGCTGGCGTTGTCACGCTGCGCCGAGATCTTCAGCGCAGGCCGGTCTGGCAACAGCGGCACGTCGTTTGCCTGCTGCGTGCTCGTGCTGTCGTCCTCGACGGACTGTTGGAAGAACCCGTTCTGGTCGGTGCCGACCGGTCCGTAGATGACCAGGTCGAAGTCCGCCTCGTCCGGGATGCCGCCGAGGTGGACCGAGAAGCCCTCGCCTTCTTCCAGGAACTTGGCATACAGGTCGATGTCGCCCGCCGCGCCAACGTGCGAGACGTACACGAGGCCGTCCTCGAGGTCCGCGACGCCCGGGTCGGACGGCTTGTCGTTGGGCTCGAGCTCCTCGGCGACGGTGTAGTTGATCTGGTCGGATGCCTGGAGACCGGCGGCCTGGTAGTTGACGTCGAGGCTGGTGGCGGTCGGCCCGATGGCCAGGGACTCGCCGATCTGCACGTCGAAGGTCGTGGTGCCGTCGGGCACGACGAGCTCCCACGTGATGACGTTGCCGTTCACGTTGGTCGGTGCGATCGCCGCGCCGGCGAACACCGCGCTGGGCGGCAGCGTCAGCGTCACGATGACCGGCTGTGCCGACGCCTGGCCGAACACGTCGAAGGACACGTTGTAGGTCGTCGTGCCGGCGGCCAGCTGGATGCCGCCCGACGCCACGTCGAGCTCCTGCCACGGGAACTGGTCGGGCGGCAGGATGGTCAGCAACAGGTCGATGAGGGACATGCCGCCATCGACGGCGGGCGGGTCGCCCTCGATGATCGCCCGGACGACGATGTCGAAGAACGCCGCGCCCAGCAGGTGCAGGACGTCGCCCAGCGTCATCTCGCCAAAGCCCAGCAGCATGCCGAGCTCCGCGTTGTCCATCAGGGCCTCGAACTCGGCCGCGTGCGCCTGCACGTAGTTCGGGTCGGACGGGTCGGTCGGGAGGATGGCCGCGAGCTCGGCGAGGGTCAGTGGCGAGAAGTCCACCGCGTCACGGAGGCTGGCGCCCGCCCAGTTGTGTGGGTTGTTCGGGTCGATCAGGTCGGCCAGCGTCGTGTCGTTGATGGAGTCCTGGACGAGGGCGCTGGTCGAACCGAGCGCGGCCTCGAGCAGGTCCTTGAGCGTGACCGGGTTGCCCTGGCCGTCGGTGCCCACGTTGAGCAGGTGCGCGACGGACGCGTCCTGTGCGAGCTTCGACGCCGCGAACGCGTCACCGAGCGTGTTGCCCGACGCCTGGTCGCAGTACGCCGTGGTCTGACACTCGGGAATCAGGATGTTCGCGAGCGGGATGTTGGCCAGCGGGATGTTGGCCAGCGGACTCCCGAGGATGTCAATGTTCGCCAGCGGGATGTTGGCCAGCGGGATGTTGGCCAACGGCGTCCCGTTCGGTCCGATGTTGGCCAGCGGGATGTTCGCGAGTGGGATGTTGGCCAGCGGGATGTTGGCCAGCGGGATGTTCGCGAGCGGGATGTTCGCGAGCGGCGCGTGGACGACCCCGGAACCGTCATTGAACGACCCGGCAATGTTGGCCAGCGGGATGTTGGCCAGCGGGATGTTCGCGAGGGGGATGTTCGCGAGCGGGATGTTGGCCAGCGGGATGTTCCCCAGCGGGATGTTGGCCAGCGGGATGTTCGCGAGGGGGATGTTCGCGAGCGGGATGTTGGCCAGCGGCGTGCTCTGCGGCAGGGGAGTGCCGTCCGGCTCCGTCTCCAGGTGGATGTTGGCCAGCGGGATGTTGGCCAGCGGGATGTTCGCGAGCGGCGTGCCACTCAGCTCGATGTTCGCGAGCGGGATGTTGGCCAGCGGGATGTTCGCCAACGGCGCACCCTGGAGGAAGATGTTGGCCAGTGGAATGTTGGCCAGCGGTGCGCCGCCGATCGCGAGGTCGAAGATGCTCGGCTGCTCGCTCAGTGGCGGGTAGGGCGGAACCAACCCGTAGTCAGCGCAGGTCACGTCGCTGTTGCTGTTGTCCAGCCATTGGCAGAACACATCGAGGTCACCGCCACCGACGCCGAAGATCTGGGCCCACGGGAACTCGCCGGCCGGGATGTTGGCCAGCGGCAAGGTGAACAGCGGGATGTTTGCGAGCGGGGTCGACCGGAAGTCGATGTTCGCGAGCGGCAGCGCCGCGACGTTCCCGCCGACGACCGGGTCGGCCAACGCCTGGGCGAGCGTGATGCTCTGCACGGGACGGCCCTCGAGGTCGCTGCCGGCCAGCAACTGCTCCCACGTGATGACGTTGCCGTTCGCGTCGGGCTGCAGCACGAGCTCGCTGAGCATGATCTTCTCGAAGACCTCCTGCAGCGCGTCGAGGTCGAACGAGATGTTCGCCAGCGGGATGTTGGCGAGAGGGATGTTGGCCAGCGGGATGTTGGCGAGGGGGATGTTGGCCAACGGGGCCTCGAACAGCTCGGCTCGGTCGATCCCGGTCGACTGGATGCCGCTGTCGTTGCCCAGCTGCGTCCGGATCTCGTTTGCCGGGACGATGGTTGCCCCCGGCGCGGTGCTGCCCGGGTTGCTGCGGGTCAGCGAGGCCGTGACCGAAGGCGGTACCGACTGGGATTCGCGCGCCCCGACGTCACACCCGACGCTCATGGGCCGGGCGGCCCCGAGCTGGTCGACCTGGACACCGGGTCCGGCAAACCAGTTGTAGGAGAGGTTGAACAGGTCCGCGCACCCGGCCGAGTTGATGTCGTTGAGGACCGGACTCGCGATCGGGTCGTACACCCCCGTCCCAGCGTTGTAGGTCGCGTAATCAGCGAGGACGCCGGGCAGCTGCTGGGTTGTCGCCGTCGTCGCGCCGTTGACCTGGTTGGTGTTGTCGGTCGGGTTGATGGTGCAGGTCGCGTTGCCGTACTTCAGCCAGCCGAAGGAGTGGATCGTGTATGGGCCGGCGCAGTCGTCAGGGACGTTGCCCATGAGGAGCGTCGCGCGAGCAATCGTCGTGGACACGTTGGTGTTCAGCTCGATGCCGCCGCCGCTTGATCCGGCGCTGTTGGTTGCGATCGTGTTGAAGGCGAGTTGCAGCGGGCCGTTCCCGGCATAGTGGATTGCGCCGCCGGTGTCTGTGGCAGTGTTCGCGTGCAGCGTCGAATTCAGCACGCTGAGGCCGCCCTGGTCCCAGATGCCGCCGCCGGTGACGGCCGAGTTGCCCTCGAGGCGCGTCCGCTCGACCGTCACGTTGCCCCATTGCCCGACGAAGATTCCGCCGCCGCCGGCGGTGACGTCACCGAAGCCTCCATCGTCGACCGAGTTGCCGATCAGCTCGGTGTTGTGCAGGTGGAGCTCGCCGAAGTTGGGCGAGCTGGGCCCGTCGGCCGCGATCGCCCCACCGGCGGGCGCGCCGCCACCGGGCGCGTCATCGGGGCCCGCGACGTTGTTCTGGAAGCTGCCGTTGTCGACGGTGACCGTTGCGTCGAAGACGTACAGGGCCCCGCCCTGACCGGTGGGCCCCTGGGCTTCGTTCACGTCAAAGCGCGCGCCCGTGAAGGTGGCGTCGGCTGCGGCGTGGACGCCGCCACCCTGGCCAACGAGGGTCGTTCCGGCCGCGGTGTTGAAGAACTCGACGTCGGTGGCGGTCAGCTGGGAACCGACGTGGTGCACACCGCCGCCGTTTTGGCCAGCTTGGTTGTCGTTGAATCGCGTTCCGGTCACGGAGAGCGTTGTGGCGCCACCGTGGTAGACGCCGCCGCCGTCGCGACCGGCAGTGTTGAAGCTGATGTCACCCGCGAGTTCGTTCGGGTCGTTGATGATCGTGAGCTGCCCCAGGTTGTGGATGCCGCCCCCGTCGCGGCCCGCCGAGGAGGTCACGACCTTCGAGTGGTCGAG
>JAWWBG010000087.1:0-9950 GCA_033721095.1 Nitriliruptorales bacterium
CGAACTACCCTTTCCCGCGCTGCCCTCCCACAAGGACCGCCATGCCTGCCCCCGTTCGCGTCGCCGTCACGGGCGCCGCTGGCCAGATCGGGTACGCGCTCGTGTTCCGCATCGCGTCCGGCCAGATGTTCGGTCCCGACACGCCCGTCGCCCTCAACCTCCTCGAGATCGAACCGGCCCTCCCGGCGCTCGACGGGGTGGCGATGGAGCTGGAGGACTGCGCGTTCCCGCTGCTGGACGACATCGTGCTCACCGCCGACGCCAACGTTGGCTTCAAGGACGTGAACGTCGCGTGCCTTGTCGGCGCCAAGCCGCGCGGTCCCGGCATGGAGCGCGGCGACCTGCTCACCGACAACGGGAAGATCTTCACCGGCCAGGGTCGCGCGATCGCGGCCAACGCCGCCGCTGACGTGAAGGTCGCCGTGGTGGGCAACCCGGCCAACACCAACGCCCTGATCGCGGCGGCCAATGCCGACGGCGTGCCCAACGAGCGCTTCACTGCCATGGTCCGCCTCGATGAGAACCGCGCGAAGAGCCAACTCGCGAACAAGGCCGGCGTCGCGGTCCAGGAGATCACGAACCTGGCCGTGTGGGGCAACCATTCGCCCACCATGGTCCCCAATTTCGAGCATGCGCTCATCGCGGGCAAGCCGGTCACGGAGGTCCTCGATCGCGACTGGCTCGAGGGCGAGTTCCTCACGACCGTGCAACAGCGCGGCAAGGCCATCATCGACGCCCGCGGGGCCTCGTCGGCGGCCTCCGCCGCCAATGCACTCGTCGACCATGTGCGCAACTGGGCTGGTCGTGAACCGACGGCTGCTGGCGACTGGGTGTCGATGGCCGTCGTGTCGGACGGCTCCTACGGCGTGCCCGAAGGGCTCGTGTCCGGCTTCCCGGTCACGACCGACGGCAAGGGCGGCTATGAGATCGTCCAGGGGCTCGAGCTGTCGGACTGGGCGCGAGGAAAGCTGGACGCTTCGGTTGCCGAGCTCACCGAGGAGCGCGACACGGTGGCTGACCTCCTCGGCTAGCGCCCGTTCAACAGGGCTGCGCCCTGCTGACGGCGCTCCGGTCGCTGGCAAGACCTCCGGTCCCGCCACTCCCTCCGCTTGTCAATAACCGAGGGTGGTCTTGCCGTCGGTGGCCCACCAGCTGGCGGTGATGGTCGTGTCCGCGCGGCGCGGCTCGATCTCCTCGAAGGTCCGCCGGTAGCCGGTTTCGGCGATCTTCCAACCCTCGTCGGTGCGGCGATACCGGTCCGAGTAGAACGCTGCGCCGCGCAACGTGATGTTGAACTCCGTGTCGATCACGCGATCCTCCAGCGCCCAGGTTCCCGACGCAGCGTCGCCCTCGATCTCGATCTCGGGATGTGTGCATCGGTGGCTGGTGTGCACGGCGTCGCGGCCGAGCGACTCGCGCAGGAAGTCGAGAATCTTCTCGCGACCCTCGTACACCTTGACGCCACCGCCGTAGCGCGCGACGCAGTCCTCGGTCAGCGTCGACGCCAGCAGGGCCCAGTCCTTGGTGTCCACTGCGCGCAGGTAGCGGTACTTCAGCTGCCGGATGGACTCGAGGTCCTCGAGACGTTCACTCATCGCTGTCCTCGGTTTCGTCGGTGGCGTCCTCGTCGGGGTCGCGCAGCTCGCCCGGCAGAAGTCCCCAGATCTCGGCGTCGACGCGTGGGGCCTTGCGATCACCGTTGCGACCGTCGATGTGCGCGCTGCGCATCGTGCCCTCGAGCTGGAAACCGAGGCGACTGGCGACGCGACGCGACGCCTCGTTGTTGGCGCTCGTGATCAGGTTCAGCCGTTGGAGCCCGAGCGTCGTCAGTCCGTAGTTCGCGACGATCCAGGCCATGGTCGTCGCGATTCCCGATCCGCGCGCCTCCGCAACAACCCAGTAGCCCAGCTCGGCCGCGTCCTCGCGGGGGTCGAGGACGAGACCACAGCTGCCCAACAGCATCCCGTTGTGCAGGTCGATGCCCACGAAGTTCGCCGTCGAGCCGTCTTCCCACCCGGCACGGCTGAGCTCGACGAACGCGGTCGCCTCATCCTCGGTGTAGGGGTTCGGAACGCGCGTGAAGCGGGCGATGTCGGGATCCTGGCAGGCGGCCGTGATGGCCGCGACATCCCCGTTTCGCGGCGGTCGGACGAGCACGCGGCCGCGGCTCAGGGGCGGGTCAGGGGGCGTGATCTCGGGCACGGGCATCCTTCGGAAGGCCGGACAGTGAACCCCGTCAGTCGGCCACCGGTTGCATTCGCCGCTCCACGGAGTCCATGGCGTCCCGGAGCCCCTCCAGCTCGAAGGGGATGGCCGCGTCGGGCGTGAGGAACAGCAGGATTGCACGGTTGACGGTGCGGCCGGTGGACGCCTCCAGGGCACGTGCGTAGGCAGCCTGCTGGAGCACGTAGCGCTCGGCGCGGCCAGCCAGGTCGTCGCCGGAGGACGCCGTCTTGTGGTCGATGATGACCAGGCCGCTGTCAGGTTCCTCGTACACGAGGTCGACGTAGCCCTCGAGCACGATGCCTTCGATGCTGGTGGCCACGTACGTCTCGCGCCAGTGTCGCGCTTCGGCGGCTGCCTGCACCGGCGCGGAGGCCAGGGCAAGCCGGACGCGTCGTTCGTTGTCGGCGCGGAGGCCGGTGCCGCCCTCCGCGACGGCTTGTGCGGCGACGCTGCCGCGGATCTCCTCATCGGACGCCCCGGCGAGCGGAACGGTCTGGAGGACGGCGTGCACCGCACGTCCGACGGCTGAGCCGTAGCGTCCCCGCAGCCACGGTGGCAGGTCCAGGTCACGGGCCTGCTTGGCCAGTCCGTCGTCCTGCTCGGGGTCCGGGAGCTCGGCGACGGCGCTCGCCGAGATGCCCTCGGGTCGAGAGGCCGCTTCGAGGGTCCCTCGCCACCGGGCTCGCCAGGCCCGGACATCCGTGTCGAGCGCCGGTGTGGGGGCAGGCGCCGGTGCTGGCAGCGCCACCCCCGTGGCCGCCAGCGGCACGTGTCCGGCACCCTCGGACGCCTCGACCAACAGGTCCGCACTCGACTTCTGGTGGGGCCGGCGGGTGTCGACCCCATCCTTGGTCACGTGTGCCTTGCGGTGGAGGCTGACGACGAGGTGGTCCCGCGCCCGCGTGGCGGCGACGTAGAGCAGCCGGATCCGTTCCTCGTGGCTCATCGCCTCGTCGATCGGCTCGAAGCTGTCAAAGGCCGGGTTGCGCACGTCCTTGCGAACCTTGATCGCCACCGTGTCACCCGGGGGGAATGCGACGCGGACGCCACCGGTGTTGCCACCGGGCCTCGTGCCCAGGCCCGAGAGCATCACGATCGGGAACTCGAGGCCCTTCGAGGCATGAATCGTGAGGATCCGCACCGCGTCGTCGTCGCGTTCGGGCAGCACCGTCTCGGACACCCGCGCGGCCTCGGAGGCCTGGAGTCGCGCCCATCGCACATAGTCGCGGAGCGTCCCGTTCTCGGACTCGTCCCAGGCCCGTGCCTGGTCCTGGACGAACCGGATGCGGCGCCACACGTCGCGCGGGCGACGCGTGGCCGTGGCGACCTCGAGGACACGGCGGCCACGGACGAGCCGATCGAGCACCTGGGCCGCGGACAGGAACGGGACCTCGTCATGGAGGTCGCGCAACCACGAGATGCCGGCCCGGACGGGGTCATCCTCGGGCGCGTCGGCAGGCAGCTTGCCGAGCAGCGAGATGCTTCCGCGGTACTGGCGCTTCCAGCGGGTGAGGTCGTCGTCGCCGCACGCGAACAGCGGTGACCGCAGTGCCGACAGCAGGGCCAGTTGGTCCGACGGGTCCGCGAGCGCCCGCGCCGTGAGCAGCAGGTCGCGCACCTCGCGTGTGCTGTAGACCAGCGAGGATGCCTCGGCCCGGTAGGGGATCCCCGCGCCGGTGAGCGCATCCTCGAGCCACGGCAGGCTCGTTCGAGCAGGCAGCAGGATCGCGATGTCGCCCAAGCGGCAGGGACGCCAGCTCTCGTTGCCGTCCTCGTCACGGTCGGCAACCATCCAGCCCTCATGCCGTGCCGTGGCGATGGCATCGACGACGGCCGCGGCTTCCCGCTCACGAACCTCGGGCATGTTGGCCTCGATGGCCTCGATGCCCATGAGGGCGACGCCGGGGCCGACGGTCGCGTTGGTGCGGGTGGGTGCGGGGACGAGCGCCTGATAGTCGGGCTGGGCACCGGGCTTCTCGGTGATGAGCTGCCCGAACACGTGGTTGACCCAGGCCAGCAGCGCCGGGCTCGACCGGAAGTTGGTCGTGAGCGACACGGTGTCCTCGCCTCCGAATCGGTCGCGGGCAGCAAGGAACAGGCCGATGTCGGCGCGCCGGAACCGGTAGATGGACTGCTTGGGGTCACCGACGAAGAACAGCCGTCCATCGGTCGTCTCAGCGGTCTCCCAGCCGTCCGCGGGCTGCCCCGGATCAGCGAGCGCCAGCAGCGTGGCGCTCTCGATCTGGATGGGGTCCGTGTCCTGGAACTCGTCCAGCAGCAGCCGGTCGTAGCGCCGTCCGAGCGCCGCCCGCACCTCCCGGCCCTCCTCGCGGAGCAGGCGACGCGCCAGTACGAGCAGGTCGTGGAACTCGAGCTCACCCGCCTGCTGTCGTTCGTGAGCCGCATCGAGCGTGAACGTCCGCAGGTGCACGGCCAGGAAGTTGAGCAGTGCCACCTGGACGTCCTCCCTGAGCGCGTCGGCCAACAGGCGCGGTTGCTTGACGAGGGCGCGGACCTCCTCGACGGGCGGATCGCTCCAGTTCTGCTTCTTCCCGTTGATGCCGGCAGGCGTCCTTGCCTCCAGCGCGACCTGGAGCGCTCGCTCGGGCGGGGCCGCGCGCAGTCGTGCGGCCAGTTCGCGCAGCTCGACCTGCTGGAGGGCCAGCTTGTCCTCGGGGTCCTTCGACTGCGGAACGAGCGCGGCATCGATCGCCTCGAGGAGCGGTCGGACCGCGGGCATGTCCGGCGCGTCGGTGCTCCATGGCGTTCGGGACTCGTCGATGACGAGGTCCCAGTTGTCCGAGAACAGCTCTGCGATGTCACGCACGTGCGTCTCGAGGTCGATGCCGAGCGATTCGGCAATGCGGATGGCGGCGGCCGTCCGTGCATCGTCGAGCAGCCGGCCACGGAAGATCCGCCACCGCTCCTCGAAGCGGACCTGGGAGCTCACCTCGTCGAGCACCCGGATGCGCGGCGGCAGCTGGGCTTCGATCGGGTGCTGGGTCAGCAACCGCTGCGCAAACGCGTGGAGCGTCGAGATCGCAGCGCCGTCCAGCTCCTCCAGGGCTGTCGCCAGCAGGTCGTTGCCGGGCTCCTGGGCCAGCAGACGCTCGAGACGGAGGCGGATGCGGTCGCGCAGCTCGGCAGCGGCCTTCTCCGTGAACGTGATGGCGGCGATGCGGCGCAGTGGCGTCCCCGCACGGACCAGCGAGACCACCCGGTTGACCAGCGAGCGGGTCTTGCCGGAGCCCGCTCCTGCCTCGACGAACAGCGTGCGGTCGAGGTCGTGCTCGATGGCGTGGCGCTCGGCGCGGTCGACCAGCTCGATCACGCGTTGGCCTCCACATCGAGGCCGAACAGTCGCACGAGGGGGCCGAGGGTGACGTGGTCGCCGGACTTTCGCTCCCAGTCGCGATATCGGTCGTTGTGCCCCAGACCGTCGGGATCGCACCATGCGCAGTCGACCCAGTTCCGTCGCGTCGAGGGCGGGGTTGGGCGCATCGGCATGACGGCATGGTCGTGGGCGTCGACGACGGCGCCGAGGATCTGTTGGTAGCGGGCCAGGACCATGTCGTCGACGGGATAGCCCGCGGTGTTCCAGCCGCCCGTTTCCGTGCAGAACCAGTACTCCGCCTTCACGGTGCGCCCGTCGCCGGGGTCGGCGGCGAGCGCGTAGACGGGCAACTGGAACTGGCGACCGCCGGCAGTTGGGTCCTCGGGGGACAGGTCGGGATAGCCGCTGGTCTCGCTGAACCTTCCGGTCTTGTAGTCGATGACGAGCACGTGGTCGGGGCCTTCGTCGACGCGGTCGATGGCCCCTTGCACGTGGATCGAACGACCATCTCCGAGCTCGACGCGGACGGCCTCGTCGCCGAAGAACTCCTGCTCGGCGGAAACGGGTGTCACGTTCCGGCGGCGCCGGCGGTCATCATCCTGGTCGAGCCACGTCGCGAGCTCGGATCGGATCGCGGTGCGGTCGGCCGCCCAGTAGCTGGGGTGGCCCGTGAGTCCGCGCTGTTCCCAGGCTGCAAAGCGCTGATCGGCGATCTCGAACAGTCGCGCGCGCGCGGCCTCGCCCCAGGGTTCCCCCGGTGCCGGCATCGACTCGAGCTGCGAGAGGATGAACCGTTCGAGGATGTCGTGGATCAGGCTGCCGCGATCCGTTGCGCTGATCCGGAGGATCTCCTCGGGGTCCTCGACCTCGTCGACGTACAGGACGTATCGCGCCCAATAGGCGTGCGGGCAGGCGACGAAGGCCTGGAGCCGGCTCGCGGACGTCCGGGTCTGCTCGTCCGCCAGCCGCGGCAGCAGGTGGGCGACCGAGCGCATGTCACCATCGAAACGGGTGATGGTGCCGCTTCGGCGCGCGGCGGTCAGCTCGAGGCCCGATGCGAGGACGGGCTCCAGCCCCAACAGGCCGTCCGCGTGCCCCTGCATCAGGAGGGCCAGCCGGAGCGCCTGTTCGGTGGCGGGGGCGGCTGCTCGGTTCGTCCGCGACGCGAACGAGGGGACGTCCTGGAGCCACGTCGCCGTCAGTGGAAGCGTGCGCCCGTCATGCCCGAGGGCGTTGGCGGTGTCGACCAGCCAGCGGCTCGGCGCCCGTTCGACCGACCGCCGGAGGTCGCCGCGTGGCTGGATCAGCACGCGCTGGGCTCGTCCCGCCGCGATCGCCGCGAGGATCTGGCGATGCAGGCGATGCGGTCGCTCGACGGCCTGCTCCATCCTGCCGGCGTGTCGGTCCTCGTCCTGGAGGAGCGGGTCTTCCCGCACAGGACCGGGCGCGGCGCCCTCGGCCATGCCGAGGACGACGACCACGTCCAGGTCGAGTCCTGCCGCCAATCCGGGGGGTCCGACGAGCACGCCGTCGCCGATGCGGCCGACGCGTCCCAGGTCGGTGTCCAGCTCCAGCTCGAGGGTTCGACGGAAGGTGTCGATCGACGTGGTGGCCTCGAGTTCGTCGAGCCAGGCGAGCTTCTGCACGGTTGTGCGAACGGCATCGAGGGCGCGACGCTCGACCTCGGGCCATCGGGTCGTGCGGTCGTCCACGAAGTCGTCGAGCAGCCGCGCCGCCTCGTCGGAAAGCGAGCGCCAGGTCGTCGCCGTCCGTGCCTGCTCGACGCGATCGAGCAGGGGTTCGATGAAGGCGCGAAACTCTTCGATGGTCTCGACCTGCCAGCCCAGGCGCCGGCGGCGCCAGTCCTCGGACTCCGCATCTCGTCGGGCGATCGTTTCGGCGTGCAGGCGATCGAGCCGCTCCCGCCACTGGTCGCGGCCGCGCACGATGCCGGCCTCGCGGGACAGGTCCTCCCACCTGGCCGTGCGTGGTCGTTGGCCGGCGTGACGCAGCGGTGCCGTCGCCAGGACGCCCATCACCTCGCCACGCGCGTAGTCGTGGTCGGGCAGACCCAGCACCCCGAGCAGGAAACGTCCGGCGGACGACCCGACGAGTGGTCGTGCCGACGCGCCGGCGACCGGGATTCGCTCCGCGGCGAGGTGCTCGTGCAGGAGCCGGCCGTACGGGTCACGTGTCGGATGGAGGATGGCCATGCGGCCAAACGGCGTGCCGGCGCGGGCGGCGTCGGCAACGATCTCGACGGCTGAGCGCACCTCCTCATCGGCGTCGGACACGGCGACGACGCGATCGCCGGCCGGTGTGTCGACGGCGGGAACGTCCGAAACGCCCAGCCACGTCAGCAGATCTCGGGCCTGGGCGTCGGCGCGATCGGCGCCCGTCAGGCCAACGAGGACCGACAGGTGGGCGTGCTGGCTGAGTGCCGTGATGAACCGCCGCGCTGCCGGTTCGAGGCGTTCGGGCAGGTACAGCAGCGTGGCGCCGAATGCGGCCGCATGGGCCGGCAGGGAGGCCGTTGCGGCGTCCAGCAGCTCGGCCCGGCCGTACCACTGGTCGTCGAGGCGCTCTCGAACCGCGCGGTGGATCGCCACGAGATCACGTGTTCGCTGCGACGTCGCGGCGATGGCGTCGAGGGCGTCCTCATCCAGCTCGTCGAGCTGCTGGTGCGCGGTGACCAGCGCCTCCTCGGTGGCCTCGTGATGGGCGACGGCGGCAAAACAGCCCGGAACCTCGGCGAGCGCCGCACGGACGGCTGCGGCCACGACAGGCACGGTCGCGGGACGCTTGCCCGCGGTGGCCAGTGCCGCGGCACCCACGAGCTCGGCGAACCGTTGGATCGTGAAGACCTGGATCCCGGCGATGCCCAGCCGCCCGTCCCGGCCGGACGAGGCCAGGGACCGACGTGCTCCCACGCCGACCGAGTTGCTGGGAACCAGGATCGTGACCGGCGCCAGCGGATCGTCCCCCTGGGCAGCATCGACGAGTTCCCGCAGGCACGCAGCCGCGGGTGCCCCGAACGGAGTGGTCAGAACCTCGATGCCCATCGAGGGGCACACTAGGCGCGGGGTGAGACACCTCGGAGATCGCGCACAAAGTGCATCTCGGTCGTGTTGGACGGATCGTGCAGCTCGCGCGTCTCCGGCTGGCGGATGAACCCGGAGCGCTCGTAGAGCCGATGGGCGTCCTCGAACCGCGAGTCGGAGAACAGCTCGACGCGCTCGCGGCCACTCGACCGGACCGCGTCGACGACGAGCTCGATCAGGGCGGCGCCGATCCCGCGTCGGCGGACCGCAAGGTCGACGTAGAGGCGCTTGAGCTCGCCCGTGACGGCGTCCACCGGTGCCCAGCCGACCATCGCGACAACACGCCCCGCGTCCTCGACGACCCAGCCGTCGCCGCCGGCTGCGCGCAACCTGGCCGGCAGCTCGGGCAGGTCGGCGTCGAAGCCCTCGAGGTCCAGGATGCATCCGGGGTACTCACGGAAAGCGGCGTCGACGAGGCCGATCATCGCCTCGACATCCTCGGCGGCCATCGGCCGCAGCCCCGCGAGCATCCCGATGCCTCCGTTCGTGACCCTCCGTGCCCGACAGTAGGGTCGGCTGCTCTCGAGACGGGGACATCGACCGTGGGCAACCTCGCCAACAAGTTCTGGGCAGCAGCCTCGAACCTTCACTCGCGCCTGTACGAGGTTTCGGATGGAAGGGTCGGTGGCTCGATCAAGGGCATGCCGACGATCGTCGTGGAGACGACGGGTCGCAAGTCGGGCCAGCGGCGCCCGCGGCCAGTCGTGAAGCTCGAGCACGACGGCAGCGTGTATGTCATCCCATCGAACAACGGGTCCGACGACCATCCCGCCTGGTACCTGAACATCCAGGCCGACCCGAGTGTCACCGTCACCGACAGGGGCGACACCTACGAGGCGACGGCGGTGATCCTCGACGAGCCCGAGCGGAGCGTCGTGTACGAAGCCGCGAAACAACGGCTGGACAACTTCGTCAAGTACGAGAAGCGGGCAGCCCGCACGATCCCGGTGGTCCGACTCGATCGTGTGTGAGGCCTAGAGTCCCGACTCGAACAGCCAGCAGGCCATTGACTTGACACGGGTTTTTTCGGGCATCCAGCCCACCGGCGACATCCACCTGGGCAACTACCTGGGTGCACTTCGCCAGTGGGTGACGATGCAGGATGCCAGTGACTGCACGTACTGCATCGTGGACATGCACGCGATCACGACGCCCAAGGGGCATGACCCGTTGCAGCTGCGTCAGCGCACGCTGGACATGGCGATCGGGCTGCTCGCCGTCGGGGTCGATCCCGAGCGGTCGACGCTGTTCGTCCAGTCGCACCTGGGCGACATCCACGGTGAGGCCAC
>JAWWBG010000088.1:0-9894 GCA_033721095.1 Nitriliruptorales bacterium
CCTCGTCCTCCGTGAGCGCCGGGGAGAAGCCAGAAGCCGCCGGTGGTGTCTCGCCGGATGCTGCCGGGGCCGGTCCGTCGTCCACGACCGGTTCCGGTGGCGGCTCTTCGAGTCCCTCGGTCAGGTCGGGAAAGACCACGCCACCGCTGACCGGCTCCGGGTTGGACGCCGATCCGCCATTCGTCGTCCCGGATCCGCCGCTGGCGCCCGGGCTGAGGGGCGCTGAGGCTGGCTGGGTGACGAACGTTGCCGTGATGCCCTCCAACGCCAGGGTGACCTGAGCGTGCGTGGAGGGGTCCTCGTCGCCGATGCCGATGTAATTGGTCGGCACGGGAATGAGCAGGATGCCGTGCTGCGCGACCGTGCCCGCGTGCCAGGCACTGGCGGTTCGAGTGAGGTCGAAGCTCCACGTTCCCGACTCGACGTCGAACTCGCCGAATGCCCCGTACTGGCAGGCCAGCTGGAGGGCACCGAATTCATCGCGGGGCAGCTGGTCGTCGTTGTGGACCTGGGGCGATTCGATGGGCTCGAACGGCGCGGTCAGCGGGCAGGCGCGGATGTCGAGGAGATCCTCCTCGAAGGGCTGGGCCTCGAGCGCGGCGATCAGCGCGTCCTGGACGCCTTCACCGGTCGGGTTGTCGACGATGTTGAGACCTGTGTCGACCGCGGCCCGGAAGAGCGGGCTGGCCGCGTTGTAGGTCGGTTGCGCCTGCGCCACCTGCAGGATGAACTCCGACGGTTCGTCGCCGTCGGGAACATCCGGGAGTTCGAAGTGCAGGGCGGACTGGAAGCGAACCGTCCCTCCCAGCAGTCCCGCCGCGACATGGCCGGGAGGGATGGTGGCCTGTGCGGGCAGGGGTTGGCCGTTGTCGATGACCGGGCCCGCGGGGTTGGAGACGAGGAAGAGCACGTCGGCGAGCTCGGGTGGACACGCCTGGGGGGCGAAGATGCACATGAGGCTGGGGTTGGCCAGACCGAGGAGCGTGGTCGGGATGGCGTCGGTGATCGGGGCGGCGTAGACGGCATGCGCCGTGATCTCGACCGGCTGGGGCTCGGGCTCCTGCTGTCCACCGGCTGGCCACGGCAGCAGGACGAAGAGGCCGAGGGCAACGGCCAGCAGTGATCGTCGCAGCATCGAATCCTCCCGATCCCAGCCTAGCACCATGTTCCACGCACCGACACGCCGTTCCGCAGGGCGGAACACAGCGCGGGCCTCGTCGAGAGCCAACGGATGAGCAGTCGAGCGGTTCCGTCGGTGCGGCCGCGGGAGAACTCGCGATTGCTCTAGAAGATGGTCGCGGCCAGGTCGGCGAGCGGACTGCGGACGCCCTTGGTGAGGGTCACGTGCCCGAACAGGCGGCTGCCCTTCATCTTCTCGATCAGCGCGGCCATCCCGCCGTATGGGGAGATGTAGGGGTTGTCGACCTGGCCGAGGTCACCGCAGAAGACGAGCTTGGAGCCCGACGCCATCCGAGTTAGCACGACCTTCAGGGCTGACAGCTCGATGTTCTGGGCCTCGTCGACGATCACGAACTCGTCGGTGATGGAGCGGCCACGCAGGTAGGTGATCGCCGCCAGCTCCAGCTGCCCGCGATCGAGGAGGCTCTCGATGGTCTGCTGGACATGACGGTGATCCCGCGACCCGTCCCGCCGCATCAGGGCGTACAGGTTGTCGTGGATCGCGGCCATCCAGGGCGCCAGCTTCTCGTCGAGGTCACCGGGCAGGTAACCCACCTCTTGGCGGCCGACGGCCACCAGCGGGCGGTATACCGACAGCCGGCGGTAGGCCCCCGCAGCCGTGACCTGCTCGAGGCCCGCTGCCAGCGCCAGGAACGTCTTGCCCGTTCCGGCCAGGCCCATCAAGGACACGCACGGGACGTCGGGGTCCAGCAGCAGGTCGAGCGCAAAGATCTGCCGGACATCGCGACCCTCGGCACCGAAGGCGCTGCGGTGGCCCGCGACACGGACGGCGACTGCTTCGCCCTCGTCCTCCCGCACGTCGACGACACGAGCCAGGCCCGACGAGGACTGGCCGCCGTGCAGGACCAGGCACTCGTTGAGGAGCATCCCTTCGGGCACGCCGGCGTCCGTCACGGACAGGCGGACCTTGCCGTCGCGGTGCAGCTCGTCGACGAGGTGTGAGTCCACCGTCAGCTCGCGGACGCCGTCCCAGTGCTCGGACGTGGGGGCGGTGTCGCCGTGGTAGTCCTCGACGGCGACACCCAGCTGGCTGCCCTTGATGCGCAGGGCGGCGTCCTTCGTGACAAGGATGCCGGACAGGCCGATCGCGGCACTCAGGATCCGGTGGTCGGCCTTGTGCGGGTCGAGGTAGGGCGGCAGCGAAACATCGACGTGGTTCGACTCGATCCTGACCGTGCCGCCGTTGGGGAGCGGCAGGGCGTCGCGCAGGCCTCCCCCACTGGCGGTGCGCAGCTCCTCGATGGTGCGCAAGGCCAGCCGGGCGTTGCGACCGACGTCAGAATGCGCGGTCTTCTTGCGGTCGAGCTCCTCGATGACGACCAGCGGGATCACGACATCGCCGGTGTCGAAGCGCAGCAGTGCGTTGGGGTCGGCCAACAGGACGCAGGTGTCCAGCACGTACGGCGCACGGGTCACCAGCGGCAGCCTGTTCTCCCGACCCGGTGGCTGCGCGGTCCGAGGCTCGCAAGCGGGAATCGTTCACGCGCGCGCTGGCGGGAAGCGGTCGACGACGGGCCGACGAAGCGAGTGACGAATCGAAGCGCTCCCGGTCGGCGGGGCCGGTCGCGCGGATCACGGGCCGGGGCGGCATCGGGAGCCGGTGCTGGCACGACCGAGCGCCGGGAATCCGGGGGCGGCCAGTCGGAGATCGGCACCGTCAAGGGAGTGACATCGCCTTGCCTCGATCGCTTGGCACCGTACAGAAGCGCCCCGGCCGAATCGGGGAGGCGCGACGATTTCGCTCGGGCCTCGCGCGACCGACCCGGACGCCCGTCAGCGCCCGAACCGGCGGGTCCGTCGGGCGTAGTCGCGCAGCGCGCGGAGGAAGTCAAGGCGACGAAACTCGGGCCAGTAGGGATCCGAGAAGTGGAACTCGGCATGCGCCGACTGCCACAACAGGAATCCCGACAGCCGCAGCTCGCCGGAGGTACGGATGATCAGGTCGGGATCAGGGAACCCGGTCGTGTACAGGTGGTCGCCGATGTCCTCGGGGCGGAGGCTGGCGGCGATGTCCTCGAGTTGCTGGCCCCGCGCTGCCGCGTCGAGCAGCAGCGATCGCAGCGCGTCGGTGATCTCCTGGCGGCCGCCGTACCCGACCGCGACCTGGAGGAACGTCTCGTCGTGGTCAGCGGTGGCCTCCTCGGCCTCCTTGAGGGCCGTGCTGACCTCGGCAGGCAGCAGGTCGAGGGCCCCCACGGCGCTGACCCGGAGCCCGCGCTCGGCAGCCTTGGGGTGGGTCGCGATCCGCTGGACCGTTTCCTGGATGATCCGCAGCAGGGCGGAGACCTCGTCGGACTCGCGGTCGAGGTTCTCGGTGGACAGCAGCCACAGGGTCACGTACGGAATCGACAGCTCCCAGCACCAGTCGAGGAACTCCTCGATCTTCTCGGCGCCGGCCTGGTGGCCCATGGTCGGGTCGGCGCCCTGCCGCTCGGCGTAGCGGCGGTTGCCGTCGAGGATCACGCCGACATGCGTGGGGAGGCGGTCCTGCGCGAGCACGTCCCGTTCGAGGCGACGCTCATACAGCCGATAGACGAGGTTGGGCGACGCGGCCACGTGTCCGTCCGACTCCAGGGCGAGACAACGGGTGCACTGTACAAATGGGCTGTACCCTCCCGCCCCACGACCTGCCACGCGTTGGCGCTCATTCCCCTTCCGACCTGTTTCGAGGTGCCCCCATGTCCGAGACGTACCTGAGCCAGGAGGCCTACGACCGGCTCAAGGCCGAGTTCGAGGACCTCACCACCAACGGCCGCCGCGAGATCGCCAAGACGATCGAGACGGCGCGCGCCCACGGCGACCTGCGCGAGAACGCCGAGTACCACGCCGCCAAGGAGGACCAGGGCCGGATGGAGGCGCGGATCCGCCAGCTCGAACACCTGCTGGAGACCGCCGTCATCGGCACGCCGACGAACGTCGACGCCGTACAGCCCGGGCTGGTCGTCACGCTCGACGTCGAGGGCGACGTGGAGACCTGGTACGTCGGCAGCCGCGAGGACTCGGTTGGCGATCACGACATCCTGAGCGCGGACTCGCCCATGGGCAGCGCCATCATGGGTGCCAGGGTCGGCGAGGAACGCAAGTTCGAAACCCCGACCGGCGCCCAGCTGGGCGTGAAGGTCGTCGAGATCGCGATTCCCTGACGTCACCCGCGCCTGTCGCGACGGGCTGGTCACACGGGCGTGTTGACCGTGCGACTGTCGGGCTGCTCAGTCGACCGTGGACTCGGCCGCAGCCTCGGCCTGGGCCTGCTTGACCGCCTCGACGACGGCATTGCCGGCGCGTCGTGCGATCGTCTCGGCCTCCGCGACTCGGGCGGCGAGCTCGGAGGTCCGCGTCGACAGGTCGCGAACCTCGGAGCGCCACGCGTCAGCGGATGCCACCTCGTCGCCGAGGACGCGCAGGTCGCGGCGGAGATCCTCTGCACGCTCGTCGGCGGCGGTTGCCTGTCGGGCGAACGAGTCGAGTCGTCCTTCGACCCGCGACAGCTCACGCTGCAGGTCCCCGATCTGGGAGATGAGGTCCTGCTCGGCCCGTCGGTCCTGCTGGGCGGCCTCGACCTTCTCGAGTCGCTGCTCGAGTGCGTCGAGGGCGCCGACACGTTCGTTCGCACGCCCGAGGCCTTCGCGCAGCGCGTCGAGCTGGCCGGCGACGGTCGCGACGCGGCCGCCGAGCTCGCTGGCCACCTCGTTGACCGCGTGCGCCAGCGTCGACTGCATCGCTCCGAGCCGGGCTCCGAGTGCCTGGACCGACGAGGCCACCTGCTGCGACCGCTCCTCGTCGGCGGCAACCCCTTCGACCGCCTGACGGGCGAGGCGCAGCGCCTCGGCGGCCAGTTCGGCGACGTCGGTGACCGCCCCGAGGCGGTTGGTGGCCTCGTCGCGGATGAGGTCGCGGAGGCGACGTTCGGTCTCGTCGTTGGCGGCCGCGATCTCGAGGGCCACGGCCTGCAGTTCCTCGGGTGAGACCGCCGGGTCGCTGGGCTTGTTCTCGTGCGCATCCATGCGGGCCGAGATGTCGCCCAGGGCGACGGCGACGTGCGCGCGCAGCTCGCCACTGGTCGCGTCGAGCTCTCGGCGGAGGGCCTCGATGCGCTCGTCGAGCCGCCTGCGGGCATCGGCAGCTGCCTCGGCCGACACGTCGATGCGCCCATTGAGGCGCTTCTCCAGCGAGTCGAGCTCGTTGCGGCGGTGTGCTCCTTCCGCCTCGATCGCCGAGGTCGCGGCGACCTCGTGATCCGAGAGGGCCGCGACAAGCTCGTTCACGCGACCGGCGAGTGCCTCCAGCTCGGTGGTCGATGACTCGATGCTGGCCGAGGTCTCACCGCGGACCATCGCGAGCGCCTCGTCCAGGCGGGCAAGGGCGGACTGTGTCTGCGATGCCGTCAGCTCCCTGACCTCGCGCACCGTCTCGTCCAGCTGCGCCACGGTGGCCTGCGCATGGGCCGCCGCCTCGTCGCGGACCTCGGCCACCTGAGCGGTGAGTGCCTTGACGCGGTCCTCGAGGAGGGTGGCCAGGTTTCCGTCGAGCTCGGCGAGTGCGACCTCCTGCCCACTCGCTGCCTCGCGAAGCAGGACGACCAGGTCGCTGATCCTCGCCCGCATGACCTCGAGCTCACCGACCTGCTCGCGGCCCGCCATGTCCACCTGGTCGGTGACCTTGCGCAGCTGCTGCTCGACATCGAGGACGCGCATGTCCAGCGCCGACACCGAATCAAGGACGTCCAGGTCCTCGAGCAGCGACGTGACCCGGTCATCCGCAGGCTCGGCCGCGCGGGCGTCGCCTCGGTCAGTGTCGGTCCGCGCTTCGTCGCTCACGGATCTGCTCCCGCCGGTCGGTGTGCATCCTGCCGAACAAACGGCCTGGGTTGTCGGATGTTTCGCCGGACTAGTCCAAATCAACCATGCCGAAACAGTCATGTCAGACGGTTGGCCGCCGACCGACGGTCGGGGAAGATGCTGCACAGACGGACATCCGCCATTCCCGGATGCTTCGGTGACAGGACCTGCGAATGGAAACAGCGGCCAGCACGACGCAGCCGATCAAGCCACGCACCGGTACGACAACAGCCGTCGTCGTGGACGACCGTCCCCTCGTTCGTGCCGGCCTGGCCACGATCCTCGAGCACGGCGACGAGATCAGCGTCGTGGCCGCCAACCCCCTTGTCGACCTCGTTGCCTCGGTTCGGGCCATCCAGCCCAGTGTCGTCGTCGTGGGCATCCCCTCCGACGATGACGACCCCTTTCGCGCGATTGCCGCCGCCAACGCGGTCACCGAGCAGCTGTACATCCTGGCCCTGACCGATCGAGCCGACGGCATCGACCTGCGCGAGGCAGTCATCGCGGGGGTTGACAGCTTCCTGCTCACCAGCTCCTCGGCGACCGAGCTGCGTGACGCAGCCATCGCGACCGCACGGGGCGAGCGCATCGTGTCCCCCGAGATCGCCATGGAGCTCGCCGGCTCGTGGCGCAGCGACCCGACGCGTGGCCGCCAACCGACGTTGACGCCGCGCGAGGCCGAGGTACTGGCGCTCATCGCCGAGGGGATGACGAACCAGCAGGTGGGCATCGAGCTCGGCCTGTCCGCTCGGACCATCAAGACCCACGTCCAGAACCTGCTGACCAAGCTCAACGCTCCGGACCGGACCGGGGCGGTGGCACGGGCCTTCCGCACGGGCCTGCTGCGCTAGCCACCGCCCACCCCGCCTGGGCCGGGGAGGATTGGACCGTCCACACCGATCCTCCTCGGCCAGGGGCGTCGTCAACGATGCCGGAGGTCGTCGACCTCAACCGTGATCGCCCCCGGATGGGTAGGTCGTCTCCGCATCGTCGAGGCCGGCGCGCAGCCAGCTGACCATCGCGCGGAGCGTCTCGTAGGCCGCGAGCCGCGCGGCGTCCGTGCCCGCCTCCTCCGCCTCGTTGATCACGCTCGTCATCCGGTCCACGGCCGACGGACCGAGCTCCAACAGGCCCTCGGCCCCGCCGGCGGCCCACCGGGCCAGGACGTAGCCAGCCAGGGCGCCGACCGGGATGTCGAGGTTGCGGCTCATCGCCTCCAGCGTGGACAGCGGGTCCTGGAGCGAGTAGGCGGCCACGTCGGCGCGGAACGCCGCGTCAGGGTCGTCCTCGG
This sequence comes from Nitriliruptorales bacterium, assembly GCA_033721095.1. Classification (GTDB taxonomy): domain Bacteria; phylum Actinomycetota; class Nitriliruptoria; order Nitriliruptorales; family Nitriliruptoraceae; genus JAWWBG01. Next base: position 7,330 of record JAWWBG010000088.1, read on the forward strand.
GCCAGCTGTCCGTGTAGGGCTCGAGGTCGATCCGTCCGCTCACGTCGGGGACTCCCCGGCCGGCGAGACGAGCTGCTCGATCTCCCGGGCAACGTGGTCGGCGTCGACCGTCACGATGGTCAGTGAGGTGCCGTCTGCGATCTCCAGCCGAACACCCGGGCCACCCCGGACGACGATGGCAGCACGCTTGAACAGGCGGCGACTCATCCGGTAGCCCCAGCCCCATCTCCACGGGTTGACGTCGACGACGGACACGGACCGAATGTCGGCCGCCCTGACCCTGGTGCGAAACGGTGTGGGGCCGTACCGGACCTCGACACCCGTGTGGTCGACGATCAACGTGATCGAGGAGAACGCGAGCATCGCCAGCCCGACCACGGCAAGCGGCGCGAGGCCCGACAACGCGATCAGCGCCTTGTCCTCCTCGGCCAGCGCGAACGCAACGAAGACGCCCCCCGCGACCGCGACCAGCACCAGGGCCACGAACACCGCAAGGCCCGCGGACATGCGTGTCACGCGGGCCGTGGGTGCGGTTGGGCGAGCGCTCAGTTGAGGCGCCTTCTCTCCAAGCGAGCGCTCAGTTGAGACGCTCGATGATCATCGCCATGCCCTGGCCACCGCCGACGCACATGGTCTCGAGGCCGAACGTGGCGTCCTTGGACTGGAGGCCATTGAGCAGCGTGCCGGTGATCCGGGCGCCGGTCATCCCAAACGGATGGCCGACGGCGATCGCGCCGCCGTGCGGGTTGAGCTTGTCGTGGTCGATGCCGAGCTCGTCGGCCGACGGCAGGACCTGGGCCGCGAAGGCCTCGTTGATCTCGACGATGTCGATGTCGTCGATGGTCATCCCGGCCTTCTTGAGGGCGTCCTGGCTGGCGCCGATCGGGCCGAGGCCCATGATCTCCGGGTTCAGTGCCGTCACGCCCGTGCTGACGATTCGAGCCAGCGGCGTCAGGCCCAGCTCGGCAGCCTTCGTGTCGCTCATGACGATCACGGCGGCGGCGCCATCGTTGAGCGGGCAGGCATTGCCCGCGGTGACGGTCCCGTCCGGGCGGAAGGCCGGCTTGAGGTCGCGCATCTTGTCGCGCTCGGTGTTGGCCCGCGGCGAGTCGTCCTTGTCGAGGACGTTGCCGTTCGTCAGGGTGATCGGCGTGATCTCGCGTGCCCAAAAGCCCTCGGCGTCGGCCTCCGCGTAGCGCATCTGCGACTCGTAGCCCCAGTCGTCCTGGGCTTCGCGCGAAACGCCCTTGATGCTCGCGACGTTCTCGGCGGTCTGGCCCATCGGGATGTAGATGTCCGGGAGCTTGCCGAGCGGGATCGGGTCCTCCCAGCCCTCGACACCGCCCATGGAGTTCTCCATCGTGCGGTTCTGGGCGTCCTCGAACTTCGGGTTCTGCGTGTCGGGCAGCGAGTCCGAGTTGCCCTTGATGTAGCGCGACACCATCTCGACGCCGGCCGACACGATGACGTCGGCCTCGCCGGCCTTGATGGCGTGGAAGGCCATGCGCGTGGTCTGGAGGCTCGAGGCGCAGTAGCGGGTGAGCGTCGTGCCGGGGACCTCCCACCCGAGCAGGGTGGTGACGACGCGGGCCATGTTGAAGCCCTGCTCACCGCCGGGGAGGCCACAGCCGAGGTGGAGGTCGTCGATCAGGTCAGGGGTGAGGGCGGGGACCTTGTCCATCGCGGCCTGGATGATGGTCGCGGTGAGGTCGTCCGGACGCTCCTCGATCAACGAGCCCTTGAAGGCCCGCCCGATGGGCGTGCGGGCAGTGGCGACAATGACGGCTTCTGGCATGGCGTGCTGCTTTCGCGTGTCGGTGAGTGGCGGAGGGCTGCCGGCTCACGCTGGGGATGGTCGGAGCCTACAACGAACAATTGAACAATATTCATTCCCATGCGGAAAGTCGAAACGACCGCCCAGTAGGGTGGGCGAATCGCTCGACTCGGAGGAGATCGACCGTGCTCGAATCTGCTCCCCCGCTGATCATCTGGGCCATCCCGGCGTTCATCGGACTGGTCGCCCTCGAGGCATGGTTCGACGCCCGAGATCGCGTCGGCATGGGCTATGAGCCCAAGGACACGGCAGCGAGCCTGTCCATGGGCGTCGGCAACGTCCTCATCAACGTCGGCTGGAAGGTTGCCGCCTTCGCGGCCTACACGGCCGTGTTCACCTGGAGCCCGCTTGACCTCGGCTGGACCTGGCCGGTGTGGGTGGTCGCGTTCGTGGCCGACGACTTCGCCTACTACTGGTTCCACCGGCTCCACCACGAGGTGCGCCTGCTGTGGGCGTCCCATGTGCCCCACCACTCGAGCCAGCACTACAACCTGTCGACGGCACTGCGCCAGACCTGGACACCGTGGACGGGCTTGATCTTCTGGTTGCCGCTGGCCGCGCTGGGCTTCAACCCCCTGATGCTCGTCACGGTCGGCTCGGTCAACCTGCTCTACCAGTTCTGGATCCACACCGAGCGAATCGACAAGTTCCATCCGTGGATCGAGGCCGTCTGGAACACCCCCAGCCACCACCGGGTCCACCACGGCGCCAATCCGCAGTACATCGACCGC
>JAWWBG010000089.1:0-9880 GCA_033721095.1 Nitriliruptorales bacterium
CCATCTGCACCGGCTCGAGGTCCAGCAGTGCATGAAGCGGCGTCTTGTGCGACTCCCGCCGCATGATCTGGATCAGCTGGTCGTTCGGATCCAGGTGCTCGGCGTTCTGGAACTGCGCGTGCAGCTTCTTCGCGTACGGCGACGCGCTGTCGAGAGCCTCCTCCGGGAGGTCATCGGCGTTCGCCTCGCCGACCTCCGTGTCCGCGGTCGTGTCGTCGCTCATGGGGTCGGAGTGTGGCCGGGGACCGAGGTCTCACCAAGCCGGCTGCGAATCTCCTGTTCCCACTGCTCGAACTCGCCGCTCGACAGGTCGGCCTCCAGTTGCACCAGCGTGGGATGTCCGGAGTCGCGTTCGGCGTCCCACTCGTCGGCGAACGACCCGTCGGTGATCCTCTCCACGAGGCGCCGCATGTCGGAGATGATGTCAACCTCGTCGAACTCGGTGGCCCGCGACAGCTGGCCGTACCGGCTGACCGGGGAGTGGTGTTGGAGCTGGGCGGCATAGCCCTCCAGGCGGAGCCGCCGGAACGTGCGCTCGACCTCACCGGACAGGAACAGCTCGGCCAGGATGGCCTCCAAGGGGATGCCCTGCTCGGCCATGACCTGCGTGAAGCCGAGATTCACGCGGCGCAGCGCGGGGGACAGCACCTGTTCGACGGCCAGGTCGAGGACGGCCTCCTGCCACGCACTCATCTCGATGCCGCCCTGCTTGAGGCCGCCGATGGCGCTCGCGATCGCGAGCGTCCGAGCCTTGGCGGTGCCAGTCCGATCCTGCTCGACGCCGACGCCCGTGATGAAGCCGATGCCCTCTTCGTAGGTCGTGCGGACCTCGGGGCCGATCATCCGCGGCGCCACGAGTGCGATGTCGCAGTCAGGCCTGTAGCGCTCGAAGGCCACCGAGTAGCCGGACGCGACGATCACGAGTGCCTCGGGCTTCGGCGTGAACGGCAGCGCGGGGATGGCATCGTCGGGGACAAGGAGGCACAGCACGTCGGCCTCGCCGGCGTCCTCCAGCGACCCTGCCTCGAACGCTTCGGCGACGGCCTGGTCGCGGGTCTCGTCGCCCCGGACGTAGACACGTGGATCGAGGCCGCTGTCGCGCAGGTTCAGCGCCCACGACCGCCCCTGGTTGCCGTAGCCGACGACACCGACGACTTGGCCGTCAAGGGCACCGAGGTCGGCGTCGCTGTCGCGGAAGATCGTGGTCATTCTTGCTCCTCTGCAAGGGCGAGCACGCGGTCGAGGATCCCGTCGACACCCGAGGTGTGCAGGGTCAGCCCGCCGTCGACGACGACGTCCTGGCCCGTGACGTAGCGCGCGTCGTCAGACACGAGAAACACGATGACGTCCGCGACGTCCTCGGGCTCGCCGAGTCGGCCCATCGGGATCTTGGCGACGTGCCGGTCCGCCTCGTCGTCGAACACCTCGAAGAGCGGCGAGGTCAACGCCGTGGAGATCGTCCCCGGTGACACGGCGTTCACGCGGATGGTCGGCCCGTACTCGAGTGCGGCCGATCGTGTCAGCGCCGACAGGCCGGCCTTGGCGGCCGCATACGGCCCTTCGCCCGCGGCCGGTCGCAGTCCGCTGATCGAGGCCGTGTTCACGATCCGACCGTCGCCGTTGGCCAACAGGTGGGGGATCGCGGCCCGCAGCACGTGCCAGGCGCCCGTGAGATTCGTGCCGACCACGCGGTCCCATTCCTCGGCCGGGTACTCGTGCAGCCGCGACATCGACCCCACCCCGGCGTTGTTCACGAGGATCGACAACCCGCCCAGTTCTTCGACGAGCGCCTCCACCGCGGTTGTCACGGCCTCGAGGTCCCGGACGTCAGCGGACGCAAAGGCCCCACCGACGCCGGCCGCCACTTTCGCTGCGGCATCGGCATCGAGGTCAACCACGCCCACGGACGCCCCGGCAGCCGCCAGCGCGTTCGCGGTCGCCCGGCCAATGCCCGAGCCGCCGCCAGTGACGACGGCGCGGTGTCCCGACAGATCCGGCACGCAGGATCCTCAATCAAGGCTTGCGAAGGACGAGGGGATGGCCAGTGACGGCCCGCCCGCTATTCCAGTATTCCCTCGGGCATCTCGAGGCCCTGCTGCTCGAGGGCGAGCTGGTAGCGCTCCAGCGCCGAGGCCGCGTCCTCGTACATCCACAGCTCGTCGTTGGGGCCGAGCATGAGGATCCCGCCCGACATCGTGTAGATCACGACGCAGTCCTCGTCGGTGGCGCGGGCTCGCAGCGTGTGGACCGACCCCGCGGGCTCGTAGACGTACGAGCCGGTGGTGGCAACCCAGTCGTACTCGAGGTAGCCCCAGGTGCCCTGCACGGTCCAGGCGTGCACGGGGCCGAAGTGCTTGTGGCGCGGCAGGTCCACGTCCCCGCCGGAGTACCGGACCATCAGCGTGTACTCGCCGGTGTCGAGGTTGCAGCGCAGCATCTTGACCTCGAGCCCCTCCATCCAGAGGGCCCACGGAAGGCTTTCGTGGTTGACCTGGCCAGTGGCCGGCTCGATGAGGGCTGGTGTTGCCATCGCGACTCCTTGCACGGCACCCCGACTGTACGGCAATGAGCTGTTCCCTGACATGCGTGTCATGGAACTCCAGGAGCGGCCGCAGCCTCGACGCGTGCCTCCCGGATCCCTCCCCGGACTCGATCGTTGTCCATACGCTCGAACGGATTCGCCGTTAGAGTTTCCATTCCCTGACATGCGTGTCAGGTCTGTGGGAGTCGGGAGGGAGCGCCCATGGCTGGCAGGTTGCGCCTGCGCCGTGTCGTGACGCGCGCTGCCGCCTTCCTCCTGTCCGGCCTGTTGGCCGCCGCCGTCGTCATTCCCGCCGTGGCCCAATCCGGCCCGCAACCGGGCGTCCAGGACGCCGACCGACCGTTCAGCTGGACCGGTCGTGCGGGTGCCTTCGGCATCGGCATCCAGTTCAACACGGACCCGACCCTCGTCCCCATCGAGGAGCTCATCCGCGGCGAGCTGCCGCAAGCCGACTCCGAATGGCAGGGTGCGGGCATCATCCGCGGGCGCGCGGCGGCGCTCTACCCGGGCAGCTCGGGGACGGGCGGACCGGGCCTGCTGTGCGACTTCGGGTTCCCGTGCTCGCAGATCTCGGACGGGCTCGGCGGAACCCCGTTCCCACCGCCGTACCCGCTCGTCGCCGAGGCCCAGTACCCGTCACGACCGGAGGTCACCTCCCAGGACGGACTGTCGCGAGCGGTTGTCGGCCCTGACGGCATCGAGACCGTGGCCTCCGTCACGGACAACGAGAACGCGGGCGGTTTCCTCGACATCCTCGACCCGGTCATCTCGATCGGATCCGCCGAGGCACGCACGACCCAGGAGTTCGTCGGGCCCGAACTGGTCGTCACGGCGCGCTCGCTGGTCACCGACATCGCGTTGCCCGGTGGGCTTCTCCACATCGGGTCGGTCGAAGCCCGGTCCGTGTCGCGTGCCGACGCCGAGACCGCCGACACCGATGCCTCCCTGACGATCCAGGGCGCGAGCCTCGCCGGCATTCCCGTGTCGATCAGCGACCGTGGACTCACGGTCGACGAAACGGTGCTGGGTCCGGTCGGCGCGGCCAGCTTCGACTCGGCCCTGCAGGTGCTGCAGGACACCCTCAACCTCGAGATTCGCGCCATCGGACCCCAGTTCGAGAACACGGGCCTTGGCAGCAGCGGACACGTCACCGGCCTGCTGATTCGGATGGACGTGCCGATCTCGGACCCAGGCGTGATCGAGCTGCCGTCCATCCCGTTCCCGCCCGAAGCGCCGTTCCCGGGCGACCCCAACGCCTTCCTCGTGACCTACAAGGCGTCGTTGGTCCTGGCCGCCGCCTCGACGACCGCGCACGCGAACGATGCCGACTTTGGCGGGGGCATCATCCCCCCACCGCCGATCGCGCCACCCGCTCCGGCACCGCAGCCTCCCGTCGTGGCCCCGCCCGTCCCCGGCGTCGGCTCGCCCCCGGCTGCGGTCCCGGACCCGGCCGTCCCGGACCCCGTCGTCGGCCCGCAGCAGCCGGATGCCCCGCCGCCCGCCGAGGTTGACGAGGCGGCCCTTGCGCGTTTCCTGGAGTCCCTCGGGATCGAGTTCGAGTGGGCGCATCTCTACCCGCTCGTTGTCCTCTGGGCCCTCTTCCTCTTCGTCCCTGTCCGCGTGCTGCGGTTCCTGGAGCGGCACACGCGCCCCACCCCTGTCCGACCAGCTCCCTGACCAGGAGACCTGCACATGGCCGCATCACCCGATCTGTCCAACGAGACCGACGAACCAGATCCGTCCGTCATCTGGCGGTGGATCTCGCGTGCGACCGCCCCCTGGATCGCCTGGCTGCTGATCGTCGGCGGCGTGGTCGCGATCATCCTGGGATGGGCCGGCTCCGCCGACAAGACCTTTCCCGCGCAGCAGATCCCCTACCTGATCTCCGGTGGCATGTTGGGCATCGGCCTGATCTTCCTCGGCGGGATCATGCTCAGCGTCCAGGACCAACGGCGGGCAATCCAGCGCATCACCAACCTCGAACGGAAGGTCGCCGACCTCCACGCGATCTTGTTGGCCCATCCCGCGGCGCCCAGCCTCAGCGGCAACGGACACGCCGCGGTCGGGAGCGCCGAAACGGTCGCGATGCTGCCGACGGGCTCCACGTTTCACCGCCTCGACTGTTCGATCGTCGAGGGCAAGGAGGACGTGAGCACGGGGACGGTTGCCGATGCCGAGGCCAAGGGCCTGACGCCGTGCAAACTGTGTGCGCCGGTTGACCTGGCGCCAATGCCCATCGGGATGTCGTGAACCGAGCGGGCATCCTGCGGGGCACCGGCCTCGCGGCGTCGATCCTCGTCATCGCATTCTTCGCGGTGCGCGGCAGCGACGGCTCGCTCAGTGCGCAATTGTTCACGGACCTGTTCATCGACGGGCTCCGACGCGGTGGCATCTTCGCGTTGGCTGGCCTCGGCCTGGTCCTCACCTACAAGGCCACGGGCGTGTTCAACTTCGCCTACGGCGCGATTGGTGCACTCGTTGCGTTCGTGCTCTGGCAGTTGCACCTCGGCTGGGGCTGGTCGTTGTGGATCGCGGCGCCTCTGGCCCTGCTCGTGTTCGGGCCCGGTGTCGGCGTTGCCCTCGAACGGGTGGTGTTCCGACCCCTCGAGTCCCGTGGCGCCGGGGTAGCCGAACAGCTGGTCGCCACCGTCGGCATCTACGTCATCACGGTCGGGATCGCCATCCGCATCTGGACCGCGTCGACCAAGCAGGCGCCGAAGCTGTTCCCGGACGACCCGATCGCCTGGACCACCCCCATCACCGTCGGCGGCGACAGGCTCGTCCTGCGCTTCGGGGCCAACCAGATCGGGATCATCGCGCTGGCTGTCCTCCTCAGCCTCGCACTGGGCTTCCTGTTCACGCGAACCGCGCTTGGCACGCGGATCCGCGCCGTGGTCGATCGTCGAGAGCTGGCCGAGTTGGCGGCCATCGACGCCAACCGGGTCTCGGCCTTCGCCTGGGGGATGGGCGCCGGCCTGGCCGGCCTGACCGGCGTGCTCCTGGCTCCGGCCAGTTTTGGTGTCGACGCCGTACGACTGCCGCTCGTCATCATCGAGACCTTCGCCGTGGCCGTCCTCGCTCGCCTCACGTCCCTGCCGCGCGCGATCCTCGGCGGCGTGTTCCTCGGCTTCATCTCGTCGTTCGCCGACGCCTTCAGCTTCGGGGACATCACCGAGTACATCGGCCTGTCGAACTCGGTCACCGAGTCCGTCGCACGCCTCCTCGACCCGCTGATTCCCAGCATCGCGGTCGTGGTGCTCCTCGCGGCCCTCATGTTCACCCGGATCTCGGGCTCGATCGGTCGCGACGACGACGGCCCGGGAATCGTCAGCCGGGCGGTCGTGGCCGGCAGGGCCAATCCGGCAGTGTCACGGGCGCTCAAGCTGGCGGTCATCCTGCTGTTCGTCGCGTTGCCGCTCGGCCTCGACACCGGCAGCTTCGGATTTGCGCATCGAATGGTCGGGCTTGCGATCGTCCTGCTGTCCATCGTTGCCGTGACCGGGTTCTCCGGACACATCACGCTCGGCCAGGCAGGCTTTGCGGGACTGGGCGGACTCCTGACCGCCAGGATCCACGCCGGCGAGTTCCTCGGGCTGCCGGAGCTTCCCGTCATCCCCTCGATGCTGTTGGCCGGCCTCGTGTGCGTGTTTGCCGGGTTCTTCGCAGCGTGGCCGGCACTCCGGCGTCGCGGGCTGTTCCTCGGCCTGACCACGCTGGCGATCGGCCTGGTGCTCCAGCGATTCGTCTTCGAGAACTTCTACTTCAACGCAGCCACGCGCATGTCGGCCGAAAAGCCCGAGGGCCTCGACGGCGACGTGGCGTTCTACTTCTTCGAGCTCGTGGTCCTCGGCATCGCGGTCTTCGTGACGAACAACCTGCGGCGCGGGCGACTTGGCAGGATCCTCGCGGCCATGCGGGACTCCGAGACCGCCAGCCGGTCGGTCGGCATCGGGCTGCGCCGCTACAAGCTGTTCATCTTCTCGGTCAGCGCATTCATGGCCGGCATCGGCGGCTCGCTCATGACCCAGGGCGCCGAGGCCTTCAGCTCCGAGTCCTACGTCGCGTTCCTCAGCCTGCTCTGGTTCGCCGCCGTCTACGTCGCGGGGATCACCAGCATCTACGGTGCGCTGCTGGCCGCCGCATTGCTGACGGTGTTCCAGGTGTTCGTTGACCTGCCGGGGCTGTCGTTCCTGATCGTCGGTCTCGCCGCGTTGCTCCTCGGCAAGCTGCCGGGCGGCATCGTGGGGCTTGTCCAACGCGTCGCGTTCGGGCGCTGGGTTCCCGCCGGCCTCGCCGAGGCGTACGCAGCGGGGTCGTCCGCCTCCTCCTCGGAAGCACCGGATCCACTGGTCGCAACGGACTTCGCTGGCCAGGTGCTCGAGGAGGCCGACGAGGCGCGCCGGTCGCCGGCATTGGCCGGCACCGAGGGGCGACGCTGATGGCACTTCTCGAAGTGGACGGCATCACCAAGGCCTTCGGCGGGTTGGTTGCGGTGGACAACATGAGCCTGTCGGTTGACGCAGGCTCCATCACGGCGCTCATCGGGCCCAACGGCGCCGGCAAGACCACGACGTTCAACTGCATCACGGGCCTGCTGACACCCGACGCCGGCGAGGTGCTCCTCGACGGGCAGGATCTGTCGAAGCTCGAGGTCCACCACCGCGCCAATGCCGGGCTCGGGCGCACCTTCCAGCGGCTCGAGGTCTTCGCCGGCATGACGGTCTTCGAGAACTGCCAGGTCGCCGCCGAGGTTGCGCTGCCCGGTCACATCTTCGCCAAGGTCCTCGCGCTGCGCGATCGGCCGAATCGCAACGTCATCGAACAGGTCCAGTCTGCGCTCAAGTTGGTCGGCATCGACCACCTGTCCGATGTCGTGGCCGGCGAGCTGTCGACCGGCGTCCTTCGTCGTGTCGAGCTGGCCCGGGCCCTGTGCACGCGGCCGCTGGTCCTGCTCCTGGACGAGCCAGCGTCGGGCCTCGACGACGAGGAGACGCGCGAGCTCGAGCACGTGCTCCGCAGCATCACGGATGAGGGCATCGGCATCCTGCTGGTCGAGCACGACGTCGACCTCGTGCTCCGGGTTGCCAGCTGGATCCACGTTATGGACTTCGGTGAGCCCGTCATGGACGGTCCTCCCGACGCCGTTCGCCGCGACCCGCGCGTCCAGGCGGTCTACCTGGGCGTCGATGAGGGGCATCTGCTCGACGACGCGGGGGCGCCGCGATGAGCGCGACCCTCGAGCTCGACGGCGTGTCCGGTGGCTACGGCAAGGTGCAGGTCCTTCGCGACCTGTCGTTCGTCGTGCCGGCCGGCAGCGTCGTCGCGCTGGTTGGACCCAACGGCGTGGGCAAGACCTCGACGCTGAGAGCCATCACGGGCCTGCTGGACGTCACGGGTGGCGACATCCGGCTCGATGGCCAGCGGCTCAACGGCCTTGCGACGTCACGGATCGCCCGCAGCGGTGTCGTGCTCATTCCGGAAGGCCGCGGAATCTTCCCCGGGCTGACCGTCGGGGACAACCTCGAAGCGATGGCCCGCGCCGTGGGCACAGCCGACCCCGATGCACGGATCCAGGAGGCCCTCGAGCTGTTCCCCCGTCTGGCCGAGCGCCGCACCCAGCGCGCCGGGACCCTGTCGGGAGGTGAGCAGCAGATGCTCGCCATGAGCCGGGCATTCCTCGCCGACCCCAAGGTCCTGCTGCTCGACGAGATCTCGATGGGCCTGGCGCCATTGATCACCGAGGACCTGTTCACGGCGATCGCCGAGCTCAAGGAACTGGGCGTGACGATCCTGCTCGTCGAGCAGTTCCTCACGCATGCGCTGCGCCTGGCGGATCTCTGTTACGTCATGAGCCGCGGCACGATCGTCTATCGGGGTGACCCGGGCGAGATCGCCTCCGGCGCTGCCGTCGCCGAGTACCTGGGGTCGACGGCCCTGGCCCAAGGGGCACCCGGGTCCTAGGTAGCCGGCGTGTACGCGATCCAGGACAGGCCACGATCGCAGTACGGGACGGTCGTCACGGCCTTGAAGTTGCGGATCGACTGGTCCCACTTCGAGATGATCAGGCATTCGCGCTGGTCGTTGCCCGCCGTCGAATACTCGATGCGCTGCCAGTGAATCGGGCTGAGCAGGCCGTCGACCGTCTCCAGTCGGCTCAGCGGAATGTTGGGGTCGTTCGAGCGCTCAAAGTCTTCCAATCGTTCCATCAGGCCCACACGGGTCAGGTCCGCGCCCATCGACGCAGCGGTGTCGCTGAACATCTTGGCCGCCGCCCAGCCTTCGAGGGCCCACTGGTGAAGGTTGTCGTCGTACTCCTGGCCGTAGGTCTGCCGGATCACGTCACGGAACAGCTTGACCTCCGGGTGGGCAACATCGCTGTTGGGGCGTGACTCGCCCCAGATGTAGGCGACGTCCTTGCAGTAGTCCGGGAACTGGTCGACCCGGCGGGTGAACCCCTGGGTCGTGCTGATCTTGCCCTTGATCGGCACGGCCTTGCGCTCGAGGGCCTCGCACAGCTTCTGGTTGCCCGTGGCGTCGATCGTGTCCCAGACGCCATCCACGCCCTCGGCCAGCATCTGCGATGCGACCGAGTCAAAGTTCGGGAAGGCCGCGTTGACCCGGTAGCCGGTGACCTCGAGGCCCTCGCTGGGGGCCGCATTCTGGATGAACGTCGCGAAGGACTCCGACACCGGAATGTCGTAGAACACGACACCGACGTGCGTGATCCCGAGGTTCTGCTTGGCCCAACGGAACTGGAGGCCCTGGCTCCACAGCTGGCCCTCGTAGCCGACCTCGCCGTCGCGTGGGTACTCGCTGCCCCGGATCGAGAACAAGGTCGGCCAGGTCGTGTATTCATTGCCGATCGGCTGGCCCCCGACGTCAGGAACGCCGGCGTTGGAGACGTCCTCGGCGCCCGCGTAGGCGCGGGTGTAGGTCGCGACCAGCGCAAAGACCTCTTCCTCGTTGATGAGGAAGTTGGTGCACTGCTTGTTGCGCTCGGGATCCTCGGCGTCGTCGCACTGGACGACCTCGACTCGTCGGCCGTTGATCCCGCCCTGCGTGTTCAACCAGTTGAAGTAGGCGATCGCGCCCTCGGCGCCAGGCGCGAAGGCCAACGGCCCCAGGGGCCCGGTGCGGCTGAACAGGACGCCGACCTTGATGGTGTCCGCGGTCACGCCGACGTCGGAGGCGTAGTTCGGCTCCGTCGGCCCGCTGGGCCCTCCCGAGCCTCCGGATCCGCCCGTGCCGCCGTTGTTCGAGCCCGGCCCTGCCGTGGGTTGGGGACCGGGGTTGGCCACGCCGGGGCCCGGGTTCGGCCCGGCCGTGGCAGATGGGTCG
>JAWWBG010000090.1:0-9802 GCA_033721095.1 Nitriliruptorales bacterium
ACCGACGTCGCGGCGATGGCCGGCCCAGGAGCCGCGCAACCCCAGCCGCTGTCCTCCGACAGCACGCATATCGATGGACGCGAGGTCCCGGCAGTCACGCAACTGCGGGGCAGGCTTCCGCAACCGGGGGTCACCGACGCGCAGCGCCCGGCATCGGCACCGCCAGGGGCGCGCGTTGTCGCCGTCGTGAACCAGAAGGGAGGCGTCGGAAAGACCACGACCGCGGTCTCCCTGGCGGCCGCAGCCGCGGAAGCGGGCACGCGCGTCCTGCTCGTCGATCTCGACCCCCAGGGCAACGCCAGTTCTGGCCTCGGCTGCCGCGTCGCGGAGGGGGAGCCGAGCACCTACCACGTGCTCGTGCACGAGGCGGACCCGGCTTCGATCACGCGCAAGACGTCGATTCCCGGTCTTCAGTTGTGGGGGGGCTCACTCGACCTCGCGGGCGCGGAGATCGAGTTGGTGGCGGCCTTCAACCGTGAGCATCAACTGCGGTTGGCACTCGATTCGCTGCCCGCGGACGTCGATCTCGTCATCGTGGACTGCCCACCCTCGCTCGGGCTGCTGACCATCAACGCGCTCGTGGCGGCTGATCGTGTCCTGGTTCCCATCCAGTGCGAGTACTACGCCCTCGAGGGCCTGCAACAGCTGCACCGGCTCGTGAGTCGAGTCCAGCGGACCCTCAATCCGGCGCTCGAGCTTGGCGGGATCGTCCTCACGATGTTTGATCGCCGCACCAACCTGGCCAGGGACGTCGTCTCCGAGGTGGCAACCCACTACCCGGACGTCACGTTCCAAACGATCATCCCGCGCACCGTCCGCCTGTCAGAAGCACCCAGTTACGGCCACCCGATCACGGTGTTCGATCCTGAAGGTGTTGGATCAGCGGCGTATCGAGCCCTGGCGCGGGAATTCCTGGACAGGGAAAATTTGCCAGTTGCGCCGGACGGGCCGGCGGCTGATCCGGGTTTCCCGACGGTCAGCAGTGTTCTCGCACCCCCAGCGGCAGCGAGCCCGGATCCGTCCGCTGCACCGATCAGCGATGGGGACGCCGTGTCGCCCTGGCTGCGGGTCGGCAGCACGACGTCATCGAACGAACCGACCGGAGGCATCCCGTGAACCGACCCAGTGGCCTGGGGCGAGGACTCGCCGCACTCATCCCCGCGACGTCGGCACCGGACGAGGAGGCGGCGCTCGCGCTGCGCGAGCTCCCGGTCGACGACATCGTCCCCAACCCGCGCCAGCCGCGGGGCGTCTTCGATGACGGGGAGTTGGCGCTGCTCGCGGACTCCATCGCCTCGATGGGGCTGTTGCAGCCGATCGTCGTTCGCCCACACGGCGGCCACTGGGAGCTGATCGCCGGTGAACGCCGCCTCCGGGCCGCGCGAATGGCCGGCCTGGCGACCATTCCGGCGATCGTCCGCGGCACCGACGACGACGAGCTGCTGGCCGAGGCGCTCGTCGAGAACGTGCATCGAGTCCAGCTGAATCCGATCGAGGAGGCTTCTGCCTACGCCCAGCTCCTCGACGACTTCGGAATCACGAAGGAGGAACTGGCACGACGCCTGGGCCGCAGCCGTCCGACCATCAGCAACCTGTTGCGCCTGCTGTCACTGCCGGAGTCGGTCCAACGCCGCGTCGCGGCTGGCGTGCTGACCGCCGGACACGCCAAGGCCCTCCTGATGGTCCCAACGGCTGACCAGCAGACCCAGCTCGCCGACCGCATCGTCCGGGAACAGCTGTCGGTCCGCGCCACGGAGGAGCTGGCGAGTCTCGCCGCTGCCGACGGCCCGGTGTCCGACAACGGTCGTCAGAAGGGCGAACGGCCGACCCCGACGCGGGAACCGTTGGAGCTGCCGGGCGTGAACGAGCTGGCGGACACGCTCACGGAAGCACTGGACGCGCCGGTGTCGATACGCGTGGGGCAGCGACGAGGTCGACTGTCCATCGGCTTCGACAGCGCCGAGGCGCTCCACCGCCTCGTCGACGTGATCAGCCGGGGCCTCGCTGAGGAACGCCGCGAGCCCGCCTGATCAACGGGACCGGCCAGGGTCGCCGCCGCCGTCGGCGAAGAGCTCGACGAAGCGCCGCAGGATCGCCGGGGGATGGACGACCGTGCTCGCCCGCGCGCGTGCCTTCAGCGTCTCGGCCTCTTCGGGCGCGAAATAGCCCGCGTGCTTGTAGACGTCGATGCGCGTCTGGATGCCGTCCACGTCGAGCTCGGGGTGGAACTGGGTGGCATAGACGTTCCTGCCCACCCGAAAGGCCTGGACCGGACACGTGGGCGACGAGGCGAGGTTGACCGCATGGGGGGGCAAGGTGCGGATGGCCTCCTTGTGGCCCAGGAACGCCTCGAAGGTGGGCGGGAGGCCCTGCAACAGCTGGTCGTCCCGCCCCTGGTCGGTCAGCGTGATGGTCATGGGACCGACAGGTTCCGAGTAGGTGCGGTCGACGATGGCGCCTTCGTGGAGGCCGAGCGTGCCGATGCCGTAGCACGCTCCCAGGAACGGAAAGTCGCGCGGAACGATCTCGTCGAGCAGCGTGCCGATCTCTTCCTCCACGCGCCGCTGGACGTCCGACTTCTGCCGGTCCGAGGCGTTGAACGGGCCGCCGCCCAGGATCACGCCCGACCAGTCGTCCAGGTCGACAGGACCGAGCGGGCCCTGCTCGAGCCGCACGCGACGGAGGTGCCGCTCGTCGAGACCGGAAAAACGGAGCATCGCCTCGTACTCGCTGTCGGCGGCACGGTCGACGGCGCGCGTGGCCAGCAGCAGGAACGGCTTCATGGCGGCGGGAGGCTACGTGGCACGCGATTGGCAGGGTCGCGATTGGCAGGGTGCGGTGGGCCCCGCCGGCCGGCGCAGGGTCGTCCTACCGGGAGGCACGCAGCTCGGTGACCGTCCCGTCCTCGTGCCCGAGGAGCGCAAGCTCGGCAATGCCCACGAACAGGCCGGATTCGGCGATGCCGGGCACGTGGGCCAGTTCGTGCTCGGTGTGCTTGGGGCTCTCGAGGCCGCCGGGCATCGTCGCGTCGAGAATCACGTTGCCGTTGTCGGTCCGCCAACCCTCGAGGATCCCTCGTTCGGCGACGTGGAAGCCCATCCGTTCGAGCGTCCGGGTCACGGGACCGACGGCGAACGGGACGACCTCGATCGGCAGCGCGAAGGTCTCGGCGAGCCGGTCGACCACCTTGTCCGGTGTGGCGATGACGACCATCCGGTCCGCCATCGTCGCGACGACCTTCTCACGCAGCAGGGCCCCCCCGCCCCCCTTGGTCAACGACAGGTTCCGGTCGAGCTCGTCGGCACCGTCGATGCACAGGTCGAGCCGATCCACGTCGGCGGGATCGAGGAGCTCGATCCCCAGCTCGGCGCACCGCCTGGCCGTCGCCTCGGACGTCGGGACGCCGGCAATGTCGAGATCCCGTTCGGCCAGCGCGTCCAGCAGGTGCGCCACGGTCGACCCGGTGCCCAGGCCCAGTCGCATCCCATCCGAGACGAGCTCGGCGGCGGCCCTTCCCGCTGCTCGCTTGGCCTCGCTCACGACTCCTCCTCGGTCTCGTCGAGCCACCCGGCCAGCAGCAGGGGCAGCTCGCCCAGCCCTTCCAGTGCCAGGTCCACCTCGACGTGATCGGGGAGGTCCTGCAGGTGTCCCCACGGTCCGCGCCGCAGCCAACAGGTGCGCATGCCCAGCTCCGCAGCCGGGATGACGTCGGTGTCGACGCGATCGCCGACGTAGAGGATCTCCCCGGGGTCTCCCGCGTCCATCCGGGCCAGGACGGCCTCGAAGAAGCGGTGATCGGGTTTCTCGTGGCCGATCTCGGCCGACGTCATCAGCCAGTCGACGGGGAGGCCGAGGTCCCGCAGCTGTTCGCTGCGCTGGGCCGGTTGGTTTCCGGCGAGCGCGACGCGGACCCCGAGCCCGCGCAGCTCGGTCAGGCACGGGATGACGTCCGGGTAGACGTCGCCGGGCATGAAGCCCTCGTAGCGGCGTTCGTGTTCCTCGAGGAAGTCCTCCCATTGCACGTTGGGGGCCACGTGGGCGAAGGCTTCCGTGTGATCCAGCCCTTGGGAGATCGCGGCCCCGAGGACGGCGGCCATCGTGAACCGCGAGATGCCGAGGATGTCGGCCCAGACCTCCCAGACGCGAGACTCGTCGATGATGACCTCGCCGATGTCGAAGGCCACCAGGGAGGGCGCGCGTCCCGGTGGCGGCTCCTCGGCCTCGGGGTCGAACTCCCAGGCGCTCAGGTCGTCGCTGAGGTCCTCGGCGGCATCGGTCGTGGCCGTCGTGGCCCCGCCCGAGGCCGGCAACGACCCGGCGGTGGCGTCGCTCACGACCGAATGGCCAAGGTGACCAGCCGCTCGCAGAGGTCGGCGAAGTCGAGCCCGGCCGCCTGCGCCGCCAGGGGGAGCAGGGACGTCTCGGTCATTCCCGGACAGGTGTCCAACTCGAGCACGTACGGCGTGCCCTGTGCATCCACGATGAGGTCGCAGCGCGAGACGTGCCGTGCGCCGACCGCCTCGTAGGCAGCGACGGAGGCGGCCTGCACGGCGTCTGCCACGGCGGGCTCCAGGCGCGCTGGGACGTGGAATTCGACGGTTCCGGCCGTGTAGCGAGCGGAGAAGTCGTAGACGCCCTCCTTGGGCTGGATCTCGACGGCGGGGAGCGCTTCGCCGTCGATGATCGAGACGGCCACCTCTGTTCCGACCACGGCCTGTTCGATGATCACCGCGTCCGCGTAGCTGAAGGCGCCCACCAGGGCGCGCGGCAGGGCGTCGTTGTCATCGACGAAGGCCAGGCCCAGGGACGATCCACCCGTCGCCGGCTTGACGACGAGGGGGAACGTGAGCCGGTCGGTCAGTCGGTCCAGCGCGGCGCTGGCACCCATCTCCCGAAAGGCCTCCTGGGTCAGGGTCACGAAGGCCGGGACGGCCAGGCCTGCCCGTCGGTACAGGCCCTGGGCGATCGGCTTGTTCCAGGCCAGTGAGGACGCCAGCACGTCGGGACCGGTGTAGGGCAGTCCGAGCAGCTCGAGGACGCTCTGGATCGTGCCGTCCTCGCCGGCAGCGCCGTGCAGCGTGAGGAACGCCACGTCGTGGTTGCCCTCGGCGAGGGTGCGAACGAGGTCGGCATCGGTGTCCAGCGTGGCGACCTGGTGGCCGCGGTCACGCAAGGCATCAGCCACACGGGACCCGGAGCGCAGCGACACCTCCCGTTCCAGCGAGGTCCCGCCGGTGAGCACGGCGATCGAGGCCATCGTCAACTCCTGTCGCCGGCCAGGCCGCCGTACACGGCGCGGACGAGCTCGAGCTCGCCGGTCAGCAGCTCCCCAAGTCTCGTCACGCCCTCGTGGATGCGGTCGACGGGAGGGAACGAATAGCACAGCCGCATCTGGGTGCGGCCATTGCCATCGGCATAGAACCCTCGACCCGGCACGTAGGCCACCCTGAACTGGATTGCCTTGGCCAGCAGGTCGCCCGTGTCGATGCCGTCGGGGACGGTGAGCCAGACGTAGAAGCCGCCCGTCGGCGTGGTCCAGGTGACACCGTCGGGCATGTGCTCGTCGAGCGCGGACAGCATGGCCTCGGCGCGCTCACGATAGACCTCGCGGAAGCGCTTCACCTGCTCGGTCCAGGGCTGCGTTGCCAGCCAGTGCTCGATCAGCATCTGGGTGAGGTTGGACTGGCACAGGTCGGCCGCCTCCCGCAGCAGGACGAGCTTGTCCCGGACGGGGCCGGGTGCCGCCACCCAGCCGGTTCGCGTCCCGGGTGCGAAGGTCTTCGACATCGTTCCCACGTAGATCACACGCTCCGGGACGAGCGCGCGAACAGACGGCCACGTCCGTCCCTCGAAGTCGAGCAGGCCGTAGGGATTGTCCTCGAGGATGATCAGGTCGCGCTCGTTCGCCAGCTCGGCGAGCCGCTCGCGCCGTTCGATCGACAGCGAGACGCCGGCTGGGTTCTGGTGGTTGGGGATCGTGTAGACGAGCTTGACGCGGCCGCCCTCGGCCTCCACGCGGTCCAGCTCGTCCTCGAGGAGGTCGACGCGCATGCCCTCGTGGTCCATCGGCACGTGCCGCACGTCGGCCTGGTGGGACGACAGCGCCCCGAGGCCGCCGACGTAGGTCGGGCCTTCGGCCAGGACCACGTCGCCCTCGTCGACGAAGCACTTGGCGACCAGCTCGAGCGCCTGCTGGCCGCCAACCGTCACCACGAGGTCGTCGGCGTGGGCGGGGACGCCCTCGTGGCGCATGACCTCGACGAGCAGCTCGCGCAGCTCGGGACGCCCCTGGCCACCGCCGTACTGGAAGGCCACGGCGCCATGGTCCCTCACGATGGCGGCGAGCACGTCGCCGACGGCGTCGAAGTCGAGTGCCGCCGTGTACGGCATCCCGCCGGCGAAGCTGACGATCTCCGGCCGTGAGGCGACCGAGAACAGGGCACGGATCTCGGAGGCGGCCATGCCCGACACCCGTTGGGCGTAGCGGGCCAGGTACGGGTCGCTGTCGAGTCGCACGACGTCCTCGTCGCAGGGGCCTGCCGGCCGTCCGAGGGCCGTTGCCGGCCGAATTCGGGTCGGTAGCCTCGAAATCGCAGCGTACCGAGGACCCCGTCTTGGCCTCCGACAACTCGACGCCCGAACGGCCAGCCACGACGGGCGGCGCCGGAGAGGCCCGGGCCGTGGCCCCCGGTGGCGTGAGGCGCGTCCTGTGGGGCCTCGGGATGGGTGCCGTGCTCGGATTCGTTGCCGCTGCGCTGTCGCCCCGTCCGGACGGGCCGCGACGCCGCACATGACGACCCGCCGCGTCGGGCTGCTGGACGCCGACGCACTGGACGGACTGCCGGCCCGCTGTGCGTCCTGCGTCTTCTGGGAGCTCGGCGGGCCGCGCCCTGCCACGAACGGCGTCACCGCCGAGGGGACGGCGACGAAGCGGGCGTGGGTGGCCGGTGAGACCCTGGCCGACGGCCCGCCGGGCCGGGGGATCCGCATCGACGACGAGGTCGTGGCCTACGTCCTGTTCGCGCCCGCCGGGGCACTGGCGGGTCGTGGGCCCGCGGTGCCGACCCCGTCGCCGGACGCCCTGGTCCTGGCGACGACCTGGGTCGAGCCACAGTGGCGCCAGCACGGCCTGGGTCGGCTGCTGGTCCAGGCGGCGCTGCGGGAGGCCCATCGGCGCGAGGTCGGTGCCGTCGAGGCATGGGGCGACCGCCGGTTCTCGGAGGGCGGCTGTGTCCTGCCGGCGGCCTGGCTGCTGCACGAGGGGTTCGTCGTCCACCGCGAGCACCCGCGACACCCCCTCATGCGCATCGACGTGCGGCGAACGGCGGCCTGGGCCGACTCCCTCGAGCAGGCCGTCGCCGAGCTGCTCGAACGCGTGCGACCGTCGTTGGCGAGGAACGGCGCGCCGGTGCCCTCGCCGGCGGGCCCGGTCAGGCGGGGTGCGTCGACGCCGTGAGCTCCTCGCCGACGAGGAAGCGCACGAGGGCTGATGCCAGCGCCTCGGCCAGGGCCTTCTGGTGGTCGGGGTCGGTGAGACGCGCGGCGTCCTCCGGGTTGCTCAGGAACCCGAGCTCGAGGGCTACGGCGGGCGCACGCGAGGCGGCCAGGATGGCCATGCTGGATGGATGCGCACGGCAGTCGGGCGTCCCGAGGACGCTCGTGACCGCATCCAGGCACAGCTCCGCCAACTGCATGCCTCGGGGCGAGCTGTAGGCCTCGTGCCCGAAGTACCACGCGGCCGTACCGGACGCGGCCGGTGAGGTGGTCCCGGCCGCATGCAGCGACAGGATCGCGGCGACGTCCTCGCGGTTCGCGAGGTCGGCCCGCTCCGTCGGTGTCGGTGAGGTGCCGGGACCGCGGGAAAGGACGGGTCGGGCGCCGAGGGCCGACAGCCGTCCCGCGATCAGGGAGGCGACAGCCCACGTGATCTCGTGTTCGGCCGTGCCGTCCGGGGCCTGGTGGCCGGGGGAGTCCGGGCCGTGTGCCGGATCGATCATCACCGGCAGTCCGGCCAGTCCGGTGTGGGCGTGGCGACCGACGCCGTGGCGTTCACGGACGCCTGTCACGCTCTCGACATGGTGTTCACGGGACAGCACGCGCAACTGCTCGAGCACGGCCGGCCCGGCCCGCCCGTCGACGGTCAGGCCCATGTTCGACTGGAAGTCGCGCACGGCCTCCGCCGTCCGCGGGCCGAAGACGCCATCGATCCAGGTCGTGTCGAACCCGAGCCGGGTCAACCGTTGCTGGAGCTCGCGAACGTCGTCGCCGCGGAGCATGGGTGACGTCTCGTAGAGGAGCCGATCACCGAGTCGCCAACTGGCCTCCACGAGCGCGCGCCAGGTGTCGTCGTTGACGACCCCGCTGGCCGACAGGCCCCGTTGCTGCTGGAGCTGGCGGATCGCCACGGTCGTGGCGGCATCGAAGAGGTCCTGCGAGGGTCCGGCGGGGAGCAGGCCCAGTTCCTGCAGCCGTTGCCGGATGTCGCGGATCTCGGGTCCGCGATCCCCCTCGCGATACTCCATGGCCTCAGGCGTTGAACTCGCGGCGGAACTCGTCCCAGAACAGTGGGTCGTTGAGGATGCTGACCCAGACGATCAGCATGACGACGCCGATGAGGGCACCGAGGATCCCCAGCACGAGGCCGGCGGTGGCCATGCCGCCGCCCTTCTGGCTCGGGTCAGCCTTGAGCGCGGTCCTGCTCTTGACGGACAGCACGATCGCAGTCGGACCGAGGACCAGTCCTGCCGGCGTGAAGCACAGCACCAGCGACAGGATGCCGACGACCAGGGCACCGATCGCCAGGCCGTTGGTGGTCGTTGGAGTCGTGCCCCACTGTCCTCCGGCCGCGGCCGGTTGTGTGCCGGCCGGGCTGGTTGGCCAGGACGACGTTCCGACGCCGGTTCCGGGCGGCGTGATGCCCGTCTTCTCCGCGTAGTTGGCGTCCGTGTACTCGCTCCACTGGCCGCCGTCCCACCAGCGCTGCTGGCCCGGGGTCGTCGGGTCGGGGTACCAGCCGGGGCCGGGCGTCGTGGCCTCGTCGGACATGGTGGGCGCTCCTGGCTGGGCCGCGCCGCGAGCCTACAAGTGGCCTGCTGCTGCTCGCGGTCGCCGGCCGTCGATCAGCCCGTCACGGCGCCAGGAACGTGAAGGGCTCGAGGTTTCGCAGGACGCCGAAGATCGGCAGCGCAATCGCCGTCGCCGTGAACGCGTTCATCAGCCACGGACTCGGGCCCGAGCGCATCCCGAGCCGGGTCCGCACCCAGGTCAGCCACGCCACGCCCGCCAGCAGCAGGAGCACCGTGGTGAGTGCGTTGAGATCGAGGGCGGCCAACAGGTCTCCGTGGCCGAGCTCATGCATGGCGCGGAGGGTCCCGCAGCCGGGACATTGCAGCCCGGTCAGCGCCAGGAATGCACAGGACGGATAGTGACCGGCCTCGTGCGGCGACACGTTCGCGACCCACGCCAGTGCGCTGCCGCCAGCGGCTGCGGCTGCAGCCGGCGCCAGCAACGGTCGAGCCAGCACCGCGCGGCCCGCAGCCATTCTCATGGCCGGAAGTAGAGGTCGAAGGTTCCCGACGACAGGGCCAGCACGCTCAGCACGAACGCCAGCCCGCCGAGCACGAGGCCGATGATCCCCGTGACCATTCCCGCCTGGGCCATGCCGTCGCCGGCCTGGCCGGTGGCCGAGATCTCCCGACGGGCGGCGCGACTCATCCAGACCGCGGTGACGCCCGACGCCAGCGAGATCACCCCGAACAGGAAGAAGCAGCACACGATCGATGCGATCCCGAGCACGAGCGCC
>JAWWBG010000091.1:0-9793 GCA_033721095.1 Nitriliruptorales bacterium
CGAGTCGCCGGTGTGCACGCCCATCGCGTCGAGGTTCTCGATCGAGCAGATCACCACGCAGTTGTCGTTGCGGTCGCGCATGACCTCGAGCTCGTACTCCTTCCAGCCGAGGATCGACTCCTCGACCAGGACCTCGTGCACCGGCGAGTCGGCCAGGCCCTGCACGATCATCGTCGCCAGTTCCTCGCGCGTCCACGCGATCCCGCCGCCCTTGCCACCCAGCGTGAACGACGGCCGCAGCACCACGGGGAGGCCGTACTCCTCGACGGCTTCCTGGGCCTCGGGCTCGGAGCGCACGTAGCGCGACCGGGCAGACTCCAGGCCGATCTCGGTCATCGCGTCCTTGAACCGCTGCCGGTCCTCGGCCGTTTCGATCGCGTCCAGGGAGGCGCCGATCGACTCGACCCCGTACTTGTCGAGGACGCCGGCCTTGGCCAGGTCGACCGACAGGTTCAGCGCCGTCTGTCCTCCCAGGGTCGGCAGCAGTGCGTCCGGACGTTCCTTGGCGATCACGGCCGTGACGGCCTCGACGGTCAGCGGCTCGACGTAGGTCGCGTCGGCGAACGCCGGATCGGTCATGATCGTCGCCGGGTTCGAGTTCACGAGGACGACGCGGTAGCCCTCCTCCCGAAGCACCTTGCAGGCCTGGGTGCCCGAGTAGTCGAACTCGCAGGCCTGCCCGATCACGATCGGGCCCGAGCCGAGCACCAGGATGGTTTCGAGGTCGTCGCGCCGTGGCATCAGGCACCCACCTTCGCGGGCGCGCCCGCCATGAGGTCACAGAAGCGGTCGAACAGGTAGTCCGCGTCGTGCGGACCCGGGGCGGCCTCCGGGTGGTACTGGACGGCGAACGCCGGGATGTCCAGGCACGCGAGCCCCTCGACCACGTCGTCGTTGAGGTTCACGTGGCTGACGCGGACGCGCCCGTGTGCGGCGGTCTGGAATGTGATGTCGTCGATGCGCTCGCCGAGCGAGCCAACCTCGACCGCGAACCCATGGTTGTGGCTGGTGATCTCGACCACACCGTCCTCGCGCCGGAGGACGGGCTGGTTGACGCCGCGATGGCCGAAGCGCAGCTTGTAGGTCGAGCCACCGAGGGCATGGCCGAGCAGCTGGGAGCCGAGGCAGATCCCGAAGATCGGCACCTTGCCGAGCAGCTCGGCGGCGGCAGCGTGCCCGTACGTGACCGCCGCCGGGTCGCCCGGTCCGTTGGACAGGAACACGCCATCCGGCTGGCGGGCAAGGACGTCAGCGGCGGGCGTGGTGCCCGGGACGACCTCGACCTCGCAGCCGTGCGCGGCCAGGCGCCGGACGATGTTGCGCTTGATGCCGAAGTCGTAGGCGACGACCCGGAACCGTTGGTCGACGGTGGCCGGGACGATGTAGGGCTCGGATGTCGTCACCTCGGACGCCAGGTCCCGGCCGACCATGCTTGGGCTGGCGAGGACCTGCTCGAGGAGTGCTTCGGGATCGAGGATCTCGGTCGAGATGCCGGCTCGCATGGCTCCGGCCGTGCGCAGCCGGCGCGTCAGCCTCCGGGTGTCGATGCCCTCGATGGCCACGACGTTGGCGTCGCCGAGGGCGTGGCGCAGATCGCGTTGCGAGCGCCAGTTCGACGGTCGGCGGGCGGCCTCGCGAACGACGAACCCGGCCACCTGGATGCGGTCGGACTCGGCATCGGCGTCGTTGAGCCCATAGTTGCCGACGTGCGCCGTGGTCATCGTCACGATCTGGCCGCGGTACGAGGGGTCTGTGAGGACTTCCTGGTAGCCGGCCATGCCGGTGTTGAAGACGGCCTCGCCGAGGCTGGTGCCGGACGCGCCACAGGCCGTCCCACGCAGCGCCAGTCCGTCCTCGAGCACGAGCAGTGCGTCGGTCATGGCATCCTCCATCGAGGGTGAGCAGGGTTGATCACTGCACCTTTCCGTCCTGGAGCGTGAAGCGTCCCCGCAGCAGCGTGTGGACCGTGCGGACCGACAGGGTCCGGCCCTCGAAGGGCGTGTTGGCTGCCCGCGAGTGCAGGTCCGTCCCGCGCACCTGCCAGTTGGCCTCCGGGTCGTGCACGGCGATGTTGGCTTGGCGACCGGCCGTGAGCCCGTGGCCGTGCGAGCCGACGTCGCGAACCTTCGCGGGCCCCGTCGTCAGGCGCGCGATGGCCGTCAGGAGGTCGAGGTGGCCGGGTGACACGACGTCGTCGACCACCACGCCCAGCGCCGTTTCGAGACCGAGCATGCCGCACGGCGCGTGCTCCCATTCCTGGTCCTTCTGCTCGAAGGGATGGGGCGCGTGGTCGGTCGCGATGGCGTCGATCGTGCCGTCCGCGAGCGCCTCGCGGAGGGCGGCGACGTCGGCCTCGGCGCGCAGGGGCGGGTTGACCTTGAAACGCGGGTCATAGTCGGTGACCACGCGGTCGTCGAGTACCAGGTGGTGCGGCGTGACCTCGGCCGTCACCTTGACACCGCGCTCCTTGGCCGCCCGGATCAGTGCGACGGCCCCAGCGGTGGACACGTGGGGCACGTGCAGCCGCGCGCCGACCCCGGCCGCGAGGATCAGGTCGCGGGCGATCATGACCTCCTCGGCCTCGTGCGGCCAGCCCGGCAGGCCCAGCACCGCCGACATCTGACCCTCGTTCATCTGGGCGTCGGTGGTGAGATCAGGATCCTCGCTGTGGTTGATGATCACGGCGTCGAACGTGCGCGCGTACTGGAGTGCCCGGCGCATCATCAACGCGTCCGCGACGGGCTTGCCGTCGTCGCTGAAGGCGTCGACCGCCGCCTTCGATGCGAACAGCTCACCGAACTCGGTCAGTGTCTCCCCCGCCAGACCGCGCGTGATCGAGCCGACGACGAACACGTCGACGAGCCCCACCTCCTGGCCACGACGCCAGATCATCTCGGCGACGGCCGCCGAGTCGCAGACCGGGTTGGTGTTGGCCATCGAGCAGATGGCCGTCCAGCCGCCCGCTGCCGCCGCGGCCGAGCCGGTCGCGACGTCCTCGGCCTCCTCGAAGCCGGGTTCGCGCAGGTGCGTGTGCAGGTCGACGAAGCCCGGCGTCACCCACAGGCCCGAACAGTCCAGGACGTCGGCACCGTCCACCGGGAGGCCCGGCCCGACCTCCGTGACGGCCTCACCGACGATCCGAACGTCGGCGACTGCGTCCGTGCCCGAAGCCGGATCCAGGACACGGCCGTTCTTGAGGAGCAGTGCGCTCATGCCGCACCTCCCCGGGCGAGCTCGGCATCCCGCGCCTCGCCGCTGCCCAGCAGCAGGTACAGGCAGGCCATCCGCACGGCAACGCCGTTGGCGACCTGGTCGGTCACCAGCGCCGCCGACGAGTCCGCGACGTCGGCGGTGATCTCGACGCCGCGGTTCATCGGTCCGGGATGGAGGACGACCGCGCCGTCCTTCATGCGGGCGAGGCGTTCGGCGTTCATCCCCCAGAACCGTGCGTACTCCCGGCTGGACGGGAAGAACCCAGAGGTCATCCGTTCGCGCTGGACGCGCAGCAGGTAGACGACGTCGAGATCGGGCAACAGACCATCCAGGTCGGATGTGGCCGCCGCCGACCAGGGCGCCAGCGAGGGCGGCAACAGCGTGTCCGGCGCAACGAGGGTGACCCGTGCGCCCATGGTCTCGAAACCCTCGATGACCGAACGCGCGACACGGGAGTGCAGCACGTCACCGACGACGGCGACATGCAGGCCCTCGAGGCGTCCGAAGTGCGCCCGGACCGTGAACAGGTCGAGCAGCGCCTGCGTGGGATGCTGGTGCCAGCCGTCACCCGCGTTGAGGATCGGCAGGTCGAGGTAGCGCGACAGCTGCAGGGGCGCGCCCGCACTCCCGCTCCGTACCACGACCGCATCGATCCCCATGGCGTTGAGCGTCAAGGCGGTGTCCTTGAACGACTCCCCCTTGCTGACCGACGACCCCTTGGCCGAGAAGTTGATGACGTCGGCCGACAGTCGCTTGGCGGCGATGTCGAACGAGATCCGTGTGCGCGTCGAGTCCTCCAGGAAGAGGTTGCAGACCGTCCGCGTGCGCAGCGTCGGGTACTTGCGGGCCGGCTCGCCCTCCGGGGTCACGAACTCCTCGGCGGTGTCGAGGACGTCGTTGATGTCGTCGACCGACATGTCGCGCATGGAAATGAGGTGGCGCATCATCGGCCTCCCGCGTTCGTGGAGATGTAGGCGCCGTCGGCGCCGTCGATCTCGGCCAGCGTGACGCTCACGCGTTCGGACGGCGATGTCGGCAGGTTCTTGCCGACATGGTCTGCCCGGATCGGGAGCTCGCGATGACCGCGGTCGACGAGGGCCACCAGCCGGATGGAGCGCGGCCGCCCGAACTCGAGGACGGCCTCCATGGCAGCGCGGATCGTGCGGCCGGTGTAGAGGACGTCGTCGACCAGGACGACCACCTTGTCGTCGACGGGGCACGGAAACTCGGTCTGGCCGAGTGGCAGCGGGCCGCGGTGCTGGAGGTCGTCGCGGTAGAGGGTCACGTCCACGGCCCCGGTCGGAACCTCGGCGCCCTCGATCTCGCGGATGGCCTCGTTGATGCGCCACGCCAGCGGGACACCGCGGGTTCGGATGCCGAGCAGGACCAGCCCGTCGGGGCCCTTGTTGGCTTCGAGCAACTCGTGTGCCAGCCGTGTCACCGCACGGCTCAGGTCGTCAGCGGTCAGCACCTGCCTTGCAGGCGTGCTCACGTTCGCTCCTTGTCGGCCTCACGGGACCGTCTTGAAGGGGCGGGGAAGTTGCCGGCGGCAGGGTAACAGGTACGTGACGTCAGTAGCAGCGTCCGGCAGGTCGGCTGGGAGTGCTCCGGCAGGCCGACTGGAAGCACGCGACTTCGCTCCGTGGCGGTTAGTCGCTGCGTCGCGCACTCCCAGTCGGCCTCCCTCTTTGGGGCAGTCGCCCCGTCACCCTGTCTCCGGCGTGGGTGATTGGGGGGAGAGGTGGGAGCGGATGGATTCGAGGACGCCGTTGACCCAGCGGGGGGAATCGTCGGTGGAGAGGGCGCGGGCGGCGCGGATGGCCTCATCGATGACGACGGCCGGCGGAGTGGACTCGTGCTTCAGCTCCCACGTGGCCATGCGGAGGATGCAGCGGTCGACGACGGGCATCCGGTCGACCGTCCACTCACGGGCGAACTGTTCGATGACCCGGTCGAGATCCTCGACCGTCGCAGCAACGCCCTCCACGAGCTTCGTCGTGAAGCCGTCGAGTGTTCCGGGACCGGGGGGGCAGTCGTCGTCGTGCTCGTCGAGAAGGCGCACGGCGTCCGGGTCATCGGCGAGTTCGCCGACGATGGCGGCGGCCGGCACGCCCCGGAGATCTGCCTGGAAGAGGATCAGCAGCGCGCGATGCCGTGCCCGTACCGGCTCGTTCGTGTCTGTTCGGCGAGGCGTTGCGGGGTCGGCCATCAGCCGCGGGACAGGTACTCGCCCGAGCGCGTGTCCACCTTGATCCGGTCGCCGATGTTCACGAACAACGGCACCTGGACCTCCACGCCGGTCTCGAGCGTCGCCGGCTTGAACGTCGTCGTCGCGGTGTCGCCGGCCAGTCCCGGTTCGGTGTGCGTCACCTCGAGCGTCACGGCGGCGGGCAGGTCGATGCCGACGATGCGACCCTCGTACTCCTGCACGGCGATCTCATCGCCCTCGAGGATCCACTGGGCACCCTCGCCGATGACCTCGGGCGACAGGTGCGTCTGCTCGTACGACTCGGCGTCCATGACGACGAAGTCATCGCCGTCGCGGTAGAGGAACTGGAGCGTCTTCTTCTGGACGATCGCCTGCTCCACGTCCTCGCCGGCTCGGAAGGTGCGCTCGACGACCTTGCCCGACTCGACCTGCTTGAGACGCGTCCGCACGACTGCCTGGCCCTTGCCGGGCTTGTGGTGCTCGTTGCTGACCACCTGCCACAGCACGCCCTCGAGGTTGAGGGTCATGCCGTTCTTGAGATTGTTGGTCGACACCATGGGTGCGCCTGTCGGAGTCGGAGCTGGCTACAGGACGCGCAGCTCGTGCGGGATGTCGGTGAGCACCTCGTGCCCGCCGTCCGTCACGAGCACCGTGTCCTCGATGCGGACGCCGCCGTTTCCCGGGATGTAGACGCCGGGCTCGACAGTGACCGTCATGCGGGCGGCGAGCGTACTGGTCGCCCGTTGGCCGACTGCCGGGTCCTCGTGGATCTCGAGCCCGACACCATGGCCGGTGCCGTGAACGAACCGGTCCCCCAGTCCCTCGGACTCGATCACGTCGGGGGCGGCGGCGTCCACGTGCTTGCCACTCGCGCCCGGCACCGCCGCCGCACGCCCGGCCGCCTGGGCCCGGACGACCACGGCGTGGATCTCGCGCCACTCCTCCGTCGGCTCGCCGACCGCGACCGTTCTCGTGCAATCGGCGTGGTAGCCGTCCACGCGGGCGCCGCAGTCGATCGTCACCAGCCTGCCGGCCTCGATCGGCCGGTCGCCTGACTCGTGGTGCGGGACCGCACCGTTGGGTCCCGCCGCCACGATGCTGTCGAACGCGGGTGCCTCCGCGCCGGCCTCGATGAAGCCCGACTCGAGCCGTTCCCGCACCTCGCGTTCGGTGAGGCCGGGGCGCAGGTCGTCGATGACGGTCGCCAGGACGTCGGTGGTGATCTGGCAGGCCCTTCGAATCCGGGCGATCTCGGCGTCGTCCTTGACTTCGCGCAACCGTTCGATCAGGCCGTCGTTGGCGGACACGGAGACGGAGACCTGCTCACCAACGGCCTGCCATCGGTTCGCCTCCGTCCAGCTCACGTGGGTGCCCTCCAGCCCCAGCGAGGACAACCCGGCATCCGCGACCCAGGTGATCACGTCCGCGACCGGCTCGGACGTGATGAGCAGCTCCACGTCGGGGTGATGCGATCGCACGCGCTGTTCGTAGCGCGCATCCGTCACCAGCAGCGCCTCGTCGGCCGTGAGGAGCAGGCTGCCGTTGGAACCCGTGAACCCGGTCAACCACCGAACGTTCACGGGGCTGGTCACGAGCAGCGCGACGGTCGGCGAGTCTGCAACAAGGGCCCGTGCTCGTGCCCGCCGGCCGGCATGGTCGTGCGGCGGCAGGGGCTCGATCACGTGCGTTCCCGGACGAGCTCGAGCGCGGCCCGGACCGCCAGCGGATAGCCGGCCGAACCGAGCCCGGCGATGATCCCGTCCACGACCGGTGCAATGACCGACGTGGAGCGAAAGTCCTCGCGCGCGTGCACGTTCGACAGGTGCAGCTCGATCTTGGGAATCGTCAGCATCTCGAGGGCATCACGCAGTGCCAGCGAGTAGTGCGTGAGCGCGCCGGCGTTGATGATCACCGCGGCGGTCCCGTCGGTACGGGCCGCATGGATCCGGGCGATCAGCGAACCTTCCGACTCGTACTGATCGGCAACCAGCGATGCACCGAGCTCGGAGGCGGTGGCGGCGGCGAGATCCTCGAGCTCGGCGAGCGTGGCCGTCCCGTAGACATCGGGGTCACGCGCGCCCAGCTGGGAAAGGTTCGGTCCGTGGAGCAGGAGCAGTGCCTCAGCCATGTCGCGCCTCCGCGTTGGTGATCGCCTCGTCGACGGCCGCTCGGTCGGGCGTCACGACGACCGGCGTTCCGGCCTCCTCGAGGACCACGAAGCGGATGCCCTCGCTCGTCGCCTTCTTGTCTCGCTCCATGACCTCCCAGGCCTTGGCGCGATCGAGCGCCGGCGGCGCGACGGGCAGGCCGAGCAACCGGAGCAGATCGATCCCCCAGTCTCGGAAGTCATCGCCGGCGAGCCCGAGGAGCACACCGAGCTCCAGGGCCACGGCGGTCCCCATCGCCACGGCTTCGCCGTGGAGGACCTCGCCGTACCCCGTGAGGGTTTCGATCGCGTGGCCATAGGTGTGTCCGAGGTTCAGGTGGGCACGGACACCGGACTCCCGCTCGTCGGCCTCGACGATGTCCGCCTTCACGCGCGCACTCCGAGCGACCAGCTCGACCAGCGTGTCCTCGTCGTCGGGCGCGGGGGCGCCGTCCTCGAGGATCGTGCAGATGTCGGGGTCGCGGATGAAGCCGTACTTGACGATCTCGGCGAGGCCCTCGGTGAAGACTCGAGGTGGCAGGTCCGCGAGCAGCGTGACGTCGCACACGACGGCCAACGGCTGGTGGAAGGCACCGACGAGGTTCTTGCCCGCAGCGAGGTTCACCGCCGTCTTGCCACCGATCGCGGCGTCCACCTGCGCGAGCAGGGTCGTGGGGACCTGGACGACGCCGATGCCGCGGTTCCATGTCGCCGCCATGAACCCGGCGAGGTCTCCGACCACGCCACCGCCGAGTGCCACGACTGCGTCACCGCGGCCGAGCGGGATGGCGGCCGCGCGGTCCCACAGCGTCCCGAGAACCGCCAGGTCCTTCGCGGATTCGCCGTCCGGTACCTCCAGGACGTGCACGGTCCGGCCAGTCCCTTCGAGGCTGGCGACCAGCCGATCCCCGAAGAGGTCGAGGACCGGCCGCTGGGAGACCACGGCGACGTCGCTGGCGGACTCGGGCAGGTTCGCGAGCTCGCCCACGGCGTCGAGCAACCCCGCACCGACATGGATGTCGTGGGCACGGTCGCCGAGCTCGACGTGGACGCGCTCGCTCACGGCAGGATCGCCTCGAACTCGCTGGGAGTGAGCACCGTAGGGCGCTCGCGCAGCCAGACGAGGATGTCCTCGACCACGTCGTCGGGCGAGCGCGCCGCGTCGATCGTCACGTCGCTGGCCGCTGCGTACACATCGGCCCGCTCGCCGAGCAGCTGCTCGAGTCGTCCCGGCAGGTCACCGTCGAGCAACGGCCGATCCGCGAACCCCTCCAATCGCTCCACGAGGACATCGAGTGGAGCGGTCAGGCCGACGATCACACCCGTCAGTGTCAGGTCGGCGACGTTGTCGTCGGACAGCACGACGCCGCCGCCGAGCGCGATCACCAGGTCGTCCAGCTCGGAGAGTCGCCGGACGACCTCACGTTCGAGCACGCGAAATCCGGTTTCGCCGCGCTCGGCGAAGATGGCCGGGATGTCCTGGCCGGTCCAGGTGACGATCTCCTCATCGGTGTCGACCAAGCGCCGACCAAGCCGCCCCGCGAGGGCTCGCCCGATCGTCGTCTTGCCCACCCCCATCATCCCGGCGAGGGCGACGTTCCCGCTCATCGACCCGGCCTCGTGCAGGAGCTCACCGGGACGCAACATCCTCGAGCCACGCACCGAGATTCCGTTGGACCTCGGCCACCGTGTCACCGCCGGTTTTCTCGAGCAGGGCGTCGGCCACGACGAATGCGACCACGTGTTCGAGCACGACGCCTGCGCGCGGAACCGCGCACGCGTCGGATCGCTGCGTGATGGCCTCGGCTGCTTCATGCGTGGCGATGTCGACCGTTCCCAGCGGCTGGGGCAGCGAGGACAACGGCTTCATCGCCGCACGAAGCACGATGGGCTCGCCGGTCGTCATGCCGCCCTCCAGGCCGCCAGCCCGGTTCGTTGCGCGGGCGAATGACGAGCCCGTCCACGTGATCTCATCGTGGGCGCGGCTGCCGGGTGTCGCCGCACCCTCGAACCCGAGGCCGAACTCGACTCCCTTCATCGCCTGGACCGACAGGACTGCGGCGGCCAGGCGGGCATCGAGCTTGCGGTCGGCCTGGACGTGTGATCCCAGCCCGACCGGGACACCGTGGACCACGATCTCGATCACGCCACCGAGGGTGTCCCGCTCCTGCTTGGCCCGGTCGATGCGCGCCTGCATGCGCGCGGAGGCGTCGGCGTCGAGGCAC
>JAWWBG010000092.1:0-9715 GCA_033721095.1 Nitriliruptorales bacterium
CAGCCGCGTCGCGCCCCCCCGGTGTGACACGCGCCCCCCGGCCGGGCGCGCGCCCGCCCGGCCGCGACGCCAGGTCGCAGCCGCCGCGTCCTGGTCGCCGGACGCGGCGTGCAGGTCGCCGCGGAGCACGCAGAAGCCACCGAATTCCGGCCCCTCGCCGCCCACGATCTCCATGGCCTCGTCAAGGAAGCCGGCGGCACCCTCGAGGTCACCGGCCCCGGCGTGGATCCCGGCCCGCACCACCTGGAGCGTCGGCCAGAACACCGGTGGCGTTGCCAGCCCCTGGTACAGCGCCATGCCCTCGTCAAGCGTCTGCAGGCCGTCGGCCGGTTTCCCTTCGACCACCTCCCCGAGCCCCGTGAGGATGAGGCCGAGCGCGACCCAGATCGGGTAATCGTGCCCGCGTGCGACGGTCAGCAGCTCGTCCGCTCGGTTGGCGATGCCGTCGAGCTCCTGGCGCCAGATGTCCAGGACGGAGGCATGGAACAAGCCGTACGCCAAGGTGTAGGGGTGGCCGAGCTGGCGGGCCGCGGCCAGTCCTTCCTCGCAGCGTCGGACCGCACGGTCGGGATGGCCCAGCAGCCACAGCAGGAGTCCCTGGATCAGTCTCGCGGAGACGGCTGGGTTGGGGCCGACGCGAAAGCGAACGAGCCCAGCCGCGGCTCGGCCGGATGAGTGCTCGATCGAGGCATCGAGGTGCGGCAGGCCGACGTCCAGGCCCTCGGTGAACGCCAGGTTGGCGCCGAGCATGAAGTTGGCGTCGGCAAGCATGGAGGGATCCTGCTCGGCCTCCGCCAGCTCGAGCAGCCCGCGGGTGGCCTCGAGGCCCTGTCCCATCTCGGCGCGCATCAGGTACATCGTCGCCAGGCTGCGCAGCACGGGGTAGCGGTGCTGCGCCGGCGCGCCCTCGGCCTTCCTGACGGCATCCTTGATGCTCTGCTCGACCTCGGCGGTGTAGCCGCGAACGGCGATGAACGAGCGGGCGATGCTCATCTCGACCGCGATCTGGTCCCGGATCCGTTCCGCTGTCTCGGGCTGGATCTCCAGCACCTGGAGCAGGTCCTCGCCGAGCTCGACGGCCGCCGCGTAGTTGCCACGGGCGTCGTAGTAGCCCCACAGGGGTTCGAGCAGCTCGTTCATCCGCTCGACGTCCTGGGTGTCGACCCAGTACTTCCAGGCGCTGCGCAGGTTGCCGACCTCGGCCGACAGCCCATCGAGGATCGCCTGGCGGTCCGCGTGCTCGAGCCGCGTGCGCAGCTGGCCGGCGACGGCCGTATAGGTCTCGGCGTGGGCGCGACGAGCCTCCTCGAGCCGGGCCGGATCGGCCTCGAGACGCTCGTGGGCGAACGCGTTGATCGTCTGCAGCAGCGAGAAGCGCGGCTCCCCCGACACGTCGTCGAAGCGGCGGACGAGGCTCTTGTCGACCAGGGACTCGACGGCGTCGAGCGTGTCGAGGCCGGCGAGCGACGGCACGCGCTCGGCGGTGTCCTCGATGTCGAGCAATCGGGCACCGGCGAACACCGACAGCAGCTCCAGGACGGCGCGCTCGTCGTCGGTCAGCAGGTCCGTGCTCCACTCGATCGTGCGGCGCAGCGTCTGCTGGCGTTCGGGCAGGTCGCGTGCGCCTCCCTTGAGCACGTCGAGGCGCGAGCCCAGCCGGTCCCGCAGCTCCGCGACGCCGAACAATCGGACTCTCGCGGCGGCCAGCTCGATCGCCAGGGGCAGCGCGTCGAGCTGGGTGCAGATGGCGACGACATCGGCCACGTTGGTCGCGTCGAGCCGAAAGTCCGGGTGCTGGGCTCGGGCGCGTTCCTCGAACAGCTGGACGGCCGCGGATTCGAGGGCGGTGTCCAGATCGACCGATTCGTCCCCGGGGAGGGACAGCGAGGGGACCGGCAGGCGCTGCTCGCCGCGGACGCGCAGCGCCTCTCGGCTGGTCACGAGGACCTTGAGGTCGCTGCAGGACTGGAGGAGGTCGACGACGGCTTCTGCTGCCGCTGTCACCTGTTCGAAGTTGTCGAGGAGCAACAGCATCGAGCGGTCGGCGAGGTGACGACGCAGCACGTCGGCCGTTGGTTCGTCGCCCATGCCCCCGACGCCGATGGTCCGTGCGATCGCGTCGAGCACGCCCTCCGGGTCGGTTTCGGCGCTGAGGTCGACGAACCAGACCCCGTCGGGGTGATGGTCGATGCGGGCGGCAGCCGCGTGCAGGGCCAGACGGGTCTTGCCCGCGCCGCCGGGACCCAGCAGCGAGACGAGGCGCACGTTGGGATCGCCGAGGAGCCCATCGATGTGTGCCAGCACGTCCTCGCGGCCGAGGAACACCGAGGTCTGAGTCGGCAGGTTGTTGGGCGTCGCGTCGAGTGTCGCCAGCGGCGGGAACGTGTCGGGGAGCCCGGCGACGACCAGCTGGAAGACCTGGTCGGGCGTCGTGAGGTCCTTCAGGCGATGGGTGCCGAGGTCGCGCAGCTCCACGCCGTCCGGCAGCGCGTCGTCGAGCGCCGCGGCGGCCTGCGCAGTGAGGATCACCTGGCCACCATGGGCCGCCGACATCAGCCGGGCCGCGCGGTTGACGGAGGTCCCGTACCAGTCGCCCGCCCGGGGTTGGGCTTCGCCCACGTGCATCCCCATGCGCACCTTGAGGGGACCGGTCGCTCCCCAGGCCTCGGCGGTCAACCGCCGCTGCGCCACCACCGACGCGGTGACGGCTGCCCGCGCTTCCTCGAATGCCGCCATCAGGCCGTCGCCGGTGCCCTTGACGATGGTGCCCCCGGAGGATTCGACGGCCTCCTTGAGAATCGCGTCGTGTCGGGCGAGCGCGCCCTTCATCTCTTCGGGGTGTTGCTCCCACAGGCGGGTGCTGCCCTCGAGGTCGGTGAACAGCCACGTCCGCGTCGCGGTCTCCAAGGCTCAGCCGACCATCGCGTTCGTGCGCAGGAAGTCGCGCCGCATCTCGCTGTCGGTCAGACTCGCCGCGACATCGGCAATCGACTCGCCGAGGCGCTCCCGAGCTGCGGCCGACTCCTCCTCCATTCCGGCCGCAGTCAGCATCTTGACGGCACCGCGCTGGATCAGGATGGCGTCGAGACGCATGCCGCGCGCCAGCGCGTCGGCTTCGGCCTCAGCAAGAAGCGCGGCCATCGCGGCGGCATCGCCGGATGCCCCGACAGCGGCGCCCCGCATCATCAGCATCCGTCCGCGGTAGACGTGCAGCCTCCTCGACTCCACCAGCTCCAGGCCTTCGAGGGCGAGCGCATCGGCGTCGTCGATCCGCCCCTCGTCGAGCGCGATCGACGACCGGCAGATGTACAGCTCCGGCTCGACGAGCTTCGAGAACGGGTTGGGAGTCGCATCTGCGATCGAAAGCTCGCGTTCCGCGGCCTCGTGATCCCCGGCCAGGATCGAGCAGACGCCGAAGGTCGTCCGGACGACCCCGGTGAACGCGAGAGCCAGCGGGATCTGCGCCAACTCGTTGACCTGCGCCAGGGTTTCGTCAACACCCGGCGAGCCGGGCCCGGACTGCCAGCACTCCAACAATGCCAGGCCCGCCAGCGATCCGATGCTCAGCATGGGGTTCTGCGAGGCCGCGCCTTCCTCGAGATTCTGTTCAAGGAGGACACGCGCTTCGTCGAGTCGTCCCAGGGAGATCCGGGTGTGGCCGGCCAGCCAGGACGGGTACCACGCACTCCCTGCAGCACCGACCCTGTTCGCCAATGCGACCGCCTCGTCGGCGGACGCCACCGACTCGGCGACGTCGCCGGTCCAGAAGTCCATGAAGCCCTGGGCAAAGATTGCTTCCGCAACGTGCTCCCAGTCCTCGTCCTCCGTGGCTTGCGAACGAGCGCGCTCGAGCGCGGGGATCGCCTCCTCGAACTTGGTCTGGTAGATGAGGCTCTCGGCGTAATGGACGAGCCCGAAGTTGCGGTGGTGGGCGTCCAACGTGAAGCAGACCTCGGCCGCTTCGCCCAGGTGCTTCTCGGCTTCGTCGAGTCGACCCCGGGTGATGTTGAGATTGCAATAACCGACGTGGAACTCGGCGAGCCCCGCCTGGGAGTCGATGCTCTCCGCCAGTTCCTTGGCGGCGAGCAGCCGTGATTCGGCTGCGGCCGTGTCGCCGGTTCCCATCGACATGACGAGGCCGCTCTTGTTGAACGCCGACATTTCGCCGACCGGGTCATCGTGCGCGCGGCTGAACTCGATGAGTTCGTCGAACGCCGCCAAGGAGCCGTCGATGTCGCCCAGGAACATGCGGGCGTTCCCCAGTCCCTCGCGTGCACGGCGAGCGTGGTCGAGGGCCATCGTGTCGTCCCACCGCTCGATCGCCTGCGCGAACAGGTCAGCAGCGTCCTGCCGGGCAAAGGCGGCAAAGGCCTGTTCGCCGGCCGCCACCAGGTACGGCACGGCCCGGGCGGGCTCGTCGGCCTCGCGGAAGTGACGAGCGAGCTCGAAGACGCGGTCGGGGTGCTGTTCCTCGATGAGCGTGCCGACGATCCGGTGGAGGTCCTGGCGAACCGAGACCAGCAGCGTCTCGTAGGCGGTGTCCCGTGTCAGGGCGTGCTTGAACGCGAGTCGCAGGTCTGGTTCGCGGGTGCGCTCCACGAGCAGTTCGCGCCGTTGGAGGTCGTCGAGGATCGTCGCCAGGTCGATCCCCGGATCCGTGAGCTGCTCCAGCGTGTCGACGGAGAACTCGCGGCCGAGGACGGCTGCCGTGCGGATCACCTGCCGGGTGTCCTCGTCGAGCCGGTCGAGCCGGGCGCCCAACACGGCGGCGAGCGTGTCCGGCACCGCGATGTCGGTCAGTTCGCGTGTGGTCACGAAGCGATCGCCCTCCCGAACGATCACGCCCTCGTCGAGCATCGATCGGATGACCTCCTCGACGAAGAACGGGTTGCCCTCGCTCTTCTCGAGAATCGCCATGCGCACACGTTCCGAGAGCCCGTCGACCCGCAGCAGCTGCGTCACCAGCTCGGAGGCATGGGCCTCGTCGAGCGGTGCGAGGACGACCGTCAGGTGGCGATGGGCATGCTCGCGTTCCGCCGTCACATGGACGCCCCACGACGGTTCGTCGCGCCGAGGGCGAAACAGGAGCAGGAGCAACAGGCGGGTCCGTTCCGTGAGCGAGAGCAGGTGCTCGGCCAGCTCGATCGAGGTCGGATCGGCCCAGTGCAGGTCCTCGAGCTGCAGGACGACCGGTCCGCGAGCAGCCTGGGCTTCGACGATGGCGGTCATCGCCGCGAAGATCCGTCCGCGGAGCACGGGCGGCTCCATGAAGGCGAAGACCTTCTCGTCCTCGGGCTCGAGCGGGAGGCCCATCAGCATGCAGGCCGCGAGGGCATCGTCGCGACGCTCCTCGCCAAGGAGTTGTGTCAGCTGGGCGAGGGCCTGTTCGGTTCGTTCCCCGGGGTCGAGCTCGGCCGACAGCCCCAGCTCCTCGTCGAACGCGTGGATGAACGGCGCGTATGGCGTGGCGGTCTCGTACGAGTGGCTGGTGGCCCTGAACC
Organism: Nitriliruptorales bacterium; assembly: GCA_033721095.1. GTDB lineage: Bacteria > Actinomycetota > Nitriliruptoria > Nitriliruptorales > Nitriliruptoraceae > JAWWBG01. The sequence goes on from JAWWBG010000092.1 coordinate 5,502, forward strand.
ATCTCACCGAGTCGCCCAGCTCCTCGCGGAGCTCGGCCACGAGCCGCGACTTCCCCAGTCCTGCCTCCCCCACGATCGAGACGATCCGGCCACTGCCGGACCGGGCCGCGTCCGCTGCCTCCCGAAGCAACGCGATCTCGTCGTCACGGCCGACGAGGTCACAGGAGATCCCGGTGATCCCGCGAACCTGACCGGGTTGTCCGAGCGCGGCCAGCACCGTGAAGGCCTCGACGGGCTCCGTCCGGCCCTTGACCGCGATTGCGCCCACCGGCTCGACCTCGAAGAGGGGCGCGATGAGCCGGTGGGTGTGCTCCGCGATCCGGATGGTCCCGGCCGGCGCCGTCTGTTCCATCCGCGCGGCGACGTTGGCCGCGTCCCCGAGGGCCGCGTACTCGTTGGCCTGGTCCGAGCCGACGTCGCCGACAACGACCAGCCCGGTGTTGATGCCGATGCGGACGTCGAACTCCGTGCCGTGCTCGGCCCGGACACGCTCGGTCAACTCGCGCGTGGTGTCGCGGATCATGAGTGCAGCCAGCAGTGCGCGTTGGGGGTCGTCCTCGTGCGCGACCGGTGCGCCGAAGTAGGCAAGGATGGCGTCGCCGAGCAACCGCGCCACGGTTCCTTCGTAGCGCTCGACGGCTGCGACGAACGCATCCATCGCCTCTCGCATGATCGCGGACCAGGACTCGGGGTCCAGGCGCTCGGCGGTCGCGGTCGAGTCCTTGATGTCGCAGAACATCATGGTGATCGTCCTGCGCTCACCGGCTCCCTTCGTGACCTCGCGGAGCTGGTCGGCGATCGCCGACGTCACCTCCTGGGCGCTCTGCCCTTGCTGGTCATCGGTGGCTCCGGCAACCAGCTGCGTCCCGCAGTTGAAGCAGAAGCGGGCATCGGCAGGCAGGGCCGTCTCGCACGACGGGCAGGGAATCTCGATCGAGTGACCGCAACTCATGCAGAACCGCGCCGCGGCCGGGTTGTCGGTGCCGCAGTTGCCGCAGGCGATCATGGGGTGCAGGCGCTCCTGTTGAGGCCTGACAGGACTGTAGGACGCAGATGGAAGGGACGGCGACGCGAGCGCCGCCGTCCCTGGTCGAACCGGTGGTGGTCAGCCCGCACAGCCGATCAGGCCGTTGCCGGACAGAGTCATGAGCTCGAGTCCGATGACACAGTCGACGGTGGCGTCTGCCTCGTCGACGGTCTCGTCGGCGAGCTCAACGGTGTCGCCAACGATGTTGACCGCCTCACCGGCCACGTTGTTGGCCACCGAGATGGCCTCTGAGGTCACGCCCAACACGGTGACGGTCGCCGAGGAGACCGTGTCGACGGACTGCTCGACCGTGTCGCCAGCGACCTCGACGGCGAGATCCGTAGCGTCCCCGGCCGTGTCTGCGGCGTCGGTGACGGCGTCCCGGACGGTGTCGGCGGCGTTCTCGACGATCGCCACGGCCGTCTCGGACGCAGCCTTGACGGCGTTGCTTGCGAAGGTGCCAACACCGATGACGACGTCATTGGCCTGCGCCACGGCGGACTTGACGCTGTCCTCGGCACGATTCGACGCAGAACCAGCCGTGAACAGTGCGCAGGAGCTCGCCTTGCTGATGGACCAGTCCATCGGGCCGGCGTCGCAGGCCTGGATCGGTGGGAGCTGGACGTGCAAGGCCGCCGGCCGCCAGGGCTGGCTGCCTGCGACGTGCAGGGCAATGCCCAGCGACAGGCCGACGAGCGTTGCCGCGGTGGGAAGGGTGATGATGCGTTGCATGGTGGGATTCCTCTCTGGAGTGGGTGGCTTGTTCTCCACGGACAAGAGGCGTCCCTGAGGGCGGCTGATACCGCCCAATCCTGATCGGGGTGCTGCCACCACCATGGCCCACGTCAGCCGTCGGTTCGAGATCTGGTTCGAAGCGGCACCCCAGGCTGGCGGCGCGCGGGGCTACTGTGGCCGGTTCCTTCCCCGACAGGAGACACCGATGGAGGACGACGAGAAGGGCGGCGGCTTCCTCCGGCTGTTGGCCGTCCTCATGGCCATCGGCGCCGCCGCAGCCGTCCTGCTCAAGAAGAAGCGCGACCAGGAACTGGACGAGGCCCTCTGGGAGGAGCCGCGAGCCATCTGAGTCGGCTGCCGACGAGCCCGGTCAGCTCCGGAACTTGATCGAGCACCCCATCGAGGGCCATTGGTCCGGCGCCGGGCGCTCACCGGCAAGCAACGCGTCGAGCGCGGCGCGAAGGTCGGACCCGTCGGGCGTTCCCATCCCGGGTCGTGTCTCGTCGAGGCGCCCGCGGTAGGCCAACCGACGGTCGCGGTCGTAGACGAAGAAGTCCGGCGTGCAGGCGGCCTTGTAGGCGCGCGCGACGTCCTGGGACTCATCGAACAGGTACGGGAACGGAAACCCGACGAGCTGCTTCTGCTGGGCGAGGCCCTCCGGGCTGTCCTCCGGGTACGCCTCGGGATCGTTCGAGGAGATGGCCACGAACGCAACGTTGCGCGGCTGGTAGTCACGGGCCAGGCGCGCCAGTTCCTGCTCGACGTGCTTCACGTAGGGGCAGTGACGGCAGATGAACATCACGACCAGCACGTCGGCGTCCGCGAAGCTTGTGAGGGAGACCGTTTCGTCGGTGTCGACCTCGGGCAGCGAGAAGTCGGGTGCGGCTGAGCCCAGATCGGTCATCGTCGACTGCACGGCCATGGCGAGTTCCTCTGGTCGATCGCGACCGAGGCTAGGGTGACTCGACGCGTCGTTCCTCCCGCCAGCGGCGATGTTGGACCCCAAAACGATGATCCGAGTCGCACCCCTGATTGCCGCGGCGCTCGTGGTGTCGGGATGTGGACTGTTCGGAGGCAACGTCTTCGACCTCGAGGTGGGCACCTGTTTCAACGACCCCGACGAGCCGCTCACGGCGACCGAGGTTGACAACGTGCCGATCGTCGACTGCGACGAGCCGCACGACAACGAGGTCTACGCCGCGTTCGACATGGCTGACGGCGAGTTCCCCGGCGCGGCGGCTGCCGAGGAACAGGCATTCAACGACTGCCTGACCAGGTTCGAGTTCTTTGTCGGCGTCTCGTGGGACGCCAGCGAGCTCGACTTCGTCTACCTCTACCCGACGGACGTCAGCTGGTCACAGGGCGATCGCGAGATCGTCTGCGCCGTCCATCGCGTCGACGGGGCCAGGACGACCGGCACGTTGGAGAACGCCCGGATCTGATGAGGTGCGCGCCGTGTGACGATCACCAGTGGACGCCGCGCAGCAGATAGGCGAACGCGAGGCCCTCGTTGGACGCCTTGCCCTCCTCGCCCTTGGGCTTGTCCTCACCCTTGGCGGCAGCCGAGTCCGGGAACAGCTTGTAGGCGCTGTGCAGGACCTGGTCGACGACCTTCGGGGCGACCGCGTAGGCCACCTCGGCGAAGTTGCCCAGCCCCGTTCCCACCTTCTTGGGGCGATCGATCATGGCCGAGGTGATCATCTCGCCGGCCTCCTGTGGCGAGATCGTCGGGAAGTGGTCGTAGATCTTGGTCGGCGCGATCATGGCGGTGCGCACCAGCGGCATGTGGATCTCGGTGAGGTGGATGTTGTCGTCGATGACCTCCGAGGCGATCACGCGGCTGAACGCGTCGAGCGCCGCCTTCGAGGCCACGTAGGCAGAAAACCGCGGCACGTTCGTCTGCACGCCGATCGACGAGATGTTGATGATGTGGCCGCGCTTGCGCTCCATCATCGAGGGCAGCAATCCCAGGATGAGCTTGACGGCGCCGAAGTAGTTCAGCTGCATCGTGCGCTCGTAGTCGTGGAAACGATCGACGCTCAGACGGACGGATCGCCGGATCGATCGCCCGGCGTTGTTGACGAGGACGTCGACGCCGCCATGCTCGGCCACGACCTCCTTGGCCATGCGGTCGATGTCGTCCATGTCCGACAGGTCGCACGGGTGGACGCTGGCGGTGCCGCCGGCCTCCTCGATCTCGGCCTGGACGGCCTCGAGCTTCTCGCGTGTTCGGGAGACGAGGAGCACGTGGGCCCCGGCGGCGGCCGACTGGAGGGCCACCTCCTTGCCGATGCCGTCGGACGCCCCCGTGATGAGCACGAGCCGCTCGCCGATCGCGCCCGTGAGGGATCGGTCGCGGAACAGGTCGGGATCGAGATTGCGCTCCCAGTAGTCCCAGATGACCGTCCCGTAGTCGGTGATCCGGGGGCACTCGATGCCGGTCCCCTCGAGG
>JAWWBG010000093.1:0-9664 GCA_033721095.1 Nitriliruptorales bacterium
GACGCCAGCCGGACGCCGTCGTCCATCGTGATGTAGACGTCGGTGAGGACGACCGGCGCCTCCTGCGCCCCGGCCGTACCGACGAGCCCAACCGCCGCCACGACCACGACCGCTCCCACGGTCAACCGCTTGAGTCTTGCTGCACGCCGCATCATCCCGCTCCCATTCACGTGCATTCAAGACGGCCGTCGTGATCCTTCCAAGGCGTCCAAGAGCCACACCAGTGCCACTCGTACGCTGGCTGCGTGCATCCGGTCACCAAGAAGCTCATCCACCGGGCGCCGCCGCGGATCCGGCCAGGCGTCGCACTCGTCCTGCGAACAATCGACGACACGATCCAGGACCGGGTGCCAGGCCTGGCGGCCGAGATCGCGTTCTTCACGCTCCTGTCGCTGCCGGCTCTTTTGTTGACCGTCCTCGCAGGTGTCGGCTTCCTCGGCGATCTCGTGCACGCGGATTTCCAGCAGGACTTCGCGGACGAGCTCGTCGAGCTGTCCGCCAATGCACTGTCCACCGAGACCGTCAACGAGGTCATCGAGCCCACCGTCCAGGCGCTCATCGTCGAGGGACGCGGCAGCCTGCTGTCGATCGCGTTCATCATCACGCTGGTTGCTGCGAGCCGCGCCGTCAAGGTGGTGCTGACGGCGATCTCGATTGCCTACGACATCCCCGAGGTCCGCACCGGATTCCAGCAGCGGTTGTGGGGCCTGGGCCTGACGTTGCTCGGGCTGGTCGTCGGGGCGGCGGTCGTCCCGGTGTTCGTTGCGGGACCGCGGTTCGGCCAGCAGATCGAGGACTGGCTGGCCCGCGACATCAGCCCACTGCCGGAAGTCTGGAGCCTCGTCTACTGGCCGCTGACCGTGATCGTCCTCACGGTGCTCATCGCGAGCTTCTACCACTTCGGAGCCCCGTGGGACACGCCGTGGCGCCGCGACCTGCCCGGTGCGTTCCTGGCCATGCTCGTTTGGATCGGCGGCACGGTCGGGCTGCGGTTCTACGTCGGTCGCACGATCACCGGCGATGCCGCCTACGACCCGCTCAGCAGCGCACTCGTGCTGTTGCTGTGGCTCTATGTCTCGGGTTTCGCCATCCTCTTGGGCGCCGAGTTCAACGCCGAGGTCGAAAAGCTCTGGCCCGTCCACGGCCAGACACCAACCGGCCCCGCCGAGGAGACGCGGGTCTTCGACGCCCTCCCCGACCCGGACAAGGTGCACGACGAGGCGCCGACGTGAGCCGCCAGAAGCCGCGGACGGTCCTGGGGTGGCGGGAGTGGGCTGCCCTGCCGGACTTCGGCGTCGAACGGATCAAGGTCAAGCTCGACACGGGCGCTCGCACCTCCGCACTGCACGCCTTTGGTCTCAAGGAAATCGAGATCGACGGATTGGCTGTGGCTCGTTTCGAGATCCACCCCATCCAACGGTCGACCCGGGAACCGGTCCTGGTGCAGGCGCCCATCATTGCCCGCCGTGCCGTGCGATCGTCGACTGGCCATCGCCAGAATCGACCGGTCATCCGCACACCCATCACCATCGGTGAGCGCACCTGGGAGATCGACGTGACGCTCACCCAACGCGACGAGATGGGCTTTCGCATGCTGCTGGGTCGCCGAGCCCTTCGCGGCGTCCTCGTCGACTCCAGCCGGTCCTGGCTGGGTGGCCGTCGCATCGTCCACCCCTGACAAACACGCGACCCGGCTTCGAGCAGGACTGTTAGCGTGAATGGCTCCCTCGTTCGGAGCTGTCGTGCGCATCCTCATCCTCTCTCGCGGGCCCAAGCTGTATTCGACAAAGCGCCTGGTCGAGGCGGCGAAGGAACGTGATCACGAGGTTCGGGTCGTCGACTACCTGCGTTGCTACATGAACATCACGGCCCACAAGCCGAGCGTGATCTTCCAGGGCGAGACCCTCACCGGCTGGGACGCCGTCATCCCGAGGATCGGCGCCAGCTACACGTTCTACGGCACGGCCGTACTGCGCCAGTTCGAGATGACCGGGGCCTTCCCGGTCAACGAGTCGGTGGCGATTTCTCGAAGCCGCGACAAGCTGCGGTCCCTCCAGTTGCTGTCACGCAAGGGCATCGGCCTGCCCGTGACGGGCTTCGCCCACTCGACCAAGGACATCGACGGGCTCATCGACATCGTCGGCGGAGCCCCGCTGGTCGTGAAGCTGCTGGAGGGCACCCAGGGCATGGGCGTCGTCCTGGCCGAGACGAAGAAGGCGGCCGAGTCGGTCGTCGGCGCCTTCCGCCAGCTGGACGCCAACATCCTCGTGCAGGAGTTCGTCAAGGAGTCCGGCGGCACCGACATCCGTGCCTTCGTCGTCGGGCGTCGCGTGGTGGCGGCCATGCAGCGGACGGCCGCCGAGGGTGAGTTCCGGTCCAACGTCCATCGTGGCGGCACGGCGACCAAGGTCAAGCTGACGCCCGAGGAACGTTCGACCGCCGTGCGCGCCGCCCAGACCATGGGCCTCAACGTTGCCGGTGTGGACCTGATGCGTTCGAACCACGGGCCCGTCGTGCTCGAGGTCAACTCGTCACCAGGGCTCGAGGGAATCGAGACCTCCACCGGAATCGACGTCGCAGGCAAGATCATCGAGTTCATCGAGCGGCAGGCCAAGCCCAACAAGACGAAGACCAAGGGCACCGGGTGACGGCCGCGTTGGCGCTGAGCAGATCGCGCCCACGGGCACACGAGGCGCCAGCGACCCGATGGCACCGGTGACCCGCTGGTGAATCCCAACAGTGCTGCTTCGGTCGCCCTACGACGTGCTCGTGCGATGGCAGGCCGTGGGAAGGACCACGTGGGGCTGCGTTGGCAGCTGGCCCGCAGCCGGTCGTCTCGGGCACGGCCCGTGCTCCTCTACCAGATGGGCAAGGTCGGCTCGACGTCCGTGCACCGCTCACTGGAGGAAAGCGCCGACGTCATCGCCCTCCACGTCCACCGCCTGTCGGCCACGGGCATCGCTGCGGCAGAACGGTCGGGCAACGATCCCAGCGTCAGCCGGGGTCACATCATCCGACGGCACATCGTCGAGCGAGGCCGCCGGGCGCCGGTCATCTCCCTCGTCCGCGACCCCATCGCACGCAACCTGTCCGCCTATTTCCACCGACTCGACGTGTACTGGCCACGGTGGCGAGGATGGCAGCAGATCCCCCGCGAGGCGATCCTCGAGTCGTTCCTCGACACCTATCCGCACCAGATCCCGCTGACCTGGTTCGACCGCGAGCTCCGCGAGGTCATCGGAATCGACGTCTACGCCCAGCCCTTCGACCCCGATCGGGGTTGGGTGGCGATCGAGCACGAGATGCACCCGACGATCGTGTTGCGGACCGATCTTCCGGACGAGCGGAAGGCCGCGGCGTTGTCCGACTTCCTCGACGTTCCGATTCGCCCGACCAGCCGCACGAACGTGGGCGAAGACAAGGGCTACGGCGCGGTCTACCGAGAATTCATGAAGGACCTCGTCCTGCCCGAAGACCACGTCAACCACATGCTGGACTCGAAGGTCGCCCGACACTTCTTTGCTCCGGGAGAACTCGAGGCGCTGCGGCAGAAGTGGCTCGGTCGTGGACGTGCCGCGGCCTGAGGCAACCCCTCACCGATCAGTTGCCGTGTTCCTCCTCGGAGGGGTCGTCCTCGAAGGGATCGCCGCCGTCGAGCATGCCGAGATGCACGACTGCATCGCCCGGTGAGACCAGGGGCAGCGTCGTCGCCCCGATGACGATGCCGGCCTCCTGCGCGACCGACGTGGCGCGTTCGGCGCCGAGCGCACCCAGCGTCGTCCACAGCTCCTGGCCCTCCTCGACGCGTTCCCCCGCGCTGACGTGGAGCGACAGCAGCCCGCCGCGCTCGGCGCGCATCCATCGGGAGCTGGCCATGAACTCGGGCTCGTCGGCCTCGGGCGCCTCGTCGATCATGTCCAGCTCGGCCATGATCCGCTGGCACCCCGCAACGCCAATGTCGATGGCCTCTTCCTCGAAGCGGAGGATCTCCCCGGCCTCGTAGGTGAGGACCGGCACCCCTTCCTCGCCCGCGACCGCCCGCAGGCTCCCCGGCCGCGGCGGACCGTGCAGGACGAACGGCGCCCCGAACTCCATGGCCAGCTCGGTCGCGCGCCGGTCGTCCGTGTCGACGCGGATCTGTGGCGCGTTGGTGCGGCGGTTGGCGGCCGTGTGGAGGTCGATGCCGACGTCCGAGCCACGGACGACCTCGTCCATGAGCAGTCGCGCCAGGCGTGAGGCCATCGACCCGCCCAGCGTGCCCGGAAAACTGCGGTTGAGGTCACGACGGTCGGGCAGGTAGCGCGAATGCACCTGGGCTCCCAGGACGTTCACGATCGGGACGACGATCAGCACGCCGCGCATGTGCTCGGGATCGACCAGGTCGAGGAGCTGGCCGCACACGGCCGTTCCGTTGAGCTCGTCGCCGTGGACGGCCGCGGTGACGAACAGGCGCGGGCCGTCACCGGCGCCGTTGATCACCGTCATCGGGAGGGTCGTGCGGTCGCCCGTGTAGGCCTCGCTCACGGTCGGCGACACGTTGACCCGCGTCCCCGGCTCGACGGTGACGCCGGCGATCTCGACCGCGCTCATCTGATCCTCATGGTGGTCAAACCTACGCGTCGAGGACTCGCGCGGACCAACGGCGACTAGGTTCACCTCGGGCAACGCGATGGGAACCAATGGCTCGGCTCGCAGTCGCGCTCGTCACCGCGGGTCTCCTGTTCGCGTCTGCCGTGCCGGCCATCGCCGACCACGACGGGTTGTCGGTGCCGACGACGGACCTGTTGCCGCCGATCGTCCCCGATGATCCGGCGCCGGAGCGGGCCGAGGACTGCGGTGAGCTGGGGCTCGAGTGCCTCCAGTTCGTCGAGGATGGCCTGGCGGCGTGGGAGCAGTTCTACGGCTGTGACCACCGCGCCGTGTTCTCGACCGTCTACCGCCTGCTCACGCGAGAAACCCGACTGTGGATCGAGAACGATCCCGACTGGTTCGACGACCCGGCCGGCCTCGGCTTCGAGGCCCTCAAGTTCTACGAGTTGTACGTGGAGGCCTCAACCGCGCGGCTGGCCGGTGAGCCCGTCCCCGAGGCCTGGGACATCGCCTTCGACGCCAACGCCGACGGTGACTGGACCGGCGGCCACGACATGCTGCTGTCGATCAGCGCCCACGTGCAACGGGACATGCCGTACGTGCTGGCCGAGATCGGCCTGGCACTGCCGGACGGGACCTCGAGGAAGCCCGACCACGACCGGATGAATCCCATCCTGTCGGCGGCCTACGACGTGATCGTTCCCGAGATCGGGCGGCGCTACGACCCGTTCATGACGACCGTCGACGACCTCGGCCTGGTGGTTGACGACCTCGGCGGCCACCAGCTGGTCACCTACTGGCGCGAGCGGGTGTGGCGCAACGCCGAGAACCTCGTGGGGTCCGAGGGCACGCCCTTCCACGATTTCGTTGCCCAGGGCATCGAGTTCGAGGCGGCCCGTTGGGCCAACGGCATGACGACGGGTTCGGAGATCCCCGGGCACCGTGAAGTTCGTGACGCCCACTGCGCCGAGGTGCTCGCCGCCGAGGCCAAGCCCGGCAAGGGACCGCCGGACTCGACGCCGGGCCGGCCGGACGGGCCGGGCAGGCCAGACGACCCCGGCAGGCCCGGGATCGCGACGGCCGGGTCAGGCGGCAGCCTGCCCGCGACCGGCGGAGGTGCAGCAGGCCTCACCCTTCTCCTGACCGGACTCGCCGTCTCATTCCGGCGTCGAGAAGGTCGGGCCGGAACGGCCTGAACGGCCCCGGTACACGACCGCCGGTGCCCGAAGGAGCGCCGGCCTGGCCTTTCAGCGGATCGGCGCCGCCGACGCCGGGATCGGACTCGGCAGGGCCGTCTCACCCATGAGGGCCTCATCGACGGCGGCGGCGCAGGCCCGGCCTTCGGCGATGGCCCACACGATGAGGCTCTGGCCGCGACCCATGTCGCCACACACCCACACGTTGTCGACAGACGTCGCGTAGTCGTCGTCGCGAGCGACGTTGGTCCGCTCGGTCAGGTCCACGCCGAGCTGCTCGAGCATGCCGCCCGTCTCGGGACCGAGGAAACCCATCGCGAGCAGGACCAGGTCAACCTCGAGCTCGAAGTCGGTGCCCTCGATCTTCTCGAATCTTCCGTCCTTGAATTCGACCTCGTGCGCGCGCAGGGCCCGGACGTTGCCGTCGCCGTCACCGAGGAACTCCTCGGTGTTGACCGAGTACACGCGCTCGACGCCCTCGTCGTGCGCGGACGTGACCTTGTAGGTCATCGGGTAGGTCGGCCAGGGCTGGCTGTCCGGGCGCTCGTCCGGCGGGCGCGGGAGGATCTCGAACTGGTGAACGACCTCTGCGCCCTGGCGGTTGGCGGTCCCGAGGCAGTCGGCGCCCGTGTCGCCGCCGCCGATGATCACGACCTTCTTGCCCTTGGCCGTGATCGGCACGTCGTCCTCATCGAGATCACCGAGCTGGGCCCGGTTGCCCCACGGCAGGTACTCCATGGCCTGGTGGATCCCGTCGAGCTCACGGCCCGGGATTGGCAGGTCACGCCAGTTCGTGGCGCCACCTGCGAGGACGACCGCGTCGTATTCGTCGGTCAGGTCCGTGGCCGGGAAGTCCACGCCGACGTTGGCGTTCACGCGGAACTCGGTGCCCTCGGCCTCCATCTGCTCGAGCCGGCGGTCGACGTGGCGCTTCTCCATCTTGAACTCGGGGATCCCGTAGCGCAGGAGCCCGCCGATCCGGTCGGCACGTTCGTAGACGACGACCCGGTGACCTGCCCTGGTCAGCTGTTGGGCCGCGGCGAGCCCGGCTGGCCCCGATCCCACGACCGCGACCGACTTGCCGGTCTGCTCCGCGGGTGGCATGGGCACGACCCAACCCTCGTCGAAGGCATGGTCGATGATCGTGACCTCGACCTGCTTGATCGTGACGGGTGGCTGGTTGATGCCGAGGACGCATGCCTGTTCACACGGCGCGGGGCAGAGCCGGCCCGTGAACTCCGGGAAGTTGTTGGTGGCGTGGAGACGATCGATCGCCGCCTTCCAGTGGTCGCGATAGACCAGGTCGTTCCAGTCCGGGATGAGATTTCCCAGCGGGCATCCCTGGTTGCAGAACGGAATCCCGCAATCCATGCAACGACTGGCCTGGCCCTGGAGGGTTTCCACCGCCAGCGGCAGGTAGACCTCCTTCCAGTCCTTGACGCGTTCCTCGCGCGGGCGCCACGAGGGCAGCTCACGTTCCTGGATCTTCAGGAATCCCTGGGAGTCACCCATCTCACATGCCTCCGTGGGCGCTGCCCATGATCGCCGCCTCGACGTCGCGTCCCTCGGCCTCGGCCTCGGCAGCGGCGAGCAGCACGCGCTTGTAGTCCTTCGGCATCACCTTGCGGAAGTGGCGCACCTGGTCGTGCCAGTCGTCGAGGATCATTGCCGCGCGCGTCGACTCCGTTTCCTCGAGATGCTTGCCGACGGTTTCGCGCAGCCACTCGGCGTCGGCCTCCTCCAGCGGATCGATGTCCACGAGCTCACGGTTGACGACCTGGAAGAACGTGTTGTCCGGGTCGTACACGTAGGCGATGCCGCCAGACATCCCGGCCCCGAAGTTCCGCCCGGTCTTGCCGAGGATCACCGCGCGACCGCCGGTCATGTACTCGCAACCGTGGTCGCCGACGCCCTCGACGACGGCCGTGACGCCCGAGTTGCGGACGCAGAACCGTTCGCCGACCACGCCGCGAAGGAAAATCTCGCCGCCAGTCGCGCCGTAGGCAATGACGTTGCCGGCGATGATGGACGAGTTCGGGTCGAAGTCCGGATGGCTGTCGGAGGGCGGCCGGACGACGATGCGTCCACCGGACAAGCCCTTGCCGACGTAGTCGTTGGCGTCACCGAACAGCCGCATGGTGATGCCCTTGGGCACGAACGCACCGAAGCTCTGGCCGGCCGAGCCCGTGAACGTGATCTCGATCGTGTCGTCGGGCAGTCCGAGGCCGCGGTACCTGGTCGTGACGCGGTTGCCGAGCATCGTGCCCACGGTGCGGTTGTGGTTGAAGATCTCGGTCTCGATCGTGACCTTCTCGCCGCGCTCGATCGCGGGTTCGGCCAACCGGATGAGCTCGTTGTCGAGGGCCTTGTCGAGGCCGTGGTCCTGGCCCTTGGTGCAGTAGTTGTCCTGCTCCCACGGCGAAACGGGCTCGACGAGGATGGGCGAGAGGTCGAGGCCGGCGGCCTTGTAGTGGTCGATGGCACGCTCGAAGTCGAGGACCTCGACGTGCCCGATGGCCTCGGCCAGCGTCCGGAACCCGAGCTGGGCCAACAGCTCGCGGACTTCCTCGGCGATGAACTCGAAGAAGTTCACGACGAACTCGGGCTTCCCGCTGAACCGCTCGCGCAGCTCGGTGCGCTGCGTGGCGACACCGACCGGACAGGTGTCGAGGTGGCAGACCCGCATCATGATGCAGCCGGACACGACCAGCGGGGCCGTCGCAAACCCGAACTCCTCGGCGCCCAGCAGCGCCGCGATCATCACGTCGCGGCCCGTCTTGAGCTGGCCGTCGGTCTGGACGACGATCCGGTCGCGCAGCCCGTTTGCGATCAGCGTCTGTTGGGTCTCGGCCAGGCCAAGCTCCCACGGACCGCCGGCGTGCTTCAGGGACGTCAACGGCGACGCGCCCGTGCCACCGTCGTGACCCGAGATCAGCACGACGTCGGACTTGGCCTTCGCGACTCCGGCCGCCACGGTGCCGACGCCGTTCTGCGCGACCAGCTTGACGTGTATCCGCGCTTCCGGCGACGCGTTCTTCAGATCGTGGATCAGCTGCTTGATGTCCTCGATCGATTTGATGTCGTGATGTGGCGGCGGGGAGATCAGCCCCACGCCCGGCGTCGAGTACCGAGTCTTGGCGATCCACGGCCAGACCTTCTGGCCCGGCAGCTGACCGCCCTCACCGGGCTTGGCCCCCTGGGCCATCTTGATCTGGATGTCGTCGGAGTTGACCAGGTACTCGGAGGTGACGCCGAACCGGCCGGACGCGACCTGCTTGATGGCCGACCGGCGCTCGGGGTCGTAGAGGCGCTCGGGGTCCTCGCCGCCCTCCCCGGTGTTGGACTTGGCCTTGAGCCGGTTCATCGCGATGGCCAGCGTGGTGTGGGCCTCCTCGGAAATCGATCCGTAGGACATGGCACCCGTCGAGAAGCGCTTCACGATCTCTGACGCGGGCTCGACCTGGTCGATCGGGATCGGCTTGCGCACCCCGTCCTTGAATCGGAACAACCCACGGAGGGTTCCGAGCCGCTCGGACTGGTCGTCGACGAGCTGGCTGTACTCCTTGAAGATCTCCCAGCGGCCAGTACGTGTGGCGTGCTGGAGCTTGAAGACGGTCTGCGGGTTGAACAGGTGGTACTCGCCCTCGCGGCGCCACTGGTACTCGCCGCCGAACCACAGGTCGCGGTGAGCGGCCTCGGTCGGGTTGTCGAGGTGCGCGAACCGGTGGCGGGTGGCGACGTCGTCGGCGATCTGGTCGAGCCCGATCCCACCGATCTTGCTGACGGTGCCGGCGAAGTAGCGGTCGACGGGGCCCACGGAGAGCCCGATGGGCGCGCAGACCTGTGCGGCGGTGTAGGCGGCAACCGGCGGGATGCCC
>JAWWBG010000094.1:0-9591 GCA_033721095.1 Nitriliruptorales bacterium
GCCCGGTGGCGGGCCACGCGGGCGGCGAACTCGTCGGTCTGGACCTCGGCGCATGCCACGAAGGTCACAGGAGCCACGGTGTCCTCGGCCAGCCGAGCAGCGAGCCGGGACTTGCCGGACTTGCGGCCACCCACGACGACGATGAGGCTCATCGAATCACCGCCGCGGCAGCGCCCATCGACACGATGTGGACCACCTGGTTGCTCGCGCCCAGCACGTCGCCGCTGACACCACCGAGCCTGCGGCGGATCAGCACCGCACAGCCGAGCGCAGTCGGCGTGGCGACCACGATCGGCGCCCAGGCGCCGGGACCCAGGACACCCACCAGGACGACGAGGACGGTGGTCACGGCGATCGCCCACCCGACGGGACCGGTGCGTTCCTCGAGCAGCGCGGCGCTGGAGTCGGGGACGGGCACCAGGGCAGCGGACAACGGCAGCGTGACGAAGCGGCCGAGCGTGTGGCCGATCATCGCAACGCCGAGGAACTCGACGACGTCGAGGGGCGCCAGGATCGCCATGCGAAGCGCCAACGAGCCCACCAGCGCCACCGTCCCGTAGCTGCCCAGGCGGCTGTCGCGCATGATCTCGAGGCGCCGCTCGGGATCGGATCCGCCCCACAGCCCGTCGGCGCTGTCGGCCAGGCCGTCCTCGTGGAAGGCGCCGGTCACGACCACCATCGCGACGACGGCTGCGACGACCGCGACGATGTCGGGAAGCGCCAGGGCCACGGTCCACCGCACCAGGGTCCCGGCCCCGGCGACAACGATCCCCACGAGCGGGAACCACGCGCGCGCCCGTCCCAGGTCGCCGGGCTCCCACTCGACGCGGGGGACGGGCAACCGTGTCAGGAATCCGAAGGCAACGGCCAACGATCTCACGGGGGCCCTCCGCCGCTGCTCCGGTGACCCGTCGCGCTCAATAGTCGATGCCGCGGCGGGCCTGGATGCCCTGGTCGTAGGCGTGCTTGACGTTGCGCATCTCGGTGACCGTGTCGGCGACCTCGACCAGCTCGTCGGGCGCGTCGCGGCCGGTGCAGATCACGGTGGTCTGCTCGTGCCGTTCGCGGATCGTCGCGACGACGTCGGCGGCGTCGATCCAGCCCCAGTTCATCGGGTAGGTGATCTCGTCGAGCATGACGACCTCGAAGTCGCCTGAGGTCAGGGCGTCTCGGGCAGCTGCCCAGGCTTCCTGGGCGAGACCCTTGGACACCTCGAGGTCCTCGGCGTCCCACGAGAACCCGTCGCCGATCGAGCGCCACTCGGCGCCGAGCTGGGTGAGCAGCTGCTCCTCGCCGACGCGCCAGTCCCCGGACTTGATGAACTGGATCACGCCAACCCGCCAGCCGCGGGCCAGGGCGCGCAGCAGGGTCCCGAACCCGGCGGTCGACTTGCCCTTGCCGTCGCCGGTGTTGACCAGCACCAGCGAGCTCGCGGCTGTCGTGTCCCGCCGGATGGGGTCCTCGATCGGTGGTTGGTCGGTCATCGGTGCGCCCGTCCCGGAAACGAGTCGGTGTTGTACCCGGGCGCGTGGCCTGCTCGCGTCGTCATGGCCGTGCCAACGGCTCGGTGACGCGCACGGGCACGACGACCATTCCCCCGTCCGCGATCTCGACGATGCGGACGTTCGCGCCGTAGTGGCGCGTGATCAGCTCGGCGGTGAGGACCTCGCGGGGCGAACCTGCCGCGACCGCCTTGCCGTCAGCCAGCAGCAGCAGTCGGTCGGCGTACTGGGCGACCGTCGTCAGGTCGTGCATGGCCGTCACGATCGTGAGGCCGTGCTCGCGTCGCAGGCCGTCGATCAGCTCGAGAACCTGCTGGGCGTGCCCGACGTCAAGCGCGCTGGTGGGTTCGTCGAGCAGCATGATCGGCGCGCCCTGCGCCAGCGCCCGCGCCAACACGGCCCGCTGGAACTCGCCGCCGGACAGGGCCGTCAGGTCCCGGCCGGCGAATCCGGTCAGGTCGAGCCGCTCCAACAGCTCGGCCACGACCGACAGGTCGCTGGTCGCCTCCGTCCCGAGGTACGAGATGTAGGGGGTGCGGCCAAGCAGGACGTAGTCGGTGACGGTCAGGCCGACAGGGACGGTCGGCCGCTGGGGCACGATCGCGACGCGCCTGGCGATCTCCCGGTGCGACAGCTCGCCGGGCGCCTCGCTGCCCAGCGCGATTGCCCCCTCGTGCCGGACCGCTCCCCCGAGGGCACGCAGCAGCGTGGACTTGCCAGCGCCGTTGGGACCGATCAGCGACAGCCATTCGCCGGGCTCGACGCGGATCGAGATGCCATCGAGGATCCGCACGCCCCCGAGCGTGACCGCCACGTCCTCTGCCACGATGCCGGTCATGCCGCGCCTCGCGACGATGCCCGCAGCACCACGGCAAAGAACGGCGCGCCGAAGAATGCGGTGACCACGCCGATCGGCAGCTCGGCCGGCTCCATCAGCAGCCGTGCCAACACGTCGGCGATCACGAGGAACGCCCCGCCGAGCAGGACTGCCAGCGGCAGCACGCGCCGATACGTGCCGCCGGCCGCGAGCCGGATCGCGTGGGGCACGATGATCCCGACGAAGCCGATCAGCCCACTGACGGCCACGGCCGCGGCGGTCGCCGCGGTCGCCGCGACGACCACGATCGTGCGCACGCGCGGTGCATCGATGCCGAGGGCCGACGCCTCCTCCTCTCCGACCGACAGCACGTCGAGGTGACGCCGATGGGCCAACAGGATCGTCAGCGAGATCGCCAGCCACGGCACGACCAGCACCACGTCGTCCCACGTGGCGGTGGCGAGGCTGCCGAGGATCCAGGACCAGACCTCGCGCAGCGTCTCGACGTTGCGTTGCTGCACGAACGTCTGGACAGCCGTGAGGAAGCTGGCGACCGCAACGCCGGCCAGGATGACCGACGTGATCGAGCGGCCACCGACGGTCCGACCCATGGTCCACGTGGCGGCGACGGCAGCACCCGCACCGAGGAACGCCGCGGCCGGCACCGCCGCCGGCAGATCGTGGAGCCCGGCGACGATCACGAGCGTCGCGCCGAGCCCGGCACCCGCGGCGGCCCCGAGCAGATAGGGGTCGGCCAGGGGATTGCGGAACACACCCTGGTAGGCGGCCCCCGACGCCGCCAGCGCAGCTCCGACGAGCAGGCCGAGGACGACCCGCGGCAGCCGGATCTGGGTGAGGACGGCCGCTTGCTGGGGGCTCAGCGAGGAGTCCAGCTGGACGAAGGGCAGCCGGTCCAGCAGCTCGAGGAGGATCGGTCCGGGGGCCAGGCCCGCAGGACCGACCAGCGAGCCGGCGAGGACGGCCCCGACGGCCACGACGATGCCGCCGACCAGCCACCCCGGGGTCAGCCGGGTGAGCCCGGGCACCCTCGCGCGGCCGGTGACGCCGTCGTCGGACGGCAGGGTCGCTGCCGAATCGAAGGCCACCGGGACGGCACCGACCGTCCGCTCCCGCGGGTCGGCCGTGGTGGTGTCCCGGGCGTCCGTGGCACGTCCTCCTGGCGGGGGTCGCCTGCCGGTCAGGCGTTCACGAGGGCGTCGGCGCGCGCCTGCAACGCGGTCACGACCTCCTCGAGGAACTGCACGATGCGGGGGCCCCACCGGCTGGCGAGGTCCTCGTCGACGACGATGACGCCACCGTTGACGACTGCGCTGACCTCGGCCCAGCCATCGCGACCGGCCACGCTCTCCGGCGTCTGCTCACAGCAGTTGGCATCGGCCAGGAAGATCAGGTCGGGGTCCGCCTCGACGATCTCCTCCGCGTTCATCTGCGGGAAGTCCGTCCCCGCCGCTGCACCGGCCTCGTCGGCGATGTTGACCAGCCCGAGCAGGGCATAGACCTTGCCGATGAACGTGCTCGAGGTCGAGGTGTAGTAGTCGGGGGAGATCTCGTGGAAGTACGTCAACCCCGCCGTTCCCTCCGGCAGGTTGGCGAGCACGGCATCGAGGTCCGTCTGCATCTGTGCGACGACGGCGGCAGCGCCCGCGATGTGACCGGTGATGGCGCCGATCCGCTCGATCTGGGTGTAGATCTCCTCGAAGTCGTCGACGGTCTCGAATTGCACGGCCGTGACGCCGATGGACGCGAGGCTGTCGGCCAGCGTGCCGGGCTCACTCTGGAAGACGACCAGGTCCGGCTCGAAGGCCGAGATCGCCTCGACGCTCGGCTCGGGGAAGGTGTTGAGCGAGTCGTCGACGGGTGCCTCGGGCGGGAAGTAGCTGAACGGGTCGACGGCGACGACCTGGTCGCCGGCGCCGACGGCGTAGAGCATCTCGGTGGCGGTGGGCGACAGGGACACGATGCGTTGCGGGGCGGCATCGAACGTGAACTCGCCGTTGTCCGCGGTCACCGTGACGGGGAACGCGGCGGCCGCCGCTGACGCCGTCGGCGAGGGCGATGTCGTGGCGTCGGGTTCGTCGTCGGTACAGGCGGTCAGGGACAGGGCGGCGACGGCAGCAACGGCCGTCGCGCGCAGGAAACGTGTGGACATGCGGCATCCTCCAGGACACCGGAGGATGCGGCAGGGAGATCTGCGAGGATCACCACAAACGGCCCTTCCTCCGAAGGCTCGATTCGTGGCCTCGAGGCAGGCGACCGGGCTCGTCGTCCTCCGCGAGGTACTCGCGGGGCCGAACCACCGTTGCGGGACAGCGCCGGGATCTCACCGGACTTCGCTGGCGTTCGAGGCGTCCGATCGGGAGATCGGACCGAATCCACGCTAGTGCTCGGCCGTCGGGCCCGTCCAATCGGGTGCCGAGTCCCCCCAGCCGGCCCTGCTGCGACCCTGCACGGCTCGGCGAATGTTGTTGAGCCCCAGGCCCACGACGGCCGCCACGACAGGTGTCAGCCTCGCCACCTCGTCCTGTCCGCCAACAAGGACCGCGGCGGGGACGGCCACGATGGCCAGGCGCCGCGCCATCGCCAGCCGGCGCACGTCCAACGGCGCGCCCGTGACGTCGCCCACGCTGCGCAGGCGGGCCCGGGGGCCGGGATACAGGGCCAGCACCAGTGGCGCCGCGACGAGCAGCTCGGTGGTCGTCGGTTGGGCCCACGGCTGCGGATCGGCGACGAACAACACGATTGCGCCACCGATGAGAATGTCCACGGCGGCGGCCGCCATCGGGCCAGTTGGGGCCGGGTCCTCCATCTGCAGGTCGACGACGAGCGCGGTTGCCAGCACGAGCGCCGCAGTCGCACCCGCCAGCGTGTGCGCCGAGAGAACGCCGCCGATCACGAGCACGACGAGGTCGAGGCCGCGGGGCGCCAGCCCCGTCGTGCGCACGAGGATCCGGCCCATGACCAGCACCGTCGCGCTGGCAAGCAGCGAGGGCGGCCCCAGGACGCCGACGTACAGCAGGGCCAGCAGGCCGGCCCACCGGGCGGTTGCGGGGTGGTCGGGGTCCAGTTCGCGACCGATCGCCCAGGCGAGGAAGACGCCGATCGCCGACAGCAGCCCGTCGAACGCGGCCTCGCTCCACGGGCGGTCGTTGATGCCGAGGGCCACGGACACGACGACGAACGCGACCGCCGTCCAGAACACGGCGAACCGGTTGGACGCCACGCGGAAGTCGAGTTCACGGGCCAGCGGGGACATGGCCACGAGTCGCGGTCCGCGACTCACGGCTGCACCTTCCCTGCCCCGCTGACGGTCAGCCCATCCGCTCGGTCAGCTCGGCCAGCAGGAACGCCTCGGACAGGCACGCCCGGGCGAAGTCCTCCAAATGCAGGCTCTCGTCCTCGCCGTGGGCGTTGGACTGGGGGTCCTCGACCCCGACGAGCAGGCACGGCGCCCCGCCGAACGCGTCGCTGAACGGCTGCACGAACGGGATGGACCCGCCACAGCCGAGCGCCGCAGGCTCGCGCCCATAGGCGGCCGCCATGGCGGCAACGGCGGCGTCCCACGCAGGGCCGGAGGGCTCACCGACCCAGGCAGCGTTCCACTCACCGAAGCGCACGTCGATCTCGGCCCCCCACGGCACGTGCTGCTCGAGGTGCTCGCGCAGTGCTCCCAACGCACGTTCCGGGTCCTGGCCGGGGGCGAAGCGACACGACAGCTTGGTGCTGACCTCCGCGAGCAGCGTGTTGGACGCATGCGCGATGTCCGGCACGTCCATCCCCGTGGGCGTGATCGTCGGCTGCAACCAGATCTTCTCGAGCAACGTCCGGTCGTCACCGATCAGCTGCACCGTGTCGAGGACGCCGGCCTCCTCGCGCATCCGGGCGACGTCGGCATCCAGTTCCTCGAGCCGCGCGCGCTCCTCGGCGGACATCGGCCGCACGTCGCGGGCGAAGCCGTCGACCGCGATCGTCCCGTCGGCGTGGTGCAGGCTGGCCAGCAGGCGGGTCATGGCGGTGAGGGCGTCGGGGATCGGGCCGCCCCACATGCCGGAATGGACGGGCCGGTCCAGCGTGCGGACGGTCACGAAGCACTCGCCCATGCCGCGCAGCGCCCAGGTCAGCCCCGGCCAGCCGACCTGCCAGTTCGTCAGGTCGGTGAGGACGATGACGTCGGAGCGCAGCGTGTCGGCGTGCTCGGCGAGGAAGGCGGCGAGGTGGGGGGAGCCGATCTCCTCCTCGCCCTCGACGATGACCTTCACGTTGCACGGCGGCCCACCGCGCGCGGCCTCCCAGGCGCGAAGCGCGGCGACGTGCGCCATGATCCCGGCCTTGTCGTCGGCGGCACCGCGGGCGTAGAGGCGCCCGTCCCGTTCGGTGGGTTCGAAGGGATCGGAGGTCCAGCGGTCGGGTGTCCCGACGGGTTGGACGTCGTGGTGGGCGTACAACAGGACCGTCAGGCCGTCGGGATCGATGATTCGTTCGCCGAAGACGTAGGGGTGGGCACCGTCGACCTCGAGCAGCCGCACGTTGTCCAGACCGGCTGACGCCAGCAGGTCCCGGGTTCGTTCGGCGGACGCCCGTACCGGTGCCGGGTCGTGTCCGGCCGCGCTCACCGAGGGGATTCGGACCAGGTCGACCAGGTCGCGCTGGGTCGTCGGCAGGGCGTCGACGAGTGCCTCGGCGACGTCGCGAAGGCTCTCCGGCGTGCTGGCTGGTGGCGTCTTCATGGGTGCCAGTATGGCGACAGTCGGGCAGCCGGTGAGGACTATCCTCCCCGCACCGGCCCGCGGAAGCCCGCGAAACGGCCGGTCTGGCGCCCTGTTCGGGCGCGTTGAGGGTCTCGCGCCCGGAAGGGGCGCGGCGAGGAAGGAGTCCCGTGGGTGCCGCAGCTGATGCCTTCGCGCGCCTCACGGATGCGCTGACCTCGGGTGAACTCGACGACATCGAGGACATCTACGCCGTCGAGAGCCTCTATCTCGAGCCGTACAACCCGCCCCACCGGGGCAACCTGCTGATCACCGCGTACCTCAAGGACTTCTTCCTGCCCAAGGAGAATGTCAAGGTCGAGGTCGTCCGGTCCGTCGAGTCGGCGGACGGCGCCACGCTCGGCGTGGAATGGAGGATCTCCTACGACGCGGCCGGACGAACCTGGTCGGACCTGGCTCGGGCCTCGTTCCTCGAGGTCGACGAGGCCGGACTCATCACCTACCAGCGCGACTACACGTAGCCGGTCACCGGCGGCGGCCGGTTCCCCGACGGCGTTCTCCACAGGCTCTGCGAATCCGTGGTCCCGGCGTCTCGTCCTGCTCGTAGTGTCGAGCCGGTTGTCGTTCGAGGAGATTCCCATGGTCGACGCTGCGCTGGCAGTCGACCTGCAGCTCGCCGGTCCGCACGCCGCGCGGATCCGAGACTGGGTCGAGTCCGTCCTCGGCTGGCAGCCGGTCGACGGCGACAGCGGCGGCCTGACGCCAACCCTGGCCCTCACGGACGCGGCCGCCCGAACCTCGACGTCGCTGCCGACCGTGATCGTGGTGGACGAGGCCGACGACGCCGTTGCGGTCGCAGGCCGCGTCGTCATGACCGGCGCTCGTGCCGTGATCGTCTGGCCGACCGAACGGGATCAGCTGCCCGACGCCGCCGACCGTGCGATCGGGCGGCAGGCGCCGGCAGACACGCCCCGCGCGTTGCGCGTGGGCGGAGCCGCCGGTGGTGTCGGGACCACCACCGTCACCCTCGCCCTGGCCGCACTGGCGGCCTGGGGCGGCGTTCCCACCCTGGTCTTCGGCCGCGATCGCCTCCCCGTGCGCGGAGTCGGCACGGTCGCCGCGGCGGCGACCGGCGCCCACGGGATCTGGACCCACGCAACCCCGGTGCCCGGGGTACCTCGACTGCGCGCCCTGGCCGTCGACGGCGCGGTACGCGAACTGCCACCAGCCCACGAGGCTGGCCTGGTCGTCCGGGACGCCGGCGTCGATCGCGACGTTGACGTGCTCGTGGGGCGTCGGGACACGGCGACACTCGAGGCCTTGGGCGAAACGTGTGCATCGGGGCTCGTGCTCGTCGAGGACGGGCCGGTCCCGTGGTCGGCCCTGCGCAAGCCGATCGGTCGTCGGCTCGTTGTTCGGGTGCCGCGATCGAACCGGGTCGCGGCCGCGGCGATGGCCGGGCGCGTTCCCGGTGCGCTGCCGGGACGCTGGCTGGGGCGACTTCGACCGATGCTGGGAGCGCTCCGGCTGGAGCACCGAAACTGAGCGACGCGAGCCGTCGCAGACCTGATCACCTCGGGGGCGGGGGAACGGGACCCGGTGATGACCGGGAAGACCAGTGGGCAGCTGACGCCTGACCTCCGCGCGACGATCGGGCGGCGTGTCATTGCCGATGACGATGTCATTCGTCGACCCGGCGACCGCATTGTCCTCCGTCGTGCCGTCGCACGCGCCTTGGCGGCCGAAGGGATCGTGGCGGCTCCGGCCGCCTGGGCGGAGATGGTGCGCGCGCTCGTCGACGAGTTCGGCGGCCTCGGCCCACTCGAACCGCTGCTGCGCGACGCCACCGTGACCGATGTCGTCGTCAACCGCCACGATGACATCTGGGTCGACCGGGCCGGAGCGCTCGTCCGGGCCGACGCCCGCTTCGAGAGCCCCGATCACCTGCGACGCACCGTGGACCGGGTCCTCGGCCCGCTCGGCGTGCGGCTGGACCGCACGCATCCGTGGGCCGACGTCACGCTGCCGGGCGGCGTGCGGCTCCACGCACTGCTCCCGCCGCTGGCACCGGCCCTCACGCTGACACTTCGACGCGTTGCGACGGTCGTGCCCTCATGGGACGAGCTGATCATGTCCGGGAGCGTCGCGTCGGGACTCGCAGACCAGTTGCGCCGAGCCGTCCGTGAGCGCCGAAACGTCGTCGTCTGCGGCCGCGCCGGCTGCGGCAAGACGACGTTGCTGGCTCGGCTGCTCGCCGACGTCGACGGCGATCGTGTCATCGTCATCGAGGACACCCCCGAGCTCGACGCGGCCCACGGCCACGTCGTGCCGCTGCGCACGCGACCACCCTCACCTGACGGCGTCGGGGCCGTGGACCTGGCCGACCTGCTGCGCAACGCCCTGCGCATGCGTCCCGACCGGATCGTCGTCGGCGAGGTGCGCGGGGCCGAGGCCCTCGACATGCTGCAGGCGATGAACACCGGGCATGAAGGATCGCTGTCGACGCTCCACGCCAACCGTCCTCGCGACGCCCTGTCTCGACTCGAGA
>JAWWBG010000095.1:0-9546 GCA_033721095.1 Nitriliruptorales bacterium
ACCGTCGAGCAGCTCCCCGGTGGCCACGAAGCCGCCAACACGTGAGTACACCATGCTGCCGGCATCCGGCCCGCGGACCCGGAGGGGCTGGTAGGGGACGGGGACGTAGATGTTCTCGAGCTCGAGCACCTCGACCTCGGTGGACGTCTGGCGTTGTCGTCCGGTGATCGGCACCTCGGGCGGCAGGGCGTCGGTGGCCTCGAACAGGTCCTGGTCGCTCGGCCGGAACGACTGCGCCGAGGGCGGGCCGATCCGCCAGCTCGTGCCGTCGAAGGTCTCGAGTGCGGCGATGCGCAGGTAGGACGGCTGCTGTGAGCGCACGATCAACAGGTCACGCGGCTCGGGGGTCTTGAGCCGGTCACCGACGTCGACGATGGGTTGATAGCCGCGCGGGTTCGCCGCTCCGTCGAGGTCGATCCAGGCCTCGGCGCCGTACCCGAGCGCTGTGAGCGGGAGGGCGACGGCCAGGAGCACCGCGAGACTGCCCACGCCGGCCCCGAGCAGCGAGAAGCGACGCGACCGACCGTCGGTTGCCATCCCGGCCACGTCCCGTTCGGCCGTGACGAGCAGGTAGATCACGGCGGCGAACAGGAACGGGACCGTGTGGGCCGTGACCCTGGGTTCCCTGGTCGGGATGACCACTGGCACGATCCACAGCACGGATGGAACGACCAGCCCCACTGCACCGACGTCCAGCCGGGTCGAGACCTCGTACGTGGCGTGCGCGAGCACCCAGGTTCCTGCCAGTACGAACAGGACCAGGCCCGGTTCTGTCGGGACGGGCGCGACATGGTCCTGGATCGCCTGGACACCGGCCCGGGCCAGCTCCGCGATCCCGGTGAGCTGGTCGAGGCCGGGCAGCAGCCCGGAGGACTCGAGCAGCAGGATGTGGGTCGTGACGAAGAGTGCGATGGCGCTCAGGATGGCGCTGACGACCGCATGCAGGCGGAGCGCTCGGATGGCTGCGGCCAGCCCGGTCGCGACCAGCACTGCGATGAGGGCGGGGAGGATCCAGGCGCCGTCGCTGAACAACCGGTCGTTGGCGAACAGTGCTGCGAGCACGCAGAGCATGCCTGCCATGCCGGAGAGGGCCGAGCGGGTCACGTGATGCCCACGCGGACGCCGGGACGCTGGGTGGCCATGAGACTCCAGGCGTGATCGACGCGTGTGCCCGGTCCGAGGATCCCGACGCGCCAGCCCGCCGTCATCAGTGCCGTCCGGGTTGGCCCGACGTTGCTGTCACGCCCGCTGAACGCCGGTGCATCCACCAGCAGCGCCGCACGGGTCCCGTAGGCCCGCCCAGCCCGTACGAGCAGGCGCAGCTCCATGGTGGAGGGAACGCCGAGGATGACGACGAGGGTTCCGAGGCCATCACCGTTCGCCATCCGACGAAGCATCGCCGACAGGTCGACGTCGTCGCGCCCTCGCAGCTCGGCCAGTCGCTCGAGCGTCAGCTCCCATGGGCGCTCGGGGGCCGTGAGGTCCTCGCCCTCGATCACGAGCCGAACCTGCAGGCCGCGGTCGGACAGGTGGTGGACCGCGCTCGCCGCTGCGGCCACCGCGGCCTCGAGTGCGGGGCCGGTGGCGGGGCCGCCGTGGGTGGTGGGACGTGGGTCGATCAGGACGGTGCCCTCGGGTCGCCACGGCGCCTCGTGCTGGCGCACGTACAGCTCACCGCGCCTCGCCGTGGTTCGCCAGTGCACCTGGCGCAGGTCATCGCCCAGCGTGTACTGGCGCACGCCGGCGAAGTCCCCTCCCTGCGGCGCCGGTCGCGTGCGACCGCGGGCGCTCGAGAGGGCACTTCCCAACGGCAGGTCCGGCGGCAGCTGCCACACGGGCGGGTACACGACGACCTTCTCGGCATTGTCGATCGTGACCCGCCTGGCAGCCAGGCCGAACGGGTCGCGCAGGTGGACCTGCGTGGGCCCGACCTGGTGGACGCCGCGCTTGCGGCCTCGGATGCGGTGTCGCAACACGGCGGTGCGACCGCCATGCATCGGTGACAGCAGGAATCGGTTCGCGCTGGCCAGATGGTCGGGTGCCCGGTCGACGATCTGGATCGCTGGCGTCGGCAGTCGGCCACGATTCCTGACGATCAGCTCGACGTCGCCCTCGGCATCGAAGAAGAGGCGTCGTGGGAGCTTGTGCCGTCGCACCTCCAGTCGTGCGGATGACACGCGTACGAGCACGACCGCCAGGACCACGAGCAACAGCGCGGCCTGGCCCGCGAGTGCCAGCTCTGACGAACCGAACCCGCGCGCTCCCAGCGAGGCCAGGAATGCTGCCGCGAGCATTCCCCAGCCGCGTCGGGTCGGCATTGAGCTACTCGGTCGGGACGGGAACCATGGACAGGACGTCAGCGATGACGGCGGCCGCCGTCCTGCCGCTGAGCTCGGCCTCGGGTCGGAGGATCAGCCGGTGCGGCAGGACGTGGGGCGCAAGCCGCTTGGCGTCGTCGGGAATGACGTAGTCACGGTCCGCTGTCGCGGCCCAGGCACGCGCGGCGCGCAGCATCGCCAGTGACGCACGGGGCGACGCGCCGAGCTCCACGTCGGGGTGTTCGCGGGTCGTCCGACAGATGTCGATCAGGTAGCGCTCCATGGGCTCGGTGATCGCGACGTTGCGAACGGTTTCGATGGCAGCGGCCACGGTGGTCGCGTCGGTGACGGGCTCGAGCTCCGACAGGGGGTCCCCGCGCCCGTGCGTGTGCAGGATCTCGAGCTCCGACTCGACGTCCGGATAGCCGATGCGCAGGCGCATGAGGAACCGGTCGCGCTGCGCCTCGGGCAGCGGATAGGTGCCCTCGAGCTCGATCGGGTTCTGGGTGGCGATCACCATGTACGGGATGGCCAGCTCGTGCGTCACACCGTCGATGGTGACGCCGCGTTCCTCCATCGACTCCAGCAGGGCCGACTGGGTCTTGGGGCCGGCCCGGTTGATCTCGTCGCCGAGGACGATGTTGGCGAAGATCGGGCCGGGCGTGAACTCGAACTCGCCAGTGTCCGGCGTGTAGACGGTCACGCCCGTCACGTCGGAGGGGAGGAGGTCCGGCGTGAACTGGATGCGGCTGACCGAGCAGTCGATCGACGTGGCCAGCGACTTGGCCAGGAGGGTCTTGCCGACGCCGGGGACGTCCTCGATGAGGATGTGGCCCTCGGCCAGCATCGCGGTGATCGCCAGGCGGGCGACCTCGTCCTTGCCGGCGAGGACCCAGTGGATGTTCTCCTCGATCGCGTGGACCATCGCGGAGACCATCTTGAGGTCGACCACTCTCTGCCGTGCGCGCGTGGCCACCGCGACCCCTTGTCGACGCGTGGATCGAGCGTACTGCTGGCCGAAGGGTCCGCTTTCGTCGTTTCGGGAAGTTCTCGTGGTGGTTGCCAAGTGGTGATCAAGTGGGGTAGAGTGGGGATTCGTGGGAGTCCCGTGCAAGGTTGTGGGACGGCCACGAGCAACGACGAGGGTGACGACTTGACCGGTCGATGCCCTCCGGGATGGCAGACCCGGAAGCAGGCACATGGCGTTTGGCGGCGAGTACGAGCACAAGCTCGACGAGAAGTTTCGCCTGACGGTGCCTGCGGACTACCGGGACCAGCTGGCCGACGGCGTCGTCCTCGTGCGGGGGATGGATGGGTGCATCGAGGCGTTCACGCCTGACGAGCACGAGCGCGAGTGCGAGCGCGCCGAGCGTGCCGGCAGCGGTCGGCGCCTCCAGCGGGCCCGCCAGCAACTCCTCAACGCCGGCTTCCACCTCCAACTGGACCCCCAGGGCCGAATCACGCTGCCTTCCCCGCTGCGGGACTGGGCCCGGATCGAACAGAAGGTCACCGTCTGTGGCAACCGACGTTCCTTTCGCGTCTGGGACCCCGGCCGCTGGACCGAATACCTCCTCGATGACGGCATGGCCTATGCACGGGCCGACGAGGAGCTGGACGCCGGCGTGGCCGTCGACGCGGCGAGCGGGGACTGACGTGATCATGGTCGCCGACCCTGCCCAGGCGCACGTGCCCGTCATGCTCGGACGGGTCACGCAGCTGCTGGCCGACGCGCCCGACGGCCCGATCGTCGATGGGACGTTGGGAGCGGGCGGGCACGCCCTCGAGGTGCTCCGGGCGCGGCTCGACCGGTACGGGCAAGCGCACCTGGTGGGCGTCGACCGGGACGCCGACGCCATCGAGCTCGCGAGGACGGTCCTTGCGCAGCTTCCGACGGACGTCGTCGATCTCGAGTTCGTGCATGCACGATTCGACGACGCGCCGTCCTCGCTGGATCGACTCGGCATCGGGGACGTTGCGGGGGTCCTGCTGGACCTGGGGATCTCGTCGATGCACGTCGACCGAGCGGAGCGTGGCTTCAGCTACCGCCACGACGGTCCGCTCGACATGCGCATGGACCGCGGTCTCCAGCTCACCGCTGCCGATCTCGTCAACGAATCGTCGGTCGAGGACCTCGAGCGGATCCTCCGTGACTTCGGGGAGGACCCCAACGCGCGCCGAATCGCCCGCGCGATCGTCGCCGAACGACCCTTCGAGACCACGACCCAGCTTGCCGCGGTCGTGCGGGCGGGCCTCCCGGCGGCCGCCCGCCGCCGCGGCTCCCAGCCCGCGACGCGCACGTTCCAGGCGTTGCGCATCGCGGTGAACAACGAGCTCGACGCCCTTGCCGCCGCCCTGCCCGCCCTGCTCGACCGGCTGATGATCGGCGGCGTCATGGTCGTGTTGAGCTATCACAGCCTGGAGGATCGGCTCGTCAAGCGGTCCTTCGCCGACGCGGCCGCTGGGTGCATCTGCCCGCCGGAACTTCCGGTGTGCACCTGTGGCCGCGTCCCCAACTTCGCCCACGTCGTGCGCCGGCCCGAGCGGGTCGGCGCCGACGAGGCGACGTCCAATCCACGCTCGACGGCCGCCCGGTTGCGTGCGATCCGTCGCATCGACAGGCAGGCCCGACCGTGAGTGCCGTGACGGCTCCGACACCGACAGCACCCGGGGTCACGCCTCGCCGACGTCCGCACCTGCGAGTGGTGCGTGACGAGCCGGTTCGCCGCCGGTTCCCGTGGGTCGCCCTGCTGGTCGGGTTGTTCGTGGGGTCCGTCTTCGCGGCCCTGACGCTGAGCGCCCTCGCGGCCGAGGACGCCGTGACCGCCCGCCAGTTGCAGCTGGAGGTGACCGAGGCCGAGCGCGACTATGCGCAGCTGGTGGCGGAGGTGGCGACGTTGGAGTCGCCGGAACGGATCGCCCGCATGGCCGAGGAGATGGGAATGGTCCGCACGGCCGTTCCGCGAACGCTCCCGGTCGACCGCCCGCTCGACGTCGACGGCCTCGGTGAGCAGGAGCCGCTGCTCGCCGAGGGCGACGGCATCAAGCCGCTGCTGACGGAGCAGCGCTGATGACCCAGGGTCGGTCAGGCGCATCGCCGACGACTCGTCCCCCCATTCCTCCCGCCCAGCGCCTCATCCAGGAGCTGGGCCCGGAGGGATCCCGCCCGCGCATCCTGTGGGCCGGGATCGCCCTCGGCGTCGCCCTGCTGTTGATCGCCGGGCAGCTGGTGCGTGTGCAGTTGATCCTCGGCGACGAGTACCTCGAGCGCGGCGTGTCACAACGGCAGCACTCCGTCGAGCTTCCCACGCGTCGTGGCCGGCTGTACGACCGCAACGGCAACGTGCTGGCGACCGACATCGACACCGTGACGGTCGTCGTCGACCCGTGGTTCTTCGGCCCGCAGCCCCGCGAGGACGGCACCGTCGTCCAGCTGCCCGAGGCCGAACGAATCGCCATCGCCGAGCGACTGGCGCCGATCGTCGATCGCGACGTTGACTGGATCAGCGAACGCATGCTGCGACCGGACTCGCGCTTCGAGTACATCCGGCGCCAGTTGCCCTGGGAGGTGCGTGACGAGCTGTTGGCACTCCAGGCAGACAACCTCCTCGATGGCGTCCACCTGGTGACCGAGCCCGTCCGGACCTATCCGGCCGGACCCATGGCAGGTCAGGTGCTGGGCTTCACGGGCATCGACAACGACGGCCGTCACGGCCTCGAGCATCACCACGAGGACCTGCTCGTCGGCACCCCCGGCCGGGTCGACTACGAAACGGCCCCGGGTGGCCTGTCGATTGCCGCCGGTGAACGGATCGTCACAGAGGCGGAGCCCGGGACGGACCTCGTGCTGACCCTGGACCAGCAGGTCCAGTGGATTGCCGAGCAGGCCGCCCTCCGCGCGGTCGCCGAGTACGAGGCCGCCGGGGCAAGCGTCGTGGTCATGGAGGTCGGGACCGGCGACGTCCTGGCGATGGCCAACGTCCCGGTCCTCGACCCGGCCAACCCGAGCGGCCTCGAGCAGGAACAGTGGCGCAACCGAGCCGTCACGGACGTCTTCGAGCCGGGTTCGGTGCAGAAGACGGTGACGGCAGCGGCCGCGCTGGAGGAAGGGGTGGTCACGCCGGACACCGTCTTCACGGTCGAGGACGCCTGGAAGGTTGGCAACAAGACGTTCACGGACTCCCACGAGCATCCGACCGAGGAGCTCACGTTCACCGAGATCATCGAGGAGTCCTCCAACGTCGGAACGATCAAGGTCGCCCAGGAGCTTGGCGACCGTCGCCTCGGTCACTGGCTGCACAGGTTCGGCTACGGGCAGCGCACGGGGATCGGGTTCGACGCCGAGTCCCCGGGCATCCTCGCGCCCACCGACCAGTGGTGGAACACGAGCCTGCCCACCATCGCCATCGGCCATGGTGTTGCGGTCACGTTGACCCAGATGGCCCAGGTCTATGGGACGATCGCCAATGGCGGCGTCCTCGTCGCTCCGCGGCTGGTCCGCGGCACCGTCGATGCCGCCGGCAACCTCGTTCCCGCTGATCCGTCACCCGCCCGGCGGGTGGTGTCGGCGGCCACCGCCAACAAGGTTGGGTCCATCCTGGGCTCGGTGATCAGCGGCGAACGCGGGACCGGCTCGCGGGCTCGGATCCCGGGCTACTCGGCTGCCGGCAAGACCGGCACGGCCCTCAAGGTCTCGCCCAACGGTGGCTACACCTCCGAGTACATCGCCTCCTTCGTGGGCTTTGCGCCGGCGGAGAATCCGCGCATCGTCGTCGCGGTGATGGTCGATGAACCACAGACGGCGATCTACGGGGGCATCGTCGCCGCCCCGGTGTTCAGCGAAGTCGCCGGTGCGGCGCTCCAGCGCCTCAATGTCCTGCCCACGTCGCCCATCCGACCCCTGACCGACGACCTGGCGGCCGCGGCTGACCTGCGCGCCATGCTCGAGGAGACCGGCCCCGGGCTCGAGCAGCCCTGACGGCGCCTGCCCGGACGGCCATCACCGCCCGATTACGCTCGAAACGCACGTGGACGCGCGGTTCCTGGGCGGGAGGTCACGCCATGACCGTCTTGCTCTCGGAGGTCGCCCGGGCCGTGGGCGGCGTGCTGACGGGTGCGGACGTCGAGGTCGCGACAGCAACCCACGACTCCCGTGCCGTGGTGGCCGGCGCCCTGTTCTGCGCCATCGTCGGGACCAACCATGATGGCCACGACCACGTCGCCGACGCCGTGGCGGCGGGGGCCGTCGCCGCGTTGGTCGAGCGCGACGTGGACGTGGACGTGTCCCGCGTGCGCGTCCCGAACGTACGCCGAGCGGCCGGACCGGCCGCTGCGGTGATCCACGGTCATCCGAGCCGGTCCATGGACGTCATCGGCGTCACGGGGACCAACGGCAAGACCACCGTCACCTGGATGCTGGAGGCGGCCATCGGTGCGTCCGGCCGAGGTGCGGGCGTCATCGGGACGATCGGTGCGCGGGTCCACGGTGAGCCGGTGTCCCTCGAACGCACGACGCCCGAGGGCCCGGACTTCCAACGGCTCCTCGCGACGATGCGCGACCGCGGCGTCGAGATGGTGGCGACCGAGGTGTCCTCGCACGCCCTCGACCTCCACCGTGTCGACGGGACCTGGTTCCGGGTGGCCGCCTTCACGAATCTCACCCAGGACCATCTCGACCACCACGGCGACATGGAGACCTACTACCGGGCGAAGCGCGCACTGTTCACGGCAGCGTTTGCCGAGCAGGCCGTCATCTGGATCGACGACGAACACGGCGCACGGCTTGCCACGGAGACCGACCTGCCCGTGACGTCGGTCGGCACGGCCGCAACAGCCGACGCCGTGCTGCGCGAGCCGCAGGCGACCCTGGCCGGCGGGACCGCCAGGCTGGAGGTCGACGGGGGCACCCTCGAACTCGCCACGCCGTTGTTGGGCGGTCACAACCTTGCCAATGCCGCCGTGGCAGCGGTGGCAGCCATCCGATCCGGTCTCGATGCGCACGCCGTGATCGAAGGCATCGCGGCCGCCACGCCGCCCCCCGGTCGGCTGGAACGCGTGGACGAGGGTCAGCCGTTCACGGTCCTGGTCGACTACGCGCACACGCCCGACGCCGTCGCGGTCGTGGTGGACGAGCTCAGGCAGCTGCTGCCGGCGGGAGGACGCCTGCACGTGGTCGTCGGCGCGGGCGGCGATCGCGACGCCACCAAGCGCGGCCCGATGGGCGCCGCCGCTGCACGCGCCGACCACGTCGTGGCGACCTCCGACAACCCACGGTCCGAGGATCCGCAGGTGATTCTCGAGGCAGTCGTCGCTGGTGCACGAGGTGCGGCAACGACACCGGATGCGGTCGAGGGCGTCCTGGATCGACGCGAGGCGATTCGCCGGGCCTTCGCGGCCGCGGCCGCCGACGACATCGTGCTGATCGCGGGCAAGGGGCACGAGCAGCACCAGGAGCTCGCCGACCGCGTGGTGGAGTTCGACGATCGTGTCGTGGCAGCCGAGGAGCTGCGCGGGTTGGTGCCCTCGTGATCCCGCTGTCGCTCGGGCAGGTCGCGATGGCCGTCGGGGCCGACGCCGTCGCGCACCCCGAGCTCTCGATCGCCGCCGTCTCGACGGACTCGCGAGCACTGGTACCCGGCAGCCTGTTCGTCGCCCTCCGCGGCGAGGAGCGGGACGGACACGACTGGGTGGAAGACGCCGTTGCCGCGGGGGCCGCTGCCGTCCTCGTCGATCGCGACGTCGAGGTCCGAGGGGACGTCGGCGTGCTCCGCGTTCCGGACACGTGGGCAGCAATGCTGGCGTTGGGGGCCCACGTGCGCTCGGTTGTCGACCCGCCCACGGTTGCCGTGACCGGTTCGGTGGGCAAGACGACGACGAAGGACCTCGTTGCGGCCGCCCTGTCGGGCACCCTGCGCACGGTGGCTGCATCCGGCTCGTTCAACAACGAGCTCGGGGTGCCCCTGACGCTGCTGGGCGTGGAGGCCGACACCGAGGCGCTCGTCGTCGAGATCGGTGCGCGTCGCCCCGGCGACATCGCCCACCTCGGCGCCGCTGTCGCGCCGGATGTCGCGATCGTGACCGCTGTTGCGCCGGTCCACCTGGAGCTGTTCGGCTCCATCGATGCGATCACGAGGACCAAGGCAGAGCTCGTCGGCGCCCTCGACGCCACGGGGACCGCCGTGCTCAATGCCGACGGCCGGGGCGTGGACGTCGTCACCTACGGCGAGTCACC
>JAWWBG010000096.1:0-9481 GCA_033721095.1 Nitriliruptorales bacterium
CAGCTCCCCCGGTCGGCCGTCGATCTTGTCGAGCAGCCCGACGCGCTCGAGGTTGGCCCGTGCGACGCGTTCGGCCTCCTCCCGGCTGCGGCCGAGCACGCGCTCCTGGGCGATCGTGAGGTTGCGCAGCACCGACAGGTGCGGAAACAGGTTGAAGGACTGGAACACCATCCCGATGCGCCGGCGGACGTCGTCCACGTCGGTGTCCGGGTGCGTGATGTCGATGCCCTCGACGAGCACCTGCCCGCTCGTCGGCTGCTCCAGCAGGTTGACGCATCGCAGCAGGGTGGACTTGCCCGACCCGGATGGGCCGATGACGCAGACGACCTCGCCGACGGCCACCTCGAAGTCGATGCCGCGCAGGACCTCGAGGTCACCGAAGGATTTGTGGAGGCCCTTGATCTCGATCGCGTGACCAGCCGGCGGCACGGGCCGGGAGCCGGGTGTCGGCGTGACCGCGCTCATCGGGCGACCTTTGTTCGACGCTCCATCCAGGCAACGAGCTGGGTGAGCGGAATCGTGATGACGAGGTACATGATGGCGATGACCGTGAAGGGCGTGGAGTTGAACGTGTCCGAGGCGATGTCGCGGCCGAAGCTGAACAGCTCCTTTTCCGCGAACGAGAAGCCAATGACGAACAGCAGGGCCGTGTCCTTGATGAGCAGGACGATCTCGTTCGTCAACGGCGGCACGACGATGCGGATGGCCTGGGGCAGGATGATGGTCGCCATGGCCCGCGGCGCGCTCATGCCCAGCGACCGGGCGGCCTCACGTTGCCCCTTCGGAACGGCCTCGATGCCGGCCCGGATGGTCTCGGCCATGTAGGCGGCAGCGACGACCGCGAGCCCGATGGAACCGGTGCCGAGTGTGCCGCCCGGGAACCGCCAGCCGAACGCGATGGGGATCCCGAAGGCGAAGACGGACAAGGTCACCAGCGCCGGCAACCCCCGCAGCAACTCGATGTAGACCGTCGCGATCCAGCGGTACGGCGCGACCGGCGACAGCTTCATGAGCGCAAGGACCAGCGCGATGATGAACCCGAACACAAATGCGAGTCCGGTGTAGAGCAGCGTGTTCTTGACGGCCCGCGTGATGACGTCGGGGAACATGTCCGCGGCGATGTCGGGCTGGAGGAACGCCCGCTGGATCGTCGGCCAGTCCGCGACCAGGGCGAGGGTGACGACCCCCGCGGTCAGGACTCCGTAGAGGATTCCGCGCAGCAGGCGACGTCGTTGGCGAGGGGTCATGTCCGGCTCCCGGTTCCCGGCGAGCGGGAAGGGAACCAAAACGGGGACCCGTCTGGGTCCCCGTTTGGTGATGTGGGTTGCCTCAGCTCGTCGCGAAGTACGAGTCGTAGATGGTGTCGTAGGTGCCATCCGCTCGCAGCGCGGCGAGCGTGTCGTTGAGCGCCTGGAGCAGGTCGTCGCCGCGGTCCTGCTTCACGGCGAAGCCGTACTGCTCGCCCGTCGGGAAGGTCGCCGTCACCTCGACCGTGTCGTCCTGCTGGGCTCGTTCGACGTTCACCGGCAGGTCCTGGATGATCGCCACGATGTCACCCGCCTCAAGCGCTTGGAACAGCTCGGCGGCGCCGGGGAACTCGCGAACGGTGACGTCGGCTCCCACGTTGGCTTCCGCGTACTCCTGGCCGGTCGTGTCAGCCTGAACGCCGACGGTCTGGCCCGCCAGCTCGTCGAGGCTGGCAAACGGGTTGTCCTTCTTGACGAGCATCGACTGGTCGGCGTCGAAATACGGGTCGGTGAAGTCGATGTTCTCCTCGCGCTCCGCATTGATTGTCATCGCGGAAGCAGCAATGTCACACGAGTCTGCTTCGAGGGCCTGACCGTTCTGGATCGGGTCGAAGGCGGTGACCTTGACCTCGATGGTCAGGTCCAGGCGCTGCGCGATCGCATCGACCAGCTCGATGTCGAAGCCGGAGTATCCCGACGGTGCGTCCGGGTCCTCGACCTCGAACGGCGCATAGGGAATGTCCGAGCAGATCGTCAGCACGCCCTCGGTGAGGGTCGTGAACTCGTACGCCATGCTCTCGGTCATCGTCCCGCCGTCGGTGGGCGTGGGCGTGGCCTCGGTGTCGGCATCGTCACCGCAGGCCGTGGCCACCAGGGCCAGGGCAAGCGCTGCGACGGCAATTCGGACGGGCTTGGTCACGAACACGAAGGCTCCTCGTGGAAGTGGATGAGCGGCAAACCTACTACGTCAATCGGAGACAGGGCCAGAGGAGCGTGCGCGGCGCGCCTGTCAGCCGTCGAGGCGCGCGATGATGGCCTCGGCCACCTCGCGCATCGTCTGGCGGCGTTCCATGGCCTGCTTCTGGATGAACCGGAAGGCCTCGGCCTCCCCCATGTTCTCGTTGTCCTGGAGCAGGCCCTTGGCACGCTCCACGATCTTGCGGGCGTCGAGACGGTCCTGGAGGTCGTCGACCGTGTCCTCCAAGCCGGCCATGTCCCGGAACCGGCCAGCCGCGATCTCGACGGCTGGCAGCAGGTCCTGCTTCTGGAACGGCTTGACGAGGTAGGCCATGGCGCCGGCCCGCCGGGCCTTCTCGACCAGGTCGCGCTGGCTGAAGGCGGTGAGGATGAGGATCGCCGCGAGCCGTTCCTCGGCGATCTTCTCGGCGGCCTCGATCCCGTCCATCACGGGCATCTTGACGTCGAGGATCACCAAGTCCGGCTGGAGCTCGCGTGTCAGCTGGACCGCTGAGGCCCCGTCGGCGACCTCGGCGACGACCTCGAAGCCCTCCTCGATCAGCATTTCCTTGAGGTCGAGGCGGATCAGGGCCTCGTCCTCGGCGATCAGGACGCGCTTCATCGAGTCCGACGACGCGGCGGTGTCCGGGGTGTCGGTCACCTCGTCTCCTCCATGTCGATCAGCTCGTCCAACAGCGCGTCGCGCTCCTCTTCGAGGCGCGCCGCACGTTCGCGCGTCGCCCGGAGCGCCTGCTCGTGGCGATCCAGGTTGGTCGTGGCCTCCTGCCACTCGCGGTCCGCCAGCGGCGTCTCGGCCACGAGTCGGCGCGTCTCCGCGTCGTCCGCGACCCCGGCCAGGTGTGCGACCTGCTCGACGAGCACACGCTCCTCCGAGCGAACGCGCTTCAGCTCGGACTGGATGCGTCCGAGCCGCTCGCGCAGGCGCGCCGACCGTGTGATCGCAGCCGTGGCACACCCCCGGGTCGATGATTCCGTCCGGGTCCGAACGCAACGGCGCTCGGTCCTGCCGGGGGCGGCACGTTACTGCACGCGTCCGAGCGTCCGCGAAAGGGCCGTGAGCGGGCCGAATTTCGCGGTTGTCGTGCCCCCGGTGGGATTCGAACCCACACGGCCATGAGGCCACGCAATTTTGAGTCGCGCGTGTCTGCCAGTTCCACCACAGGGGCGCCGGCGGCA
The DNA here is from genome assembly GCA_033721095.1 of Nitriliruptorales bacterium. GTDB lineage: Bacteria > Actinomycetota > Nitriliruptoria > Nitriliruptorales > Nitriliruptoraceae > JAWWBG01. The sequence continues at coordinate 3,402 of JAWWBG010000096.1, forward strand.
GGGTAGATCAGGCCCGTCAGGGCTCCGTCGAGCCCGATCGATCGTCGGCGTGCACGACGAGCGCCCGTTGGTACTGTCGATCGCGCGCTCGGGGTGAGCCGTCCGGCGCAGTGTTCGACCCCGTGAGTGCAAGAAGATGAATCCCTTCCCCAAGGCGATCGCGAGCCTTGTCGTCGTGACATTGCTCGTCGTGGGTTGCACGTCGAGCGACGGCACCGACGACGCGACGGCAAGCCCCGATCCCACGTCGACGGTCGGCTCCGCCCCCAGCCCGAGTCCGCCGCCAACCGCCGAAGAACTCCGGCGGGCGCACCTCCAGCAGCGGCGCGACGAGTTCCCCATCATCCGGGGGCTGTACTCGACGATGCACTCGTTCTGGGGTGAGAAGTGGGACCACCTCGTCGGGCTGGTCGCCAACACCGAGATCAACGCCCTCGTCGTCGACGTCCGCGAGGAGCAGGGCAACGTCGCCTGGCCAATGAACATCGACGGCCTGGAGCCACCCGTCCCCGGTGCCTTCTGGGAGTCTCCGGCCGAGGGCCTGGCCGAGCTGCTCGACGCCGGCGGCTATGCGATCGCCCGGATCGTGTGCATGAAGGACTCGTGGCTCGCCGAGCAGCGTCCCGACCTCACGATCACCAACCTGGCCACGGGCGGCCCACTCGTCGGCCGTGACGGCTGGACCTGGCTCGACCCGTGGTCGCTGGACGTCTGGGAGTACTGCGGGGCCATCGGGGCCGAGGCCATCCGCGCCGGGTTCGACGAGGTCCAGTTCGACTACGTGCGGTTCCCCAACGGCGGCGACGCGGACGTCAGCCAGCTGCGGTTCACCCATGCCCCCGAGGGAACGCCGCAGGAACGCGTGCAGGACCCGACCGCGATCTGGCGCGGGTTGTCGCGTGCCGCCGAGCTCGTTCGTGCCGAGGGCGGCTTCGTGTCCGCCGACCTGTTCGGCCTCACGCTCTACAACTACGAATGGAACGTGGACGGCACCGGGCAGGTCTGGGAGGAGCTGGCGATGGTGATGGACACGCTGTCGCCGATGGTCTATCCGAGCCACTACGGCCCGTTGAACTTCGGGCTCGACCCGCACCCCGTCCAGTACCCGTACGAGACCATTCTCGGCGCGATGGAGGAAGCGCAGGTCCGCACCCAGGGACTGAAGGCGACGATTCGCCCATGGCTCGAGGACTTCGGTTCACCCTGGATGGGATCACTGTCGCCGCCCCACAGCCCGGAACGCGTCCGACAGCAGATCCAGGCGGTCTACGACAAGGGCATCGAGTCCTGGCTGCTCTGGAACGCCGTCAACCGCTTCTCCGAGGAGATCTTCGAGGACGAACTCGTGCCACGGGCGTCCGAATGGGTCCGCGATCCCGACCAGATCCCCGGGTCGGGCCAGGCGGGCATCGGCATCCGCCAGCTGCCGCTCGGTCCGGACGGGCGGGTGATCGTTCCGAGCCCCGAGCCATCGCCATCACCAGCCGCCACGGACGATCCGAGTGAGGCAGGCTCCTCCGAGCCGAGCCCGTGAAGCCGGTCCTCGCGCTGCTGTTGGCAGGTGCGCTGGTTGTCGGCGCATGTGCATCCGGGGAACCCGCCGACGACGTGTCGCCGAGCGCCTCGACCTCGCCGTCACCAACCGCAACGTCCTCGGCAACGCCGATCGCCCAGCCCCGTCTCCTGACCGACGACGAGCTGCGGTCCCTTGGCGTCAACGAGCTCGGTCGCGTCTTCGTGTCCGAGTGGCACGAGATCCAGGACACCGACGCGACCTACAAGACGTCGCTGGCGACGTTCCGGGCCCAGCTGCAGCTGCTGTACGACCGGGGGTACCGACCGATCTCGGCCGAGGAGTTCATCGACGGGACCTTCCCGATCCCGGCCGGTACGTCCCCCGTCCTGTTGACCTTCGACGACTCGTACATGGAGCACCTGTTCTTCGACGACGACGGGGCGCCGCATCCCGACTCCGTGGTCGGGATCCTCGAGGCGATGGAGGCCGAGGATCCCACGTGGCGCGCCCGGGCCGTGTTTGCCTGGTATTGGCCCTATCCGTTCCGCCAGACCGACCCGGCGAAGATCCGACAGGCCTTCGAGTACCTCCTCGACAACGGCTACGAGATCTCGAACCACTCGAACGAGCACGACAGCCTCGCCGACATGAGCTCCGACGAGGTCGAGGAGAACCTGGCGACCGCGGAACGTCGCGTCGCGGAGCTGCTCGGACGCGACCGGATCGAGGTCGCCACCCTGACCTTGCCCTTCGGCGTCTGGCCCCAGGACCGATCGTCGGTGATCAGCGGCGAGCACGACGGCTGGGCCTACGAGCACCAGCTCGTCTTCGAGGTCGGGTGGATGCCGACACGCTCACCCCACCACGTCGACTTCGACCCTCACAGCATCCTGCGCGTGGCAGCCCACGAACCGTGGGGCGAGCACACGTGGGAAGGCTGGCTCGAGTGGATGGACGAGGAGCCGCTGCGGCGGTTCGTCTCCGACGGTGACCCGACGACGGTCACGTATCCCGAAGGCTGGGAGGAGTTCGCGGGTCCTGTCGCGGGCCAGACAACGAGGACCTACGTGCCCTGAGCGACGCCCTCGCGCAGCGCCGCGACCGTCGCACGCACGCGCTCTGGTGCGGACTCGGGCGGCCCGTCGGCGACGGCGTTCACGACCGCGGAGCCCACGATCACGCCGTCGGCGTAGCCCGCAACGCGGGCAGCGTCGGCGGGCGTCTTGACGCCGATGCCGACGGCGACGGGCACGTCCGTGTGCTGACGGACTCGTCCGACGAGGATCTGCGTGTCGTCCTGGGCGACGTCCTTGACACCCGTGACGCCCAACAGGCCTGCGGCGTAGACGAACCCCGTGGCGACCTCACCGATCCCGGCCAGCCGTTCATCAGTCGACACCGACGACGCCAGGAAGACCGTGGCGAGGTCCTGTGCCCGGGCCGCCTCGACCCACGGCGTGGCCTCGCTGGCCGGGAGATCCGGGAGGATGACGCCGTCGAGGCCGGCGGCCCTGCAGTCCTTCGCGAAGGCCGGGTAGCCGCGCGCATCCGCGATCGTCACGTAGGTCATGGGCAGGCACGGCACCTCGACGCGGTCCGTGAGCTGGCGGCACACCTCGAAGTCGTCGTCGACCGTGAACCCCTGGTCCAACGCCAGCTGGTTCGCCGCCTGGATCGTCGGTCCATCCATCATGGGGTCGCTGAACGGAAAGCCCACCTCGATGACGTCCGCGCCAGCCTCGGCCGCGGCAACCAGGCATGCGAGTGACGTGGCGAGGTCCGGAAACCCAGCCGGGAGGTAGATGACGAGGGCGGCACGCCCCTCGGCATCGGCGCTGCGAAACGCCGCGGTCACGCGATCGGCGCTCACGACGTGGTGCCCTCCAGGGCCGGTCCCGAGCCGATCCCCTCGGCCATGCCGAGCTCGGCCATGACCCTGACGACCTCGTCGACGTCCTTGTCGCCTCGTCCGCTGAGGGTGACGACGACACGCGCGCCCTCGTCGAGGAGGTTGCCGCCATGCTCGAGCAGCCAGCCGACGGCGTGCGATGGCTCGAGGGCCGGGATGATCCCCTCAAGCTCGGCGAGCCGCCGGAAGCCGCGCAGGGCCTCGACGTCGGTGGCCGACACGTACGTGGCCCGACCGATCGAGGCGAGGTGCGCGTGCTCGGGACCGACGCCCGGGTAGTCGAGCCCGGCCGAGATCGAATGGGCGGGCAGGACCTGGCCGTCGTCGTCCACGAGCGCGATGGAGCGGGCGCCGTGGAGAATCGCGTTGCGGCCCTTGCTGATCGTGGCCGCCGTCCGATCGGTCTCCACGCCGTCACCGGCGGCCTCGACGCCGATCAGCGCGACCTCCGGCACGTCGATCCAGTCGGCGAACGTGCCGATGGCATTCGAGCCGCCACCGACGCAGGCGATGACGGCATCGGGCGCACCGCCCGCCTGCGCGCTGAACTGGGCCCTGGTCTCGGTCGAGATGACGCGCTGGAGCTCCTTGACCATCGTCGGGAAGGGATGCGGTCCCATCGCCGAGCCGATCAGGTAGTGGGTGGTCTCGACGTTGGTGACCCAGTCTCGGAGCGCCTCGTTGATGGCGTCCTTGAGGGTCTGGGTGCCGGAGGTCACCGGGACGACCTCGGCCCCCAGCAGCTGCATGCGGACCACGTTGAGACGCTGGCGGCGGCAGTCCTCCGCACCCATGTAGACCGTGCATTCGAGGCCGAACAGTGCGGCTGCCGTGGCCGTGGCGACGCCGTGCTGGCCAGCGCCGGTCTCGGCGATGACGCGCGGCTTGCCCATCCGCTGGGCCAGCAGCGCTTGGCCGACGACGTTGTTGACCTTGTGGGCGCCGGTGTGGGCCAGGTCCTCGCGCTTGAGCCAAACCTCGAAGCCGGCCTCCTCGGACAGTCGGGCCGCGTGGTAGAGCGGCGTGGGGCGGCCGCCGTAGTCCTTGAGGAGACCGGCCAGCTCGGCCCGGAAGCCGTCGTCCTTGGCCGCGTGCTCCCAGGCGTCGACGAGCTCGGCCAGGGCGAGCGACAAGGCCTCGGGGACGAACTGCCCGCCGAACTCACCGAAATAGCCCGATCGTGGCTCGGTCATGCGGCGGCCTGCCGTCCGGCGGCGACTAGCGCGGCAACTGCCTGGGTCGGGTTGGTCGCGGTCACCAGGCTCTCCCCCACCAGGACGGCGTCAGCGCCCATGGCCGCTGCGGCGATCACGTCCTCGGGCCCGCGAACGCCCGATTCGGCAACGGCGACCACGTCGGGCGGGATGGAGGGGCGCAGCCGGGCGAACGCGTCGCGATCCAGCTCGAAGGTCCGGAGGTCACGGGCGTTCACGCCCACGATCGTCGGGCCGACCGCCAGCGCGATCTCGAGCTCGACCTCGTCGTGGACCTCGATCAGCGTCTCGAGGCCCGCGTCGGTTGCCTCCTCGTGCAACGCCGCAAGGTCATCTGCGGGCAGCGCGGCGACGATCAGGAGGATGGCGGCAGCACCCGCATCAGCCGCCTGCCACACCTGGTGGGCGTCGACGATGAAGTCCTTGCGCAGGACCGGGCGGCCGACGGCGGCCGCAGCGCGGAGATCGTCGAGTGTGCCCTTGAAGCGTTCGGGCTCGGTGAGGACCGAGATGCCCGCCGCACCGCCGGTCGCGTAGGCGCGTGCCTGCGCCCGCGCGTCGAGATCGGGGGCCAGGTCGCCCTTCGACGGCGAGGCGCGCTTGATCTCGGCGATGACCTGGACGCCAGGCGCGGCGAGAGCGTCACGGAGTGACGGCGGTGCGTCGCCACGATCCTCCACGCGCGCACGCACGACAGCAATGGGCTCGGCCGCGCGCTCGGCTTCCACGCGTGCACGCGTGGAAGTCAGCAGGTCCTCGAGGAAGGCACTCATGGCCGGCCGAGGGTATGCCTCGCCGCGCTCAGGGTTCGGCCCGCAGCCCCGCCAGGTCGGCCGCCACCAGCGAATCGACGAAGGCCAGCAGCAGCCCGCCGGCCCGCTCGAGCGCTTCCACCTGCAGGTGTTCGGCCGTGTCGTTGGCAGTGTGCAGGCGGCCATCGTCGTAGGTCCACAGGAACGCGGCGGGCAGCCCCGCGCGGGCGAACGGACCGTGATCGCTGATGTCGCCGCGAGCCTCCACCCGGAAGGGACCGAGCTCCCCCTCGGCGGCCACGACCCGGAGCCGATCGGCCAGGGTCCGGGGGCCTGCGTCGAACCAGCAGATGCAGGTGGAGGGACCGTGTCCGACCATGTCGACGACGAAGGCGGCCAGCACGTGCCCGCCGCGCCGAGCGACGTAGTCCTGGCTCCCCAGGTGGTGGACCCGCGGTTCGGCGGGCTGGAACTCCTCGGCGCCGAACCCCACGAACACGATCGGGACCGGCAGGTCCCGGGACACGCGCTCGGCCGCAACGACCAGGACGCCGATGCCCGCGCCGTAGTTGGAGCGGTCCCTGCGGACGTTGCCGCGAGCGTAATCTTCGGCCTCGATCAAGATCGCACCATCTGGACTGGCACTGTCGAGGCGGTTGCCGTAGACCTCGGCCTGGGACAACAATTCG
>JAWWBG010000097.1:0-9435 GCA_033721095.1 Nitriliruptorales bacterium
CTCGGCGTCGTCGAGCAGCGCGCGGAAGGCGTCCCTGGCCGCCTCCCACTCGCCGGCGTGGAGCAGCTCCTCAGCCGTCGTCACGAGCCCTCCCTCTCAGTGCACATCGTCGGGCGGAAAGTCGGTCGCCAGCAGCAGCGACGTGCTCGACGCATCATCCACGACGACGATGCGCTCATCCTCCTCGATGTGGTCGCCGATGGCGCCCAGTCTCCTCACCACCAACCAGAAGGGCACGGCAGCCAGCATGGCAACCGAGCCGACGAGGTAGCCCGCCGGCTCACCGCGCGAACGCCCCAGGGCCCCAAGACCCAGCTGGCCACCGACCTGCGTGAGGCCGCTGACCATCGAGTCCGTGGAAACGGCCGTGGCCCGATGTTCGGACGGCACGGACACGTGGAGGTACGCCGTGCGGACCGGCGTCATCAGGCCCCATGCCAGGGTCATGAGGAGCAGCGCCGCAACCGCCACCCAGAACGAGTCGGCGATCCCGATGACGAAGGCGCCCGTCGCGATGATGCCGACGGCCCAGATGATGAGGGTGGTGCGACGCTCGACGGAGCCGAGGAGCTTTTCGACCAGGAGGTTGCCCAGCAGCATGGCGACGGACATCCCGGCCGTGATGACCCCGGCGATCCAGACGGCGCCGGGGTCGCCGAACAGCTCGAGGAAGTGCGGCGGCCATGCGTACCAGGCATAGATGAAGAACCCGCTCGACACAGAACCAGCGATGACGACCAGCCGAACATCGGGTGCCCCCAGCGCTGCCCGGACGCCGTTTCGGCCCGTCGCGAGCATCTCCTCCACGGCGTTGTGCCGGGTCAACGACCGCGCCTCGTAGCCGATGTCGTACATCCTCCCCCAGGCGACGGCGAACAGGAGGGCGAGCAGGGCCGAACGGACGACGAAGGGAAGGGCCAGGTCCAGCTGGCCCAGCAGCCCGCCGCCGACCGTGCCGAGAATCATCGCCCCACCCCGGAACATGCCGGCGCGGGCGAAGACAGGGTCGAGCGGTCGCGAGTGGTCGGTTGTCGCGAGCGCGTCCACGAGCCAGGCGTCGACCGCACCCGAGTAGAAGGTGAACCCGAGGCCGAGCAGGATCGAGATCAGGGCGAACGGAACCAGCCCCGCCCCCACCGCCGCGAGGCCGACGTAGGCCAGCGTGACCACGCCGAGCACGACAATCGAGAGCAGGAACGAGGTTCGGCGTCCGAGCGTGTCGGCGACGACGCCCGTGGGAATCTCGAACAGGAACGTGCCGAGGCTGTAGCCCGCGTTGGCGACGAACACGCCGAACAGGTCGAGGCCGGCGTCCAGCAGGAACAGGGTGTTCACGCCCCAGATGATCGATGCGGACAACGTGAACAGGGCAGCGATGCCGTAGTAGCTGCGGATGATCCGCTGGCTCTCCGACATCGTCACACCCTCGACGGCGCACCATGGGAGGCGCCCGCAATCAGATTGCATCCTTCCACAGATCAAGGGAATGTTGCCGGCCCCTGTTCCCGTTTCAGGACGCGACGCCGATGGAGACAACCGCAATGGCCCGTGGACTAGTCCTAGTCGAGGACAGCCCGAAGCGCATCCGTGTGCTGCTCGGTGGCGAGTGGATCGCCGACTCGCAGAACGTCAAGCTCGTGTGGGAGAAGCCCTACTACCCCACCTACTACATCCCGGCCGCCGACGTTCGCACGGACCTGCTGGTCGACACCGGCGAGACACGCCGGTCGCCCAGCCGCGGAACGAGCGCGGTGAACGACATCAAGGTCGGCGACCGGGTCGTCGAAGGAGCAGCCTCCTGGTACCACGAGGCCGAGATCGACGAGATCGTCGACCACGTCCGCCTCCACTGGCCGGCCATGGACGGCTGGTTCGAGGAGGACGAGGAGGTGTTCGTCCACGCCCGTGACCCGTACAAGCGCATCGACATCCTCCAGAGCTCGCGCCATGTGGTCGTGGAGGTTGACGGCGAGGTCGTGGCCGACAGCACCTCGACGCGAATGCTCTTCGAAACGGAGCTGCCGACTCGGTACTACTTCCCCAAGACCGACCTGCGAATGGACTTGTTGGCGCCCACCGAGACGGAGACTGCCTGCCCCTACAAGGGGACGGCGAGCTACTACAAGGTCACGGTCGACGGCACGGCGCACGAGGACATCGCCTGGTGGTACCCGTCGCCGCTCAGGGAGTCGGAGCGGATTGCCGGCTACGTCGCCTTCTACAACGAGAAGGTCGACCTCATCATCGACGGCGAGCGCCTCGAGCGGCCAAAGACGAAGTTTTCCTAGTTCGTTGCGTCCGCGGACGTCCCCGTGCGACCCGTGAGGGCGCGGAACTCGACCACGCCGAGGGCCTCGATCGTGACGTCGGTGCGCGCCCGGGCGGACGCCGACCGCGGAAACCCGAGCAGTGGCCCGAGCTCGCCGAAGTAGTCGCCGGCACCACAGACGCGGAGGATCTCCTCGCCGGCGCCGTTCGTGCGGAACAACTCGAGCTCGCCGGAGACAAGGCGGTAGATCACGTCGGAGGGATCGCCCTCCGCGAACAACAACTCGCCCTTCGCAAGGTCCAGTTCCTCCTGCCGTCGTTCGATCGGCTCGGCTCTCGGGACGAGCTCGATCGAGGTGTCCGCGATCGGGAGCAAGCGAGAGTCGTGCGTCGAGACCACGACCGTGCGCCCATCGTCTGCCAGCGTGCGAAGGGCCCGCAGGACGACCTCGGCGGCGGCGTAGTCGAGGTGCGCCGTCGGCTCGTCCGCCAGTACGAGACCGGGACCGTGCACGACGGCTCGAGCAATCGAGACGCGCTGCTGCTCGCCACCGGACATCGATCCGGGGCGATGACGGAGGCGATGACCGAGCCCCATGGCCTCGAGCTGGCGCGTCGCCTCTGACATGGCATCCGATCGGCTCACACCGGCCGCCAACAGCTGCATGGCCACGTTCTCGACCGCCGTCAGGCTGGGGACGAGGTTGAAGGCCTGGTAGACGACGCCGACGTGACGGCGGCGGTACTCGTCGAGCGCCTCACCATCGAGGCGATCGACCCGGACGCCGTCGACCTGGATGGCTCCCGCGGTCGGTGCGAGGATTCCCGCAACGCACGACAGCAGGGTCGTCTTGCCGCTGCCGCTGGGGCCCAGGACGATCGCGAGCTGCCCCGGCTCGGCCGCGAACGAGAACTCGTCCAGAGGCCGCACGACGTGTGGCCCGTCTCGGAACTCGACGGTCAGCCCGTCAACCCGCACGCCGCTCATGCCGCGCCTCCGAAGGCGAGGGCCGGATCCGTCGTGGCCGCTCGGCGTGCCGTCACGGCGCTGGCGATGATCCCGACCGCGATCACCACGAGGGGGAGCATGGCCAACGCGCTCGTCGGCACCGACAACCGCGATGGCAGGAGGGGCACGAGGACCTGCGCCAGCCCGATGCCAAGCACGCCGGCCAGGGCCGAAATCACGATCGATTGGATCGCGAGGGACGCGAACAGTCGGGCGGGCCCAAAGCCCATTGCCCTGAAAACGGCGAAGTCCCGACCCCGCTCGAGTGCCGCCAGGTAGAGGATCGAGCCGACGATCGCGGCCGCAGCAAGCCAGAGCACGTCTCGGACTCGCTGGACCGTGCCGATCATGGCGGACAGTGGCCGGAGCATGTCGTCGACGACCTCGACGGGCGTGAGCGCGGCCAGCTCGCTCGGCAGCGAATCCGGCGTCCCCCGGACCACGATCGCCTGGGCGACATCGAGGCCCCCGAGCAGCGCACCCTGCACCTCGCCGATCGGGGCGTAGAGGGAGGGCAGGCCGGCGAGGGTCGTCAGGTCTCGGGTACGGCCGACGATCGTGAACTCGGCGGCGCCTGCCGTCACCGTCTCCCCGATGCCGATGCCTGCCTGTGCGTCGATCACGGCCTCGCCCGGACCCGTCACGACCCGCCCTTCGACGACCGGCGGCGACCCGAGGCCGCCGATCTCGTGCCCGAAGAGGACGACGTCGACCTGCCGCTCCTCGGCGTCCGTCACCGCCTGGTGAAGGACGATCAGCGGGTCGGCCGCGTCAACGCCCGGCAACGCGTCGAACGTCGACGCCGTCTCTGCTGGGAGGGCAGAGACACTGGAGAACGGGCCGGAGACGCCAGCGCCGACAACCCAATGGTCAGCGCCAACCGCCTCGACCGTGATCTCGGCCTCGCTCCGGAGGCTGTCAGCCAACCCGGACATGATCAGGCTGACCCCGAGGATCAACGACGCAGCGCCAACACTGACGAGAAACCGCCGATGCCGCCACTGGAGGTCACGCAGGCTTGCCAAGAACACGGATCGCCCCTCCGAGGTGCCGTTCGGCAGCACACTAGAGGGGCGACCGTGCCCGCGTGATACGTCCGGCGACGTCGATCGCCCCGGCTCCGAGCGCAGGCACTACGTTCGTGGACACAGCGCGGGAGCCCACGACGGGCTGAGAGGGCGTGAGCCGACCGCGGAACCTGATCCGGTTCGCACCGGCGGAGGAAGCTGCCATGACCGGCAATGGATCGACCCCCACCCCAACTGGCGCTGCGACCGTCCCGGGCCGTCGTCGCGCCCACCTCGACGGTCCCGACGGCACTCGCGTCCCCGTCACCGAGATCACGTTGACGCCGACGTCGGGACGTTTCGGCGACGAGGAAAACCCGCCGGTCATCCTGGACGATGTCTCGGGTCCCCACGGTGACCCGAACGTGACGGTCGACGTGAACAAGGGCATCGCCCCGCTGCGCCAACGCTGGATCGAGGGTCGTGATGACGTCGAGCGGGTCGGGGACGCTGCCCCCTACCCGGCAGGAACGAACGGCCCCGGTGTCGGGCGCCCCATCCTCCGCGCCAGGGCCGGGGCCACGGTCACGCAGATGCACTACGCGCGGCGCGGCATCGTCACGCCCGAGATGGAGTACGTCGCCGTCCGCGAGGGCGTCGAGCCGACGTTCGTCCGCGACGAAATCGCCCGAGGTCGTGCGATCCTCCCCAACAACGTCAACCACCCCGAGTCCGAGCCGATGGTGATCGGCCGGAACTTCCGGGTGAAGGTCAACGCGAACATCGGCAACAGCGCCGTCACCTCCTCCATCGAGGAGGAAACCGACAAGATGATCTGGGCGACGCTGTGGGGCGCCGACACGATCATGGACCTGTCGACCGGCCGCGACATCCACGCGACGCGCGAATGGATCATCCGCAACTCCCCCGTCCCGATCGGCACTGTTCCGATCTACCAGGCGCTCGAGAAGGTCGACGGCAAGGCCGAGGAGCTGACCTGGGAGGTCTACCGCGACACGTTGATCGAGCAGGCCGAGCAGGGCGTCGACTACTTCACGGTGCACGCCGGCGTCCGGCTGGCCTACGTGCCGCTGGCGGCCAACCGCGTCACGGGCATCGTGAGCCGCGGCGGCTCGATCATGGCGGCCTGGTGCCTCGCCCACCACACCGAGTCGTTCCTCTACACCCACTTCGACGAGATCTGCGAGATCCTCGCGGCCTACGACGTGGCGTTCTCGCTGGGCGACGGGCTGCGCCCCGGGTCCATCGCGGATGCCAACGACGAGGCCCAGTTCGCCGAGCTCGAGACCCTCGGTGAGCTGACCAAGATCGCGTGGGACCACGACGTCCAGGTGATGGTCGAGGGCCCCGGCCACGTCCCGTTGCACAAGATCGTCGAGAACGTCGAGCGGCAGATCGAGGTCTGCCACGAGGCGCCGTTCTACACGCTCGGGCCGCTGACCACCGATGTCGCGCCGGCCTACGACCACATCACGTCCGGGATCGGCGCGGCCATCATCGCTCAGCACGGCACGGCGATGCTCTGCTACGTGACGCCCAAGGAGCATCTGGGCCTGCCGGACCGCGACGACGTCAAGGAGGGCCTGATCACCTACCGGATCGCGGCCCACGCCGCCGACGTCGCGAAGGGGCTGCCCGGTGCCCAGGCGTGGGACGACGCGCTGTCCAAGGCCCGCTTCGAGTTCCGCTGGGAGGACCAGTTCAACCTGTCGATGGATCCCGAGCGCGCCCGCGCCTACCACGACGAGACCCTGCCGGCCCCCGCGGCCAAGACCGCCCACTTCTGCTCGATGTGCGGGCCGCACTTCTGCTCCATGAAGATCTCCCAGGACGTGCGCGAGTACGCCGCCGAGCACGGGCTCGAGGAGCAGGAGGCGCTGCTGGCGGGCATGGAGGAAAAGGCAGAGGAGTTCAAGGCCATGGGCGGCCAGCTCTACGTCGAGGCCTGACCTGCTCGCACGCGCCGGAGGAGAACACGCATGCGCGCCTACAACCGGTTCGACGTGGCCGTCGGCAACGCGTTCCTGCGCGTCGCCGGGCCATTGCATGCGTGGATCTACGAGAAGAGCAAGGGCCGATTCGGCCGCCGACTCCTCGGCGCACCGGTCGGGAATCTCATCTGCACCGGTGCCAAGTCGGGCAAGGAACGGACGATCCCCCTGCTCATGCTCGAGGTTGGCGACAACGTCGTGATCGTCGCCTCCAAGGGAGGATTCCCCGAGCATCCGGCCTGGTACTTCAACCTGCTCGCCAACCCCGACTGCCGGGTCCAGCTGGGTGACAGCGTGCGCGACATGACGGCTCGACTGGCCGATGACGACGAGCGCGAGGTGCTGTGGCCGAAGCTCGACGCGATGTATCGGTACTACCGCGCCTACCGGAAGCGTGCGGGCCTGACGGGACGCACGATTCCCATCTTCGTCCTCGAACCACGTGGCTGACGCGGCAGCTGACCGCCCGCTCCGAGGGCTGCGCATTGGCGTCACCGGAGCTCGCAAGAGCGCCGAGTTGGCCCGAGCGCTCGAGCGCAAGGGTGCGCAGGCGGTCCTCGGGCCAACGACCGCTGGCGACCTGCCGGCCGATCCCCAGCTCGTACTCGAGCAGACACGGGCGATCCTGGCGGCCGAACCGACGTGGGTCGCGTGCACAACGGGCATGGGTGTGCGCAGCTGGCTGGCAGCGGCGCATGCCGAGCCAGCTCTCGAGATGGCCATAGAAGCGTTGTTGGCACGAACGAGGGTCGTCGCACGCGGCGCCAAGGCCGAGGGGGCGTTGCGGGCCATCGGCGTCCGCCCCGAGTTCATCCCGCCGCGCGAGCTGGACGCTGACGTCGTCGCCTGGCTCACCGAGCACGTGGCTCCGGGCGACGTCGTCGCGGCGTGCCTGCACAGCCAGCCGGAGGACATCTTCGATCCGGTTCGAGCAGCCGGGGCCACGGTCCTCACCGTGTCGCCATACCGGTCAGCGCTTCCGGACAACCCGGCCCCTGCAGTCGAACTGTTGCAGCAGCTGCTCGAAGGGCGGCTGCAGATCGTCGCCTTCACGTCGCCCGGAGCGGTCCGAGGGTTCGTGGACATCGCGACCCAACACGAGCTCATCGACCAAGTCCGCGAGGCTGGTGCATCGGCTGCCGCACTTGCGGCCGTCGGGGTCGCGACGGCCAGCGAAGTGGAGCGGCACGGGCTGCCCGTGTCGATCATGCCCGCACGGCCACGGACCGGAGCGCTCATCAAGGAGATTGTCTGGTGGGCGCGCCCCGACGGCGGACGTCGCAGCCCCACTGTCGTGCAGCTGGACCCGCGCCAGCTCACTGCAGCGATCCAGGAAGACGTGGTCGAGCTGCCGCCCATCGAGTATGAGGTGCTGGCGACCCTGGCGCGACGCCCCCTTCGCGCCGTCTCCACCGACGTGATCGCAACCGAGGTCTGGGGGGACCCCAGCCACGCCGCCCGGGTCCCCGACGCAGTGTCACGACTGCGTGATCGGCTGGCAGGGTCGGTCTCGATCGAGGCCGTTCGCGGCGCCGGCTACACCCTCCAGCCCTGACACGACGCCCACGTCGGTCGTGCGCTCCTGCGCGAATTCTCCTGCAGACCTCGCCCTCGAGTGCCACCATGGTCATGCAGGACAGGGAGGTTGACATCATGGGCGACATCAGCACCGTGATCGGCCTCGTCACCGAGGACGAAGCCGACGCGACCGTTGAGGACCTGCAAACCCATGGTCTGCGGGCCGAGGACATCGAGGTCTTCCAGCCTCGACCCGGCGACTACCAGATCGCCGACCAGCTGCTCCACGAGGAGGCGGCCGGTGCCGCCCGGACGGCCCTTGCCGGCACCGCCATCGGCCTGTTGGTGGGGTTGGTCGCGGGGGTCGGGCTGGCCGAGTCGGCAGGTGTGATCCTGCTGATCACGATCGGGATTGGCGCGTTCGGTGCCCTGATCGGCGGCATGGTCGGGCTGGCCGCACACGACCAGCTCGACGACGACCCCACGCGGTTCCGCACGATCGAGGCCGGCACGCAGAAGCGGGTGATCGAGGTCCACGACGAGCACTGGCGCAACCGTGCCCGGCGGATCCTCGAACGCCACGGCGCCGAGATCCTCGAGAACGACCAGCCCGTCACGGACTGACGCCCGGACCAACTCAGCTCGGTCGCGGCGTCGTCCCGAGGAACCCGAACACGTCCCGTCCGTCGGTCGGTCCCGGCACCCACGCGTCGGTGGCCAACGCTGCGCCGAGGACCGAACGCCCCTCGATTGGCGCCCACGTGGAACCCACTCTCCCGGTGCCCTGGGCGTCGAGCCACGCACCCAGCTGGATGCGATCCGGGCCAGCGGCATGGAAGACCACGTGGCCTGCGCTGGCCGTCGATCGCAGGTCGTCAAGCCCGGCGAGCACGTCGAGCAAGTCGTCGAGGCGCAGTGGAGCGTGCAGGTTTCCGCGCGCGGGTGCGTCCGCCGGCAGTGAACGGACGGCGGCGAGGAGTGCCGGCGTCACGATCAGCCCGACGCGCAGGACGACCGTCGGGAGATCGGCGTCCTGGAGCAACGACTCGACGCGACCCTTCGCCGCTCGGAAGTCGTCGCCCTGACCCGCGCCCAGGACGGACAGGGCGATGACGCGCTGGACCCCGGCGTGCTCGGCTGCCGTGGCCAGGGTCGCGGCGGCCACCTCCATGGGGATCCGCGCCGACCCGAGCAGCCCCGGGCCGAGGTGGATCACCGTGTGGACCTGCTCGAGGGCGGCCTCGAGCCGACCCTCGTCGTCGGCGTCACCGTTCGCGACGATGGCTCCGGCCGCACGGAGCGAGTCGTCGACCCCGGCGCCGTACGCCCGCACCTCGCCGCCGGCAGCGAGGATCCGGCGGACGACGGCGGCACCGGTCGAGGTGTGCGCATCGGTGACGAGAACGGGCACGCAGACGGCCTTGGGCGTGAGCCGCGGACGGTAGGGCGATCAGGCCTTTGAGACGTTGAGCGAAACCACGCGAACGTCGAGCTCGGCGTCCTCGGCCAGCGCTTCGAGGTACTCGAGGCCGCCGCCGATGACCATCTTGCTGGCGCCGTAGCGTTTGCGCTGCCGAACCTCCAACCGACGGGCCAGCCTCGACAGCAACCAGATCAGGAC